>CAYGPI010000009.1:0-41073 GCA_964351745.1 uncultured Francisellaceae bacterium
GGCTCGTTTAGTTGGTGGTGTCGGTTATTGAGGAGAGTTCTATCTAAAATAAGGGTTTGGTGGTGGTGTAAACGATATCCCATGCTTAGCTTCAATTTTTCTCGCACTAGCTCGCCATTAGGTCCATAGGCGATAGGAAGAGATTCTATCTTTTGGTCGTGCAGAGTCAGCTGCCAGTCGGCTTGTGGGCTCAAGAGAACATCATGTGCCTCAAAGACTGTTGCCAGATGCTGCACGAAAGGATCATTAGGCTTTTGATATGGCGCAAGATGAAGTTGCTCAAAAGGCAAGCTTTCTGTGTGAACTGTGCCTCGCAAATGGAAACCACATCCTGCGATACAGAGCATACAAAACAATATGGCTAGACGCTTTATCATTTAGTTGGCAACCACGTTGACTAGGCGATTTGGGACAACAATAACCTTTCTAATTGTTTTTCCTTCAGTATGGCGAAGAACATTGGGATCATTGATGGCCATCTTCTCTATGGCTTCTTTATCTAAAGATGCGGGCACTTCAATTTTGCTGCGAACCTTTCCGTTGACTTGGAGAACAAGCTCTAAGGTGTCTTTAGACAGAGCTTGCTCATCAAGGTTTGGCCACAACGCAAGCGTTATGTCTCCTAAGCTTAAGGCTTGCCAAAGCGCATGCGTTATATGGGGCACAATGGGCGATAACATGAGAAGAATCGCCTTGACACATTCACTTCGAATGGCTTGATCCGTTGGATCGCTGCCTTCAAATTGGTTTAATTCATTGATAAGCTCCATGATGGCAGCAATAGCTGTATTGAAGACATAACGTCTTTGCATGTCGTCAGTGACTTTTGCGATGGTCTCATGTAACTTGCGTCGCATATTTTTTTGGATAGACGTGAGACCGGACTTTTCAATCTGCGGCTCTTTTATGAAAGAGGGCGCATGATCCGAGACCATGCGCCATAATCTCTTTAGGAACCTGAACGCGCCATCGACACCAGTATCTGACCATTCTAAGCTTTGCTCTGGTGGAGAAGTAAACATGGTAAATAAGCGCACAGTATCTGCGCCATATTGATCGATCAAATTTTGTGGATCAACAGTATTACCTTCAGATTTTGACATTTTGGAGCCGTCTTTCAAGACCATACCTTGAGTCAGTAGGCGTTTGAAAGGCTCATCAGACTTGACCAAATTAAAATCTCTTAAGACCTTATGAAAAAATCGAGAATATAGTAAATGCAAGATGGCATGCTCAATGCCACCAATATAATGATCGACAGGGGCCCAGTAATCGCCTCGCTCATCAATCATCTGTTTATCTTGATCTGGACATGTAAAACGCATGTAATACCAAGAGGACTCGAAAAAAGTATCAAAAGTATCCGTTTCCCGTTTTGCAGGTTTTTGACATTGTGGGCATGGTACTTCATAAAATTCGGGCATGCTTGCTAAAGGGGAGCCGTCTCCACTAGGGGTGACATTTTCTGGTAAGACGACAGGCAGATCACTTTCTGGGACAGGAACGGTGCCACAATGAGAGCATTCAATCATTGGAATAGGCGATCCCCAATAACGCTGACGTGAGACGCCCCAGTCTCTGAGACGATAATGGGTTTGTTTCTGACCAATGTTTAAAGACTCGAGGTGGGATGCAATTTTCTCTTTAGCTTGCTCAATGGTTAGGCCGTTAAATGGTTGAGAGTGACATAAAATACCTTCATCGAGGTATGCTTCATTGTCTAAGGTGAAATCATCTTGACCATTAGGAGAAACTACAACTTGGATCGGTAGTTCATATTTTTTAGCAAACTCAAAGTCTCTTTGATCATGAGCAGGCACAGCCATGACAGCACCTGAACCATAGTCCATCAGGACGTAATTACCAATCCAGATTGGTAATTTTTGTTTAGTGATTGGATGGATGGCCAATAAGCCTGTATCCATGCCTTTCTTTTCCATTTTTGCAAATTCGGCTTCAGCCACTTTAAGGTTTTTGCAAGATTCAATAAAAGCATGAAGCTCTGAGTTTGTTTCAGCAGCTTTTAAGCTCAAAGGATGGGTCGGTGCGACAGTTACATAAGTGACCCCCATGATAGTATGAATGCAAGTTGTGTAGACACTCAGCTCAGGAGGGTTTTCAAGGTCTGCCACTTCAAATGAAAAGTTGACGCCATGGGATCGGCCAATCCAGTTTCTTTGCATGGTTTTAACTTGCTCTGGCCAATCATGAAGTTTCTCTAAGTCATCAAGCAACTCATCCGCATAATCTGTAATTTTAACAAACCATTGGGGAATTTCTCTTCTTTCAATGAGCGCTTTTGAGCGCCAACCGCGCCCATCAATAACCTGTTCATTGGCTAGCACGGTTTGATCGACTGGATCCCAGTTAACAACCGCACTTTTTTTATAGACTAAACCCTTCTCATACATCTTAAGAAATAACCATTGCTCCCAGCGGTAGTAACTTGGGTCGCATGTTGCAAATTCTCTTGACCAGTCAAAGGATAAGCCTAAGGCTTTAAATTGTCCTTTCATGTGCTCAATATTTTGATAAGTCCACTGGGCGGGCGGGACTTTATTTTTTATAGCTGCATTCTCGGCTGGGAGCCCAAACGCATCCCAACCAATAGGATGCAAAATATTTTTTCCCTGCATACGAGCAAAGCGAGCGATAACATCCCCTAAGGTATAATTGCGAACATGACCAACATGCAGGTGCCCACTAGGATATGGAAACATACTTAAAACATAGAAAGGATCTTTATTAGGATCTTCTTGGGCTTGAAAGGATTGATTGGTATCCCAGAAAGCTTGTGCTTCAGGTTCAATTTGCTGAGGGTGATATCGTTCGTCAATGGTCATCATGCTTCTAATTCTTATGGTTTAAACACGGGAATGAATTGTCGTAAGGATACCATGAGCTAAAAGGCCAAGCGAGTGCCTATCTTTTATTAGTGGTTTAACTTTCTTGTTTGCTGCTTGATGGGATTAAAAGGAGAGCTTAGCTATGGTTTTCAGATGAAAAATTTAGCTATTTGCCCAAGTATTTCTTGAGCAAATAACCTTATCATCACTTACTTATTATTTTTTACGTTTTTTTTCTGGCAACAAAGAGATTAAAAATAAGGCTATGAGCCATACTCCAAGCAGCCATGGCCCCATGATAAGCCATGGCGTTTTTCCTTCAGCTGTTTTAAAGGAGCCAACCAATACTTTCTCTTCAAAAGAGGGGATCCGCTCCTTGATCTCTCCCATATTATTAATGATGGCACTGATGCCACTATTTGTAGCTCTCAGGACATATCTCCCTGTCTCTATAGCGCGCATTTGCGCCATTTGTAAATGCTGCTTGGGACCTAATGAGTTACCAAACCAAGCATCATTGCTAATGGTGACTATCATATGTGCTTTTTGAGTCGTGTCTCGAATCGTGAATGGATACGCTATTTCATAGCAAATGGCCGGCGCGACTGTGTAGCCCTTAGTCATCATAGGAGGCTGTTTTTCGCCAGAAATAAATTGAGACATAGGTAAGTCAAAAAAGCTAATAATGCCCCTTAGCATTTTTTCTAATGGCACATATTCGCCAAAAGGCACTAAATGCTTTTTATAATATAGGCCGTTGCCTTGACCCAAACTTACCATGCCATTATAGAATTTATTTTGGTTTTCAACTTGGACAGGGACACCAGAAATAAAGCCTGCTTGACTGCTTAAGGCTAGTTGGCTCATTTCTTTAAAGAAAGCTGTAGAGCCAGGTAAGGGGACTGGGATAGCAGATTCTGGCCAAATGATAAGATCAACATCTAGATGCTCAGCAGTAAGAGCGCTGTAGGTATTGGCTATGTTTTGTATCTGTGTGTTATCCCATCGCAGTGCTTGAGGAATATTGGCTTGAACCATCGCAACAGTCAGCTCGTCGCTCACGCTGTTCCAGTTTTTATGGTGAATAGAGCCAGCTCCGATCCAAATAATCAATGCACTGCCTAGCAGTTTGTATAGATACTTTCGATTAGGTTTTGCGGCTGAAACATATCTAAAGATTTCGTATAAAACAGCACCATTAAAAGCAACAGCCCAAGAAATAAGCCAAACACTGCCAATAGGTGCGAGCCAAAGTAGATGAGTACTAAACTGACTATAACCGAGAAAAAGCCAAGGGAAACCTGTAAAGATCCAGCCTCTTAATATTTCAATAGCCACCCAAAGCGCAGGGAAGGCAATCAATGTACGTTTAACATTGGCTTGCGGCCAAAATTTGTTAAGCATCCACCCCAATAAAGCTGTGAAAGAGGAAAGTATCAAGACGAAGGCGGCAGTAATGAAGCTACTGATGTAAACAGAGCCACCACCATGATCGAAAATGCTGATGTAAATCCAAGTTACCCCTATGCCAAATAATCCGATGCCAAATAAGCCACCGCGAAGAAAGCTTTGCTTTAAAGATTGGCCATTAAGCGAGTAAAGCAAGAGGGCTATCGATAGAAAGGCTGCAGCTGCAATATTGTAAGGCGCAAAACTGTAAACTTGCATCGCACCAGCAGCAAGTGGGATGGCATATGGGAGAGCCCATTTATAAAAAGATTTAATTTTCTTAATCAAGGTGATATTCCTTTGAAATGAAACTGGCTTTTGACTGAAAGAGTATGAATTTTAAGGTAGCCGCGTCGCTAGAGAAAAGCAAGAGGTGCCCATCTTTTTAGATGCACAGCTTAAAGGTAGTACATCTAAATGATCGAATAAAGTATCCTACTGATAGGATAGTAATTTAGCTAAAATCAAAAACTAGCAAAGAAATGGCTAAGATTCTTCAGTTTCGGCAACAGTGACTCCTAGCACTTGAATACGGCGTCGGTTGGCTTTTTGAACAGTAAACGTTAAGCCTTCAAGCGTGACGGACTCCCCTCGCTTTGGAAGATGTCCAAAAGCCTGCAGAACGATGCCACTAATGGTGTCAAAAGCTTCATCATCAAGCATTGTCTTAAAGTAGTCATTAAATTCGCCAATGGGCATTAAAGCTTTAACAGTATAGGACTGGTCTGAGTGTTTTTTGACCATTTCTTCATCATCGATATCATGCTCGTCTTCAATATCACCGACAATTTGCTCTAGCACATCTTCAATGGTAACGAGCCCCATCACACTGCCATACTCGTCAACAACAATGGCTAAGTGGTTGCGACTTTTTCTGAACTCATTAAGTAAGACATTGAGACGTTTGCTTTCTGGGATAAAAAAAGCTGGACGAAGCAGATCTCGCAGGTGAAATCGCTCAGAGTGCTCTGGATCTAGATGTTTAAGTAAGTCTTTAGCTAAAAGAATCCCAATCACTTCATCTCTGTTATCTCCTATGACGGGGAATCTTGAGTGAGCAGATTCTACGACAACAGAGGAAATGGCTTCAAAAGAGTCTTCTTTAGGGACGACGACCATGTTGCCACGAGGGATCATGATTTCACTGACTTGCATGTCGCATAAATGTAAAGAGCCTTCGATCATGCTGAGCGCTTCGCTGTCTAGCAGTTCGCGTTGCTCAGCGTCTCTCAAAATTGAGACAAGCTGCTCTCTATCTTTAGGCTCGCCTAATAATGCAGAGCTTAATTTTTCTAACCAGTTACTTCCCTTATTTGTTCCGCTGTCGTCAGCCATGTTTGTCCTCAAGGTAGGGGTTTGAATATCCAAATTGGTGTAAGAGCTTTATTTCGAGAGATTCCATCACTTGAGCTTCTTTTGCTTGTTCGTGATCATAGCCTTGTAAATGCAAAGTGCTATGAATGATGAGATGCGCCCAATGAGATTCAATTGTTTTACTTTGCGCTTTAGCTTCATTTTCTAAGATGCTAGCACAAATAACAATGTCTCCTAAAAACCCATCTGACATCTCTATGGGCGCAAGATTCGGGAAAGAAAGGACATTAGTTGGTTTATCTTTAGCTCGGTAGTTTCTATTCAAAGCTTGAATTTCTTGCTCATCAACAATGCGCAAAGTGATTGACCTATCCTCTTTGCTATCTAGTGCTGATGCCGCCCATGCTTGTAGCAGCTCTAGCGATGGTGTCGAGCTTGATACGATGTTTTGAATATTTAAGTCTAAAGGCATGATTAGGAGTCTTTATTTTCGTATTGGTGATAAGCTTCAACAATGGCTTGAACTAATGGGTGTCTGACAACATCCGTTGATTTAAAATAGTTGAAGGCAATGCCATTAATGCCATCAAGCACTTTGATAGCATGGTTAAGACCGGACTGACTGCCTTGAGGCAAATCAATTTGAGTGACATCTCCAGTAATAATCACTTTAGACGAAAAGCCCATACGAGTAAGAAACATTTTCATTTGCTCAATGGTTGTATTTTGCGCCTCATCTAAAATGACAAAGGCATCATTGAGCGTGCGGCCTCGCATATAGGCTAGAGGTGCAACTTCAATAATGTTTGCTTCGATTAGTTTAGTGGCTCTGTCAGCCCCAATCATTTCGTTCAAGGCATCAAATAATGGACGCAGATAGGGATCAATTTTTTGTGCTAAATCACCAGGTAAGAAACCTAGATGTTCACCGGCTTCAACAGCAGGTCTCACGAGTAGAATTCTTTCTATATCTTGCACTTCTAAGGCGGCGACAGCAGCGGCAACGGCAAGATAGGTTTTACCCGTACCAGCAGGACCAAGGCCAAAATTGATATCAAACTGACGAATATTTTGAATGTATTGCCTTTGGTTTTTTCCGCGCGGCTTAATTAATTTTTTCTTGATTTTAATGGAAGAGCTCTCTGAATCTAAATGATCAGCAGAATCGTCTTCTTTGGCATTTAATTTTTGCATATAGCTTTGCAACGACAAGTGAATAGAATGGGGGGTTAATTCATCTTTGGATGATAGCTGGGCATACTGTTTCGTGATAAAAGCTTGAGCTAATGAAACAGATTTTTCGTCTCCGTGGATTTGGAACACATTACCGCGGTTCTTAATTTCAACGCCTAATCTTTGTTCGATGAGACGCAAATGCTCATCAAAACGGCCGCACAAGCTCATAAGACGGCGATTATCGTCTGGGAGAAGTGTCATTTCAGCAATGTTTGTAATATCGTTCAAATTTTTTGTTTCAAGCCATTTCGGCACCAAACACACTTTAAGCATAACTCATATCAAAAGAACTTGAAGTGCAAGTGCCCGAAAAGGTTGACTCCTTTTAAATTGATATAAAATTCAATGGGTTACGAAGCAATGGTGCCTCGCAAAGCGTTTGGAGAAAAGTCGTCAATCATGAGATTAAGAAATTGTCCTATATCTTCCTGCTTGCCACCTGAGAAATTAACCACACGGTTATTCTCTGTTCTACCAGAAAACTCCATCGGGTTCTTTTTAGAGGGACCAGTGACTAAAATGCGCTGGACGGTGCCAACCATAGATTCACTGATGGCCATCGCTTGTTGTCGCAGGCGCGTTTGCAGTAATTGAAGCCTTTGTTTCTTGACCTCTAAGGGGACTTCATCAACCATAGAGGCTGCTGGAGTTCCTGGGCGGGGACTGTAGATGAAGCTATAAGATTGGTCGAACCCAATAGAGGCAACCAAATCTAGAGTATCTTGGAAATCCTTGTCTGTTTCTCCAGGAAAACCGACAATAAAGTCAGAGCTGATACAAATATCTGGGCGTACCGCTCGTAAGTCTTTGATCTTAGCTTTGAACTCTAGGCCGGTATGATGGCGACCCATTAAACTTAAAATCTTGTCGCTGCCACTTTGGATTGGTAAATGCAATTGATTAGCAAGCTCGGGAACATTTTTGTAGGCTTCAATTAAAGAATCAGAGAATTCATTGGGATGAGATGTTGTGAATCGAATTCTATCGATGCCTTCAATTTGAGCAATGTACGTTATCAACAAGCCTAAATCAGCTTGCACACCGTCATGCATTTTTCCTCGATAGGCATTAACATTTTGCCCAAGTAAAGTGATCTCGCGAACCCCTTTATCTGCTAATTGATAAGCCTCATGAATAATGTCGTCAAAAAGTCTATCGATTTCTTCACCACGTGTGTATGGAACAATACAATAGGTACAATACTTGTTGCACCCTTCTTGAATTGAAAGAAAGGCTGTGGGGCCGTCTACACTTGGCTCAGGTAAATTATCAAATTTCTCAATTTTAGGGAAACTAATGTCTATCGCAGGCTTGCCATCTCTTTTTACAGATGAAATAAGTGCAGGCAGGCGGTGTAGAGTTTGTGGCCCAAAGACGACGTCGACATACGGGGCTCTTTGACGAATTTTTGTTCCTTCTTGGCTGGCAACACAACCCCCAACACCAATGATTATTTTTTCATTTTTTTCTTTTAATGAGCGCCATTGACCTAAACGAGAAAATATCTTTTCTTGGGCTTTCTCTCGAATGGAGCACGTATTCATGAGCAATACATCAGCTTGCTCTGGCGTCTTGACCTCTGTCATAGAGAGGCTCGATCCTAAAAGATCAATCATACGCTTGGAATCGTATTCATTCATTTGGCAGCCCCAAGTTTCGATATAAACGTTTGGCATAGTGGTAGTTAGATAACCCTGGTTATTAGTATAGAAACAAATTCTACATAATTTTTGCCGTGCTCGCTACTTTTAGCTATTTTCTGTTAGCAGTTAATGGCTCTAAATGGGGGACAACAAGAGTTTAAATTTCCTTTGGTATGGGGTGTTAGAAATTTGACAAAGATTAGATAAAATATAGATGCGGTGGGAAAGCTGTCGTAACCCAATAGGTTAGGGAGGATTGGTTGTAGTCTTCATTCTGACAAACTTGTAAGCTAGTTACATTTCGTTGATCACTTCAAAATCTTTTAAGCTGCCTTTTATAGCAAAGCCTACGACAGAATCAACGCCAGTCTCTTTTCTAATTTGGTCGCTATGACGTTGAGCGTGGCACCAAAGCCGGCGGCGTCATCAGTAACGAGTATCCTACGAAAAGGAATATCTCTATCCGAAACAAAGATAGTACTTGTTGCATTTTCTATCCTATCAGGCAGTTTAAATAAAGATTTTTGAGTGATAGGTTTTCCTTAAAATAGTTTTGATACGGTCATGGTTCGGATTTTTAAAGATAAAAGTCTCTGGCATGTTTTTAGGAAAGATATTTTGCTTGGGATTGAATGGGGCGTGTAAACAATAGCATCATTGATGCTGATTGGTTTTTATCGCCCATCGTTGAAAGTCTACCAAGCCTTGTAAGACCTCTCCCGAGGCTTGATATTGACATAGTAGGTTTCTAGGCTGAGGCCATCATGCTTAATAGTTGGTAACAGCGGTGACTCTGTAGATGCCTCAACTTGATAGAGCACCTTAGGAAACTTGCCTATTTTTTAATATGACCTTGGGCTATTAAGGCCTTCAAGTGTCTATGCACCATTTGTGTACTAATTTGTAACAGAGCTGCTCGTTAAGGGGGATGATGGGGCCATTATCCTTCATGCTCTGTTAGCCACTGGCTGCATAAGTTGCGATTGGAGGATATTGAGTTATCATATTTGCTTACACGTCCTTCACGATAATCTTTGATTAACGAAAGATTTTCTAATTTTTTTGTTAGGATATGGTGTTGGGATATTTGCAAGAACAAGTATGGGGCGTGCTCTTCATGGTCTCCAGAGGCTAGCATAGCAAAGGCGTTAGATGACGTCATAAAGGAGGTTGGTTTGTTGTTAAGTTCATATGCATTGAGAGCGAATAAAGACCGTTTAGCTTCAAGTGTCAGTGATTTTTTAAAAAGTAAAGAATGCCGAGACTTTGAAATGGAAGGTAACATGATTTGGCTGTTACAACTGGCTAGGAATAGAGCTTTGAAGCAAGTCTTAGCTGAAAATAGTCGGGCGATCCAGGTCATGCGAACCAAAGATAATCTTTGCGACTTGACGCGCGAAGCGCTTGACTATATTCACTTGGAAGATCTTTTCAATAGCTCAAGTGGGGTAGCTGCACCAAGCGGGTTTAAAGAAGACTTACTGGTCCAGATAGATATTTTTGAGCAAAATAAGCAAGAAAAAAGGCATAAAAGAACACGAAGAGTAAAGAAGAGTTGACGTAAAGGGAGTTTTTACGGATAGTTTTATTTTGCATTTTTGCTTACCGTAGCATCCATGGTAAAAATATGAACATTTAAGAGGATCTAACATGTTGTTGAGCGATTTTGAGAAAGACACCTTAAGTCAATTTCTTAGTAAACACCCAGAGGTCATCGTTGCTGGAATACTAATTCCTTCTTTATCAAGTAAAATATACTGGGAGATTGAGACGGATGCCGTCGAGGGTTGTTATTTTGTACCGACCTCAAAATATCATCCAGATCTATATCGCCCAGGTCAAGCGAAGCAGCTTGAGCAAAACTGCCATCATTTCCCGTTAACAGGGTTTTCTATGAGCTGCGATCAGAAGAATCCATACAAAGCTCTTGCAGTCACTCAAGATCAGTTAGCGATCATTTTGGCGCGCTCGCATAGCGTTTTAGAAACACATTATCTTGAGCTTGAAAAAAGAGAAGAGCGAGAGGCCTTTATTCAGGCTTATTATAAGGAAGATCCAAAGACTAGGATAAACCTTTTATCTCAAAGTCAATCCAAATATGATTTGGTTCGGTTGATTGAAAGTTTAGGGCGATATCAAGCGGCTTCAGCATTTCGTGCTTTAATTCCTGAAATTGAACAAGCCATAGACATGCAGCCAAAATCTATCTATGAGCTCTCCATGGGAAAAAGTTAAGCTAAGTCATTTGTAGGTCAGATTGACTGATTAAAGGTGGCATAAAAAACCGAGAATCTATATCTTGTATTTTAATGGTTCCATGTATACCATATATAGGTCTTTGCTTTTAAGTCTGTTTAAGGAGTGGCTTGTACGTGTCTATCCGACTAAAAAAATTTTGGGGTTGTTGCTTAGCTGTTGGCAGTCTTAGCCGAGGTGTTGTTTTAAATGTGCTTGGCGTCGGTGGTTTATGGGCCGTTAAAACAGTTGCAGAAACTTATCGTGACGAAAATTTAACGCCGGCCTTTCAACCTATCTATTTTTGTGGGATAGGATTTCTTTCCATTTGGCAAATAGCTGACTGGACTTTATGGTCGCGCGCTGCTTATGACAAACAGAGAAGGAAAATGGAAGAAGATGAGGAGCACGAGGTTGATTTTTCATTATTAGCCAGACAATATCCCCTTCATTATTTTTATTCATTGACCTGCTCTAGAGAGCTTTACCTTGAGCGACATGAAAATTTAGCCTTTCAGGGATCTGAACCGTCTCTAAGGCTTGAAATCATTTAGTTTAAAAGCCGTTAACGCAGTTGAGTGATTTGCTTATGGTAAGCTTTAATGGTTTCTTGCCGCTCCAGGCAGGATGGATGTGTGTAAATGGCACGTCCTAGTAAAGCTGGTACCCCCTCGTTTTTAGCATAACCTGCTCTTAGCCAGTGTTTGTATTGTTGAAGGTAACTTGGGTACTCTTCAAGTGTCTGCGCCTTGCCAAATAAATCATACTTCTTTAAGTAACAGGCTTGAATAGCAGACTTTGTGATATCAACAGATATTAAATCAGCTCTAGTTTCTTCTTGGCGTTGGCTTTCATGTAGCAACAGATAGCTTGAAGCCATTAAACAAATGATTTTTAAATTAATGTCTCCTCTCAAAAAGAATAGAGCAAGCAACGATATTTGATTGGCAACGTAAATAGCCGTATGAAGAGTATTGATGTATGGGTTTTGAGTTAAATGACCCATTTCATGAGCGACAATGCCTTGTATTGCTTTGCCTCGTATTTTAAGGAGCCCTTTTGTGAATTCTATATGATTTCTCTGAGCAGATGCCCGACCATTGTAATATGGGCTGTGATAGAAAGTCACAAGCGGTGGGGCAAGGTCTAATTTTTTTGAATACAATGCTACCAATCGTCGGATATGAATTTGATTTGAGAGCTCTAAAATTTTTTCTCGGCTACGTGGCCTTTGATGCTTGAGGTTTTTAAGTTGAGTCAGCTCTGTTGAAAGAGCATGATCCGTTGATATATTTTTTTCTGGGTTGTGAAGGTAGTGGTATAAAGCAAAACTCGAGCTGGTTATGCTTAATAACCATGTCATGGAGAAGCCATACTGTGGCTGTGCGATAAGATTGATTGAGATTAGACCTTGTAGGCTAATCAGAATTGGCAACATGAATGTCGGTGTTCTAATTTTCTTATAGAAGCTTTGAAGTTGTTGGTGGGCATATCCAATCATATTGGTACCGCATGCAGGCTTAGCTTTGATAATACCAGTTTATTAGCCATGATTGAAAGAAGCATTATTTCATTCCTGTTAATGGCATGATGCATTGATGGGAGCATCCATGCTCTCATGTCGTAACTACATCACAATTGGGGAAAGTGTTGGGTTGTTGTTAGAGGTTTCTTGCTCAACATTATAGATAATATGGCCAATGCTGCCGCCTAGCATTCCACCCGCTATCGTCAATGGGAGAGGTATTAGGCCTAACCATGCAACCTGAACATTTGAGAGAGACTTAGCTGCGATTGCAGCGCCAACTGCTGAGCCAGATAAAATCATAGCAAACTCGCTGAATCCGACAGCGCCACTCACTGACTGAAGTTCTAATGTGTTAAGTGTTTTCATTTTCTACCTGTTTATCTTGATTGTAAGAGCAGGCATCATAATGGGGTTTATGGCGCTGTAGCAAAAATAGCTGATAAACGGTATCTTTGCACCGATATATTGACAGTTGACAAACTTAATATTCGTTTTTATATCCATATTTTACTAGAACTTATTCTGCAGTCATAACAATTGGCGAGCCCAAAGGATTTATTGTGTGCGAGCGGGCTAGAGTTATGGTAAGTTGTTCCGCTAAGTTCATGTCTGCTTCTCTTTGAGCAACATGAGATCTTCCTTAATGAATTGGAATGTTTGGAATACACATGATAACTGGTGGTCAAAACCCTAGCTCTCAAACGGTACTGAAAGAGCAAATTAAACAGATCGAAAGGGAACTATACACAGCCCAAAGGTCATCTTTGAAAGCGTTAAAAGAAAAGATATACCAGCTTAAGCAGACGCCTATGGATGAGGTTGGGGCTTTAGAGCTTTCTCATCTAGAAACGCTTATGAGCACGCAAGAGACATCTCTCTTTACTTTATATCAATTTTTACTTCCAGAGGCATCACCTAGAGCCAGATTGGTTGATTTTGAAGCATCAGATTTAGAATGGGCAGAAGCTGAAGAGTTTTTTCAAGCATATCCTGATGCTGTTAAATATGAGAAATTGCATAAAGGATTACATTCATTTATTAAATTTGAAGATAAAATTTGTGTAATTCAGTCTAGGCATGATTTTGATGTGCGCGCTTCCTTTAAGCAAATAGGTGAAAAAGGCGTTGGGGTAGATTGTATTGGTGAGGGAGCTACGGCAAAGGTTAAGCGAGTTAAAGATAAGCAAGGGCAATTATTCGCTTTGAAAATTATAGGATTTGAAAATTCAATAGAAGAGCGGCATTATTATAAAAACGAAAAAGAAGTTGAAGTCCGCTTAGGTGGAGTCCAAGCAGAATCTTTCAGGCCTTATGGTAAAAAGCCTTACAAAATAGGGTCGAAAATAAGGGATGTTCAACCATCAGTGCCAACAAAATACAAGCGTTACCAACTTCAACACTTATGGCAGGGTCAAGAGCTATACGACATTCTTAATGATGAGATGCTTAAAGAAAATAAAACTGTTAATTTTAAACAGCAATTTTCAGAATATTTACTATTAGCTTTAAGAGAGATTGCAAGGATGCACCATCGAGGTGTGCTACATCGAGATATTAAACCTGAAAACCTTCTTGTCTCAATGGAAGAAAGAGGCCCTCAAGTAAGAGCTATTGATAAAGCCATGTCAATATGCTTGCCAGTTGGCAAAAATGAGAGTGAGCGTTGTCTTTTAGGGTGTGGCTCTGCCGATTATGTGGATTTTCAACATGTGCAAGTCATAGAAAAAACATCCACTCAAGAGACTTTGCATTTTGTGTATAACCGAGCTTCTGATCTCTATGCTTTTGGGAAAATGGTGAGCCTTGTTGCTGAGTACCAAATATTTCCAATGGATACTTTTTTCATAAACTTTGAGCAAGCAGCGTGCTCTCCAAATTTAAAAAAGAGAAAATCTAACTTAGAGTTGCAAGGTATACTAAGCGATTCTTTAAAGTCTGCCACAAATTTGCGACCTAGCGCCAAGCAATTGCTCGAAGACATTCAGCAGGAAAGTCAGGCTCGAGTGCTTATTCAACACTGGCATACGTATTGCCAAGATTCAAAACTAGGTGACATATATTTAGGGATTGAGCAATTTGAAGTCGTTTCATTTAACTTAAGTCAGAGACAAGCTGAGTCTATACAACAATGGATCCAGAGTTACTTAAAAGAAGCAGAAGAAGTAGGTAGGCTCTTTTTTGAAATGGATTCAAAGAGTGGGCGATATGGGATTAAATTGAATCAAGCTTTGATAGAAAATATGTATCGAGCATTGATGTTAAAAGGAACTAAGAAAAGAAAAGCAGAGGTCGATACTTCCTCGACGGAGGAAGAAGCATTATCCAGCGCTGCAGGTTACCTGCCTCTTCAAGAGACACACTTTAGAAAATATAGGCGAGCCAGCTCTGCACCATTGCCTGCAGAGACAGTGGTTGCTCACCACTCTAAAGCGATAGTTCCTTTTATGCCAAGCAGATAGTGGAAGGCTCCTTTAGGAGCCAAGCTTTTTGCTGATGATTCAGCATGATTCTTTGGATTTCTTTCTTTTCTTTGCTTGAGCTGGCATCAATAGTTCAGCTTCTTGTCGTTGATGCGAACTTGACCAGAGAAACCCAAAAAATCCGGAGCTTGGTTTTTCTGCTTTGTCACGGTGTGCTTTAAGCTCAGCCCTAAGATTGTTACGCTCTATTTTGAGCTCATTTGTTTCTTGCTGGAGCTCAGAGTGAGCTTTTTTTAAATTTATGTTCTCGCTCTTTAGAGCTTTAATCTCTGACTCAGCCTCAAGGCAAGCTTGTGTTTTATTCGCTAATGAAGTGCTTAGCTCTCCAAGGCGTTTTTCTAGCATGGCCGGTTTTGCAAGGGCTTCTTGCGCCTCAATAAAATGAATGAGTTCACTGCGAAAGAAGTGTGCATTGATGACGTCTTTTGTGAGAGGCTCTCTTGTCTTAGGACTTATTCGATCAACTTTGCGTCTGGCGATAAGCTCGAGTGCCGTATGACGATCATAAACATGACCATCGCTTAAGTAGACGGGATCATTGATGAGCTCTAAAGTGATGCAATCTTGGAATTTTTCCGGAATATTATCAAAATTGAACTGTATAGCTTCTAGGCGTTGCGTGTAGGTCAGCATCTTTTTTTAGTCTCATCGGGCATATGGATGGCGCATACTACCATAGGGCTGGTTAGCTTGCCAACTATTGCTTTTGAAAGGTCACCGAGCAACGCTGTCTTTGCTTGGTAAGTTATACTATATCGTTCAAGATTAGCTTCTCGCTGTCTAGAAACGGATGAGTTTGTCATGGATTCTTGGTTAGAATCATTGAGGGTCACCAAGCAGTTACAGCATGTTATTAAGAAAATAGCTGAAAAAGTGAAGAGGCTTGTTATACTGTGACTTTAATATTTTCTTGGGATAAAAAATGGATCTAGTCTTTTATCTTTTTAATATGGGGATTATTGTTGAAGCCATGAGTGGTGCTTTAGCTGCCGGCGAGAAAAATATGGATTTTTTTGGTGTCATTGTGATTGCTGCTGTGACAGGAGTGGGAGGGGGAACTGTACGAGACGTCTTATTAGGGGAGTACCCTCTCATGTGGGTTCATCAGCCATTTTATCTCTTGTGTACAACAGTTGCTGCGATAGTCACGATTTTTACAGCCGGTTATATTAAAAAAGTCCATAAGTTATTTTTGGTTTTAGATGCGATCGGTCTTGCTGCGTTTAGTATCTATGGCACAGAAAAAGGCATTGATTTAGGATTACATCCATTTTTGGTCGTTGTGATTGCCATGGTGACAGGGATAGCTGGCGGCATGTTGCGAGATGTGCTTTGCAATAACGAGCCACTAGTTTTCAAAAAGGAACTTTATGCCGTTGTTGCTATTATTGCTTCGGTGCTTTATCAATGCATGCTTTATGCTGATATTCGAGTTTTCGGCATTGAGGTTCTTACTTTATTATTTGCACTTAGCTTTAGGCTTGCTGCGATAAAGTGGCACATTAAATTGCCAAGCTTTGTGTATAAGCATGATTCTTAGTTGGACATTTAGAATTGAAAGTATCATTTTAATGCTTGCTTTATTTCATGACATTATGAAAGCTTAGTGAGCTAGTGTTTATAGTCGTGTTAGTTACTTACCTGTTATGTTTTAGTTTATAATGGTTAAACGACTAATCTTAAGAATATAGAATACTAATTCATCTAGATAGGTAAACTTGGGTAAAAACAATCAATATCATGGAATAGGTATATGAAAACGGATTTGCTAGATTTAAGCACATGGACGACATATTTCTCAGAAGCTACTGCGCAATTAAAAGCAACTCTGGTCGGATATCTGCCCAATATCGTGGGTGCTATTTTAGTGTTCCTTGCGGGGCTGTTACTTGCGAAGTTGTTTAAATATATTGGTAGCAAAATTGGCCATTTTATCTTTAAAGTTTTATCTGCGCTGGAAAAAAAATATAACTTACATGGTCGTCGAGCTCGTCCCAACTATTCAAAAATTATAGGTCACCTGCTTTACTGGGTTGTTTTAATCTATTTTATTTTCTTTGCTTTAAAAATATTAAATATTCCAGGCATCACAGCTTGGATTATTCGCTTTACAAGTTTTATTCCTAATTTAATTGGTGCTTTAATTATTGTCTATATTGGTTTTGTTTTAGGCGCTGTCGCTCGTAATTTTATTTATACCGGTTTTGATCAGAGAATAGATCAAGACCCATATTTTCTAGCGCAGACATTACGCTTTGGCATCATTACTTTGTTTATTATCTGGGGTGTTGGGCAGGTTGGTGTTAACATCAATGTGTTAACAAATTTCATTAACATTATTGTGGCAGCGATATTTGGTGCAGCTGCTCTTGGGTTCGGCTTAGGTTCAAGAGGGCATGTTGCGAACATGATTGCTGCCTATAATTTTAAAAAATCCTTTCAAATTGGTGATGCTATCACCATGGATGATATTAAAGGGATCATCGTTGATATTACGAGCTGTGCTATTGTGATTGATACTGCGCAAGGTATTATTTTAATGCCTGCTAAAAGAACCCTAGACTGTCATTGCATAAAGGGGTGATCATGGACTTATTATTACACCAGTATATTAAAAATCACCCTCAACAAGCTGCTCGAGTGCTTGAAACTTGTTCAGTAGAAGAATTTCTTCATTTCTCGCAAGAATCAAATGTTGAAATTGGTGCCGTCTTACCATACATATCATCGAGCTATCTCTCTAAGCTTTTAGAGAGTGGAGAGACTACTGAAATTATAGATATCGTTAGGACCTTGCCGGATATGCAAGTGGCGACACTATTAAAACACGTTTCAGAAGCTAAACGCGCCAGCGTTTTGTCTAAAATAACAGGCCCTCGATTGACGACGATTCAAAGGTTGATAGAGTTTAATGAGACTCAGGTGGGTTTCTATGTTCAAAAGCCAAAGGTTGTTTTAGTTGAGAATAATACGATATCTCAGGCTCTTGCATTCATGGATGCTCTCAGTGAAAACGAACTCCCTATCTTTGTTGTTAATGTGCAATACCAACTTTTAGGGACGTTAAACTTGGTTAAGCTTATTCAGCGTCGTGGCGACTTAGAACAAAAATTGTTGCATAGTTTCTCTTCTAAAATTCTAACCATCAGCGCATCTTCTCCCATTGAGAGCATTAAAAGGCATAAAGCTTGGCAGCAGTATAAATCCATCGCTATTATTGGTAGAGATAATCATTTTCTTGGCATTATTTCTAAGGATATTTTAAGACAAAAAATGGTGACCCCACTTAAGGAGCAAAGCAAATCATCGGTGGAAGAATATTTCTTTTTTTCAGAGATGATTTGGAATGGCCTTAATAAATTTTGGGGTGGCCTTAAATAAGGCAATATTTATGAATTTAGATATGGATGTATCTCAAAAACTAAAATCACGATTTTTATCGCAATACCCACGTGAGGCTGCTTTTCATTTAAATACCGCCAAGACAGAGGATATCGTGACTTTGCTTGAGAATCTTGAAAAAGATGCTGTCAACGCTTCATTGTCTGAGTTGTTTCCAGACAAATTAGCTGATGTTATCTCTCTGTTGCCAGAAGCAGAAGCCTTAAATGTTTTAAGCCATTTATCTGCTGAGAAGCTAACCAAAGTCTTAAATAGCTTAGATCAGGAAAATAAAAGTCAGATTCTACAAATTTTGCCGAGGTCACTCAAAAATGAAATCAGTGAAATAGAGCGATACCCTATTGGAACCGCAGGGTTTATGATGGATCCAAGAATTTTAATGTTTAATCCCACCATGACTGCAAAAGAAGTCATTCAAAAAATAAAAGAAAAAAATAAGCGTGGGATGCGAGTGGTCTATCTTGTGAATGAACATGGTGAACTGCATTCTATGGTGACGATCCAACAGCTTGCCATGTCAGATGAATCAACAACCTTGGATAAGTTTAGCCAACCGATACCTTGCATCATTCATGATATGACTCCGCAAGATGAGATTGTTGAAAAGCTTGAAGAGCATAAAATGACAGACATACCAGTGATTGATATAAAAAATCATTTTATTGGTGTTGTGAGACACCACTCCATCATTAAAGCAACCAAAGAAGAATTAACGAAAGATATCCAAAAAATGGTTGGTGTTAGTCAAGATGAGAGAGCTTTATCAAAAGTATCTTTTTCCGTGAGTAAAAGATTACCTTGGCTTGAAATCAATCTTTTAACGGCATTTTTAGCAGCTGCCGTGGTTGGCCTCTTTGAGAGCACCATTGCCAAGTATACGGCCCTTGCCGTCTTGCTACCTGTGGTTGCGGGTCAATCGGGCAATACCGGGGCACAAGCCTTAGCTGTGACCATGCGCGGTCTAGCTCTTAAAGAAGTTCGCATCTCTCATTGGCTCACTCTCATGCTTAAAGAATTTAAAATAGCCTCCTTCACAGGGGTTTCTGTGGCTATACCTACTTCAATTTGCGTCTATTTTTGGAGTCAATCTGTAGGGTTAATGTTTATCATTTTTGTGTCAATGATTCTCTCTATGGTTATTGCAGGTGTGAGTGGTGCTGCTGTACCATTGGTGCTTGTTAAACTTAAACAAGATCCAGCTTCTGCGTCCTCTATTATCCTGACGACAGTGACGGATGTTTGTGGTTTTTTTAGTTTTCTTGGGATTGCTACCATGCTATCTGGCTTAATATAAAAAGGGTTATGATGAAAAATGAAGAAAGAAAGAACATAGGCTGGGAAGAATGGGTTTCTTTACCAGAGCTTGGTATAAAAGGCATTAAAGCTAAGATTGATACTGGGGCAAAAACATCAGCACTACACGCCTTTATGGTAGAGCGCTGCGACGAGGATGGTGTTGAAAAAGTTCGTTTTGGCATACACCCAATTCCAGAAAATCCAGAAGTTGAAATTTTCTGTGTCGCACCATTCGTAGAAGAAAGGCAGGTTAAAAGTTCAAATCAGCAAACTGAATTGCGTTACGTGATTAACTCTTCTGTTTTGCTGGGCAAAGAATCTTGGCCGATTGAAATAAGCCTAACTAATCGTGAAGAAATGAGTCACCGAATGCTTTTGGGCAGAAGTGCTATCGAAACAAGGTTTAGAATTAAGCCAGAAGGCTCTTGTTTGGTAGGGAAGGCACCTGAGAATCTTTATAAATTTAAACCCAGTGACGAAAGTAGACCCTTAAAGATTTGCATCTTAAGTCAGGAGCCAAAATCTTATTCAACCAGTAAATTAGTGGCAAGTGCTCAGAAAAAAGGATATGACGTTGAGGTTTTAAGCACGACTAAGCTTTATGTGAATGTTTCTGAAAAGACCCAGGCCATCCATTACAAGGGGCAAATTCTTGAAAAGTATGATGTGGTCATACCGCGCATCGGTGCTTCTATTACTAGCTATGGTTTGGCGATGCTTCGTCAATTTGAATCATTAGGAACTTATTGCTTAAATAGCTCCAATGGTATTGCTCACTCAAGAGATAAGCTTTACGCGCATCAATTGCTTACCAGAGGAAACATACGCATGCCGGTGACAGCGTTTGGCCGAAGCGCTGGGCACACTGACGATATGATTAAGATTGTCGGCGGTGCGCCGCTTGTGATAAAGCTTCTTCAAGGCTCTCAAGGCGAAAGTGTTGTTCTTGCTGAATCTAATAAAGCTGCTCAAGCCGTTATTCAGGCGTTTAGAGGGCTTGGAGCTGATTTCATTGTACAAGAGTATGTGAAAGAGAGTGCTGGCAGAGATATAAGATGCCTAGTCCTTGGAACAAAAGTCATCGCTGCTATGGAAAGGCGTGCTCAGCCAGGTGAGTTTAGAAGCAATATTCACCAAGGGGGGCAGGGACATCTTATCAAGATTACCCCTGAGGAAAGAAAACTGGCGGTGCGAGCAGCAAAGATCTTAGGACTTCGATTTGCTGGCGTCGATATGCTGAGAACGAATAAAGGGCCACAGATATTAGAGGTTAATTCTTCTCCTGGGCTAGAAGGAATTGAGGGCTTAACAAAAAAAGACATTGCTTCTATGGTGATTGATTATATTATTGAGCATGCTAGGCCGTCTTTGGTCAAAAGAATGGTTGGCTAATCAAAGAATGGCCTAACAAAACACCAGGTGTTTTAGATAGGCCATTTCATTGAAAATTCGAGTTGCTTTTGACAAGCTACTAGGTCAAATTTTTTGGTGTATAATCCTTGAACAGCAGAGTTAATAAGAAGCAGCTTATGGACGAGAAACATTTATTTCAGCCTCTTAAAGGTGAGAAAGATCACCATAAATATAAAACACACCTAGAGAAGAAGCTTGAAGGTCCTATTAGAACGTTTGGCAACTTTGTCTCCGATCAGATAACGACAAGCATTTTATTGGTGGTTTTTGCGTTGTTTGCTTTGGTTTGGGCTTCAGTAGATTCTTTGAGCGATTCTTACCAAGCTTTCCAATATTATAATATTGGCATTACTTTAGGCGATTTTTCTCCAACAATCTCATTAAAGCATTTTGTTAATGATTTTCTAATGGCATTATTTTTCTTTTTTCTAGGGCTTGAAGTAAAAAGAGAGTTTATTGGTGGTGAGCTTAGCAACCCTCACGTCCGCAGTACTGTCATTTTTGCTGCTCTGGGAGGCATGATTCTGCCTGCCCTAATTTTTCTACTCATGTCCTCAGATGAGTATGACTTAAAAGGCTGGGGTATACCCATTGCCACTGACACTGCTTTTGCATTAGGTGTCCTTGCCCTCTTAAGAAAAAAGCTACCAGCCAGTATCTTTAGCTTTATAGCTGCACTCGCGGTGATTGATGATATTGGGGCTATTTCTATCTTAGCTGTATTTTATACTGAGCCTCCTAGCCCATTCTATTTATTTATGGCTGCAAGTACTTTAATCATACTTACCTTTATTAACATGATAGGTATTCGCAAGTTTGCCCCTTATTTACTGCTAGGCATATTAACTTGGTTCTTTATAGAAAGCTCTGGTTTGCACGGTACGGTTGCAGGCGTATTGGTTGCCTTAACGATTCCAGCTAGGCCTAAAAGCGGGCCTAATAAATTCATTAGAACCGTGGGTGATTTAACAACCAAATTGGAGACTAAGGAACATAGTCGAGAAACAACGATAGTTGAAGATGGAGAGAAGCAAGCGATTATTGAAAGAGTAGAAGATTTAGCTGTTCGGTCATCATCACCTTTAGCCCGGCTACAGCATATGCTAGAGCCCTCCATCTTTATTTTTGTTTTGCCAATATTTGCCTTAGTGAATACCGGTATACCTATTTCATTTGAAAAATTAGCCGTCTCCTTTACACATCCCTTAGCCTTTAATATTTTAACGGCACTTCTAGTGGGCAAGTGCCTTGGCGTAAGCTCTTTTACATGGGTTGTTTGCAAAGCTAAACTTGGTGTTCTTCCTGAAGGTATGAGGTTTGGGCATATTATAGGGTTGTCCATTTTGGCCGGTATTGGATTTACGATGTCCATTTTTATTGCAGAAATGGGATTTGGAAGTGGAGAGGATATTATTTTTGCTAAGACAGGTATTTTCACAGCATCTATTATTGCAGCTCTGACGGGGTTTATTTATCTTTACATATACACTTGCATGACTAACAAAAAGGAAGCATGAAGGTCGTCATGGATCTTGAGCAAGAAGATTTGAAATATGTCTGGCTGCTATATAATAGGACTTGGGTGATTAGTTTTAACCATCCCTAAGCTTAGTGATTCTTATTTTAATAAATTTGAGAGATTATTATGCCAAAATGGCAGTGGATACTAGGAAAGTTTACTAAGAAATTGTGGTTTAGGACAGGCATTTTCTTGTTGATTGGGCTTTGTACTGCTGCATTGTCATATGTCTTGAAGAGCTATATTCCTGATAGTTTTGCTCGTGGTATAGGTGCAGATGCTGTTGACGGTATCTTACATATTATTGCAAACAGCATGCTCGCTGTCACGACTTTCTCTTTGAGTGTTATGGTTGCGGCTTATGCCGCTGCAAGCTCTTCAGCGACGCCTCGAGCAACTAAATTACTGCTGGAGGATGGTACGACACAAAATGCTCTTTCTGTTTTCATTGGATCTTTCGTATTCAGTTTAGTTGGTATTGTTACGTTGAATATAGGCTTATACGGAGAAAGCGGTAGGCTTGTTTTATTAGTTGTGACTATCGGTATCATTATCTGTGTTGTTCTTGTTCTATTAAAATGGATTCAATACCTTTCAAGACTAGGTCGATTGGATGAAACGGTTAAGATGGTTGAGACAGCAACCATGGAGGCGATGACTAAGCGTCTTAAAAAGCCTTACCTTGGCGCGCATCGGCTCACTCAATATACAAAACAACCTAAACATGTGCCAGTGATTGATCATCGAGTTGGGTACATTCAGAATATTGATATGAAAAGAATTTCTAGTTTAGCTGAGACTCATAATATAACTTTATATATTCAAGTGTTGCCAGGGCATTTTTGCGATTCGATTAAGCCTGTCGCATATCTATCATCACCTGTGGATGAGGAAGTCTATAAGGATATTTGTAGCTCATTTACGATTGATAAATATAGATCTTTTGAGCAAGATCCGCGATTTGGCTTTATCGTGATGAATGAAATTGCTTCAAGAGCTCTTTCATCAAGTGTCAATGATCCAGGCACGGCTATTTGTATAATTGGAAGAATGTTACATTTAATGCTTTTTTGGGTGACACAAGAAGGCGAGGGACATGAGCCCGAATACCCTAGGGTTTATATTCCAGAAATAAGTTTAGAGAAGCTATTTGATGACAACTTTAGCTCAATCGCTAGAGATAGTGCCAAGATGCTAGAGGTCGCTATCTATTTACAAAAAGCGTTTCATTCTCTCAATGAGCTAGGCCATGAGTCCTGCTCTCGATTGGCGCAGCTTCATTCTCATCTGGCATTTAAAAGAGCTAAAGAGGCTATGACTTTAGATGAAGACTTAGCCAGGTTAGAGAAGTATGTTATTCAATTAAAAAGCCTTTCGTAAGCAGTCATAACGATGATCTATCTTTGTGGCACGTAAATAAAGTTGACAACTAACTTCGTTTGGCTTGACCTGAGTTTAGCCATGATAAAATTACCCAGGTTTGTTTTCAAAGCCTCTTTTATTTCATGGTTTTAGTGGTATAAGTTGTGTAGATATTTCTTGGGTAAGCCAATTGGAGAAGAACTTGGGACTTTTAGATTCAAACATCATTAGCACGTTAATTGTTATCGTCGCAGTTGTTGTGACCGATATCGTCATCGAGCTTTTGTTCTTAAAAAAAGTTTCAAATAGGCGAAGAAAGAAAAGGCTAAAAGTCATCACAAGAAACATCTTGATAGGTTTTTTGATGCTGTGCTTGATTAAAATTTGGGTTGAGGGGTTTATCCATATTTTAGCCTTGGTTGGTTTTGTTTCAGCGGCTTTAACGATTACCCAGAAAGAAAACATACTTAATTTAACAGGTGGGTTAATTATTATGTGGCGAAATGCCTTTTCTGAAGGTGATTACATTTCGATTTTAGGAAACTCAGGAATCATTAATAACATTGGAATCTTCTATTTTACGATAGATGAGGTTATTCCGTATACTTTGAATGAACAGACAGGTAAGCAGATAAAAATCCCGAATAGCTTAATCTCATTACATCCATTTAAAATTCATCAATTTGATCATTTCCTTGTGATTGATAAGTCATACTACTATTCTTTTAAATCAGAAGTAACAAAGTTAAATAACTTTTGCGTGGACTTGGAAGCTCTTCTAAATCAAAAAATAAAGCAATTATCAGAGTCACTGACCACAGAAGAGAAAAAGGAATATATAAAGCTTAATAATAAGAAAACGCTTATCCAGATAACTGTACATTTATCTTTGGTACAAAACGATCATAATGGGTATAAAATGAGAGTATGGGGTCATTGCCCAGCAAGCCAGGTGCTTACTTTCTATCATTTTATAGAAGAGCAAATCATGCTTCAAACAAAAGATAAGAAAATAAACTTGCTGGAATAATGCACACGGTAACACTGTAAAAGAACAATGCTCTGAAAAGAGGTTTTTATTTTTCACTTAGATAATGTCACATGGAAATAGCTAAATGAAGATATGTTTTATGATGTACCCCTGGGATCAGCTTGATCCACAGTTCAATTCAACTTTAAGGCTTGTCCATGAAGCGGCAGTGAGGGGGCATACCGTCGCCGTGACGGGTGGATCTCATCTGACAGTTCGAGATAGTGTTTTAAGCGCTTTTTGTAAGGTGATTAGAAAGGGAAATTTTCAAAAGTCGACGCCTCAATCCTTTCATAGAAATGTAGTTTTCAAAAAGGCTCTGTTGCCGTTGGCTGGATTTGATGTCATTGTGCTGCGCGAGAATCCACAAAAAAACAACTTTGCATTACATTTTTTAGAGTCTATTAAATCAGAAGTTTTCATCTTTAATGATATTGAAGGGATCAGACTAGGTAGCAATAAGTTGTACACCTTATCTTTTGCAGAGTCGCAACAAAATTACATCCCCACAACGCATGTTTCTAAAAGTAAGACCTATCTTGAATCAGCTTTAGAAGAATCTCCATCAGAACGGATGATTCTTAAGCCTTTAGTTGGTTACGGTGGGCAAGGAGTTATATTAGTTGAAAAATCTGCCATCCATAATTTTAGATCTTTACTAGATTATTACATTGATGACGAAAATAAAGGTAGTTATGTGATTCTCCAGGAGTATGTTGAAGGCGCTGAGAAAGGGGATGTGAGAGTCTTAATGCTTAATGGTGAGCCTATCGGCGCAATGAAGAGAGTACCAAATTCAAAAGATCACCGCTCAAATGTTCACGCTGGCGCAGAAGTTTTTAAACATGTTTTAACCAAGCATGAGAAGTTATTGTGTGCCCATATTGGACCGAAATTAGTTCAAGATGGGTTGTATTTCGTTGGCGTTGATATTATTGAAGGCAAGCTCATTGAAGTGAATGTTTGTAGTCCAGGAGGGATTACAAGGATAAATAGACTTAACCGAGTTAAACTTCAGCAAAATGTATTGAATTTTATTGAAAATATTGTGGCTGCAAAAGATTTAATTGCGCATCGTAAAAACCTATTTAGAAAGGCTATCGAAGATGTCGACTCTAACGATTCAGCAAATCCTTAAGCATATTGAGAAAAGAGAGAGTTTTGAAGCCATGCTTGATGATGGCTCATTATTTGTGAAAGTTCATGAGTATGTTCCTTTTATAGCAACAGCGCTTCATCACGGTCATCAATTCCCAAAGGATTTAGAATCTTACAGTCATCTGACCAAGGAGCAAAGATATCATGAAGAAGATCCTTTCACGGGAGATTTAATCATCTCTTTGCCAATTGTTTTTATTGCACAAGATTCAAGATATTTTTATGATTTAAACCGACATGCAGATGAATGTGTTCACGAGAGTGAAGGGCATCAGAAGATTTGGAAAAAGAAAATTCCTGCGTCACAAAAAGCTGAAGCCATAAAAAGACATAAACAGTTCTATCAAATATTTACTCAATTAGTAGAAGCTATTATTAAACGCTGTAAATCCTGTATTGTGTTCGATGTTCATTCATATAATGTTAGCGATCGCAACTATGTTAACCCCCCCACTTTTAATTTGGGTACGAACTATATTGATAAAAAGAAATATGGAAGATTTGTCAAAGAGTATAAACGTGCCTTGAAAGAAATTGAGTTGCCCAATATAGATGTTACCTTCTCAGAGAATGAAATATATGTTGGGAAAGGATACCTCGCTGAGTATGTATATCATGACATAGACGCTTGTGTTGTCTTGCCAGTTGAAATTAAGAAGATTTTTGCTGACGAATTTAAACCTCTATCGTATCCTTTGGTGATAGAAAAATTAAAGATTGGACTACAAGAAGCTATTATTTCCACATCGATTGAGTATACAAAGATAACCTCATCAAAGAATAAAGCCAACAAATTAAATTTACTTCCATCTCACATTGATAAAATCGTTGTCGATGTGGATAAGCAAATATACAGTCTGGCCAAAGGGCTTAATACACTATCTTTTGTCAATCCCAATAACTTAATGTCTGAAAAGAAACATTTTATATCATCAAGATTTAAAGATAATCCAGAGTTTAAGTATAAGCAGTTGCACATTAATCCCTATAGTTTTAAAGAAGAATTATATCGGCTGCCCATTGAGAAGATAACGGATCTAACCCTTCAAAAAATTTATAGAGATGTCGTCGATTCCTTAGCTGTCAAGGTTGAGCTTTTAGCTAGTGTAGGGACGGGACAGTTTCTATACAACTCTTTAAAGTATTACGGTGAGCCCAGTGCTAATGATATTAAAAATGCAAAGTTTATTTTACATTTACCCAGTGAGGACACAAAGGATGAAATCTTGTCTTTAGATGTCATCACTGCCAAGTTTACTGAATATTTTGAAAAATATGACATGGCTTGTAAAGTCGAATTATCTAATAGAATTGTAGCTAAAGCATTGGTCAGTGGCGCGAAAAAAGCCGTGATAGTGAATAAGAACATTAAAGTCACGATGTCAGAGCTTGAAGCCTTAATGAACCATGAAGTTGGGGTTCATATGGTGACATCGATGAATGCTGCCAATCAACCATTAAAGGTTTTACGGGTTGGTTTGCCGTATAATACGCTTACCCAAGAAGGGCTTTCTATTTTAAGCGAATATTTATGTGGGCATCTTTCAATTAAACGATTAAAAACTTTAGCACTGCGCGTGATTTGTGTTGATTTTATGATTAAGGGCTATGAGTTTAAGAAGGTCTTTAATATACTCGTAGAAGATTATAAGCTGGATGTTGAAGATGCATTTACCATGGTTGCTAGGATTTTCAGAGGGGGTGGTTTTACCAAAGATTATCTTTATTTGAGAGGATTTAAGCTGGCCTTTCGATTATATAATGATGGTGATAATATTTTTAACTTGTTAGCAGGCAAAACATCCATGGAGCTGCATCAAGAAATTTCTGAGCTCATTGAGCGCGATATTCTTAATTCACCAAAATATAAAACACTTTCGTTTGTTAAGCCATCAGAGCCAGATCCAGTGTTGCGCTATATAGCAAGTTGTATCCAATGATATTTATGGATCCATAACCTATGACTAGGTAAGCGTTGTCGCCATCAGTCATGATACGCAACGCGGTTTTTTACAAGGCTCAGTCTATTAAAACCACTTGAGTATCTTAAAAATAAGGACTTCGACAAAGACAATCGCACCAAGTGTTGCATTAAAAAGCCAAAATGCGTTTGGATTTTCCATGCCTGGCAACCCAGGTATATTGATCCCAAAGAGTCCTGTGATAAAACTTAATGGTAAAAAAATTGCAGCTAAAATGGAAATAAAGAAGAGATTCTCATTTAATTTCGTTGCCATCGTATTTGCAATTTCATCTTTGATGATTTGAGCTCGATCGCGAAGTAAATCAAATTCTTCCACATACCTTTGAACACTATCGTGAGACTCTTGTAGTTGGCGATGGTGAGACGTCTTTATCCAGGGGAAATCAATGCTTTTCAGCACTGACATGACATCACGCTGCGGCGATAAATATCGACGAAACATAATGGCTTGTTTGCGAATATTGATGATGGATAGTTTGGCAGCTTGATTTGGGCTTTCCGTCATTTGTTCTTCTAGGTCATCCATATAATCTTCCATGCCAGAGATAATAGGATCCATACTTTGAAGTAAAAGCTTGGCTAGTTGAGCGATGAATTCCCCACTGTTTTTTGGGCCTTGATGAAGGATGAGCGATTGTTCAATATCTTGGGTTGCTTTAGAGGGCCTTCTTTCAAGGCTTATGATTCTAGAAGAATCAACCCAAACTCGAACTGAGACCATATCTTCAAGATCTTCACCATCATTATGGTTAATCCCTCTAAGATTAAGGAGGACGCCCTCATCAAGCTCTAGGATTCTAGGGCGAGATTCTTCTGCGAGAAGAGCGTCTAGGATAGTTGGATCAAGATAATTGGCTTCCTCTCTTAGCCATTGACGAGCATTATCATGTAAAGCATTTAAATGAACCCATGCTAAGTCCTTGGATTCTAGTGCTTGGCTTGTTTCTTCAGTGCCAAGCTCAGTCCCTGAGCCTTTGTAGTCAAAAGCCCAAGCTGTGATAATTAATTCGCCGTACTTCATCATTTTCTTCGTAAAATATAGTTATGCAGTACTTTATACACATGCCACCTTAAAAGGCAAACTTCTTTAAAGCAAAGAGAAAGCAAGGCATGTCTTCAGTTTCTAAGTTGAAAAATCGAGTATGATAATACAAGTAGATAATATCTAGTAGACACGTCTTGATGCGGTATTACCACGGCATCTTGTCATTGAGTCAAGAGGCAGTGGTAACAGGTATTTTGTGGTGTAAAGTTCACAAGCTGCAAGATTGGAGTGTGCATGACTGTATCTTAACATTTTAGATGAAATTGTTTTATCCCGTTATCATGCTGATGCAACAACTAATTTACAAGGTTTGAAATTAGCTTTTGATAGGAATGATGATGATATCTTTGATCATATGGATATAAGCTTTGCTCACTTTGGCGTATGGCAAGATCTGAATGAGAATAGCCATAGTGAAGTTGATGAGTTCAAAACCCTGATGGATGTAGGGGTTGAGTCACTCGATTGACAGGTAGTAGATAATGTTGAATGGCTTGCTGATAATATTGTTTATGTGACAGGTACTTATGCTATGAGTGATGGTACTGAGGGTGTCTTTGCCGATGTTGGGTTGAGTTTAGAAGATATCCTACTTGAACAAATCGCCTTTACTGATGATGGTAATCAAGCTGGCATTTTAGACATTGATGAAACGCCTATGGAAATGTCTGACTGCGCTGTTGCGTTCAGTCTTGAAGATGGTATGTCTCTAGATTTAGCTGTTTGACAATCTAAAGGAGATTAAATCAGCTATATTCATGAGAGTGGGACTAAGCAGTTTGTATCGTCTAAATAGATGATTTGGTGTCTTAAAATTTGAACAGTTGCACAATATAGCTAGCTCATTGACTTGGGGTGAGCTTTCATAGGATAGATAAGTTTGTGCTCATTTTTTAGCTCACTATAGCTCTAAGATTGACCGTAAGCTCTTTGTGCCTCAGGTCTCCTATCATAAATATAAGGATATATTTAGGATGATGATTCGCTTTTCATTTTTCGCTTTCTTAATTTTCCTTTTAACAAGTCATGCTTTCGCAAAGGTTAAGGATCCTTTAGAAAAAGTAAGTGTAGAATATCGTGACCACCGGTATTATGTTGATTATACAGTTGGCGTGAATGTCTTACCCGAATCCATTTTTTTGGCCCTAACAAACTATGATAATTTGGATAAGTTTATACCATCTATGACAAGGTCTCTGCTTATTGAGCAGCGTGATGATTATGATCTGGTAGAAACTCATTTTAGCAATTGCTTATTCTTGTTTTGCAAAAAAGCAGTCAATACACAAAAAATAACGCATGATGGTAAGCACATCAGAGCAGAAACTCTGGTTGAGCAAAGCGATTTCAAGTTTGGTTTGATGACTTGGGATATCCAAAATATCGAAGGAGCAACTTACCTTAAATATCACGCCGAATTAGAGCCAAAATTTTGGGTTCCCGATCTTATTGGACCAGCTATTTTAAAACAAAAATTTAAACGTGAGGCACAGAAAGCATCAAACCTTATGGCAAATTTTTAACAACGCATTTAGATTTGTCTTTATTGAGTTTATGTAAAAATTTAAGACTATTGGAAAGATCGGTCTTTTTGACAAAACTTTTGACGAAAAGCAAGATTTTACTGTATTCGGAATGATCCCTCGATGTATACTTAGTCACGATAAAATATTTTTGAAAAACAACGATGATAAAAAGTGACATAAAATTAATTCAAGCAACGATCGAAGATTATCATGTCATTCAAAATATGGCCCAATTTTATGTCTATGATGTGTCGCGAGAATGTGGTTTTATTTTATCAGCAGATGGACGTTTTGAACCAAACGATTATAAGGTATATTTACAGTCTAAAGAGAAATTGGCATATATTGTTAAGATAAACGGTGAGCTTGCTGGTTTTGTCTTATTAAATGAAATTGGTATCTCTGATACAACAGATTGGAAAATAGATCAGTTTTTTGTTCTTGCAAAATTTCAAGGAAAAGGACTGGGTAGAAACGTTTTCCAACAGCTTTTACAAAAGCACACTGGCCACTGGGAGCTTACTGTCTTACCTGATAACAAATCAGCATTATTATTCTGGCAGAGAGTCATCGGGGAGCATGCAAACAATCAGTATAAGCAGGAGATGATAAAGGTTGAGCAGGATAAAATTCAGCCTAACAGGATTTTATTAAGTTTTTCTTCAGATTAAAGATAGAAATCACTTGAAGTAGATCTCGATCAAAAAAACATTCATTTTAAATTTATCATCAATTTAAGATATGAAGCAGTTTATACGCTAAGAAAATTTAGTTTAAGAACAGTGTCAACACGTATGCGAAATCTAGAGTGCGATCATGCTAGAAGTAAGCATGATCGCACTTGTCTTAAGAAAAATCTACGGGTAAGCCAACATCACATTGACTGTTACAGGGGTTGCAGCTTCCTAAGTCAGAAAGGTATTTTTCCAGAATATCGCCATGATCAAAAGCCATATTTTTTTCTGCAATGAGCTTGATGACTTCTTCTTTGCTTAGCAAATGTACCTTTTTTGCATCACTAGCAGCTACTGGAGAGTCATGGGTAACGCATGTATAGGTTACTTCTACAGAATGCTGTCTTGGATCACGTCCTGGGTTGCCATGAACGCCGACCAATCTCATTTCTGTAATATCGCTAATGCTAAGCTCTTCATTGGCTTCACGCTTGAAGGCATCCTGGGGCGTTTCGTGCTCAACATGACCACCAAACATAGCAAAACCAAATGGCGCTTTTCCTCTTTCGATAAGGGCTATTTTGTTTTGGGGACAGACATGGACAACACCAGCTGTGGTTAATACAGGCCTATCATTGGCAGCATGTGCAAAAGGTGTTATGGATAGCAATATTGGGAGTATTAATTTTTTTAACATATGGGTCCTAAAAGTTTGTGCAAAGTTGAAATGCTAAGAAATCTATCAATAAATGGGCTCTTCATCAAGAAGGGGCGTGTATTTATAACTGTGAGCAGGCTTTCTGATTGGTGAGGCTAGGTTATAGAGACTTCTTTAGGGTAATCGATTTGAGATTAATCAGCTTAATCTCTGAAGCTAGGTGAGAGTAAAAAATAGAATGGTGGCTATGGGTGGACTCGAACCACCGACCTCAGCATTATGAGTGCCGCGCTCTAACCAGCTGAGCTACATAGCCAACGAGTGTGCATTTTGGCGATATTAGAGGCCTTTGTCAAGACTTTGGTTGGTGATGTGTGGGAGCAATTTGGACATGGTCATTTTTTGAAATGCAACTTTAGCTTAATGGCATATGTTATTGGGTGTAATACCACTTTTCAGCGCTACATTCATATTTTAAAGGAAGACATGCAAGAAGCTGGTATGAATTAACCCTTCTCAAAATGTTGATGAATCTATTTATCCCTGCTAGAATTACTTTAAGGTATTATAGGTAGGTTTAAGTCGTGGATATACAACTTATTGATGAAGTAATGCAGCTAAACCCATGGCTTAATAAGCCACACCACTCTATTGTGAGAGAAGAGCCGTTTATTCATCGATCACAGGTTGAGTTCTTGTTAGATGCACAATGGGACTCTTTATGGACTATTTTAGTGGGTCCACGTCGAGCAGGTAAGACCACCATCGGTAAATATTTATCAAAGAAGCTTCTAGAGCAGGGAAGATTCTCAAACCTTCTTTACTTAAATTGTGATTACTTGTCGATACGCCAATGGTTGTCCTCACCTATATTTATCACGCAAGCATTAAAACAATTTTCACTTAAAAACCCAATACTTTTCATTGATGAGGTACAACGTCTCCAAAATCCAGGTCTTCTATTGAAGGCAGTCATTGATTTGGGCTTGGATGTTAAGTATATCGCAAGTGGGTCATCCCAGCTTGAAATGCAAAGTAATGTTCAAGAGCATTTAACCGGCAGGCAGCTAGCCTCTATCACCTTGCCTTTAAACTATGCAGAGATGCCTGATGATTCAAATCTTGAGGAAACTTTGATTTATGGATGTTACCCTCAAGTATGTTTATCCACTAGAAAAGAAGTCATCCTCCATGAAATTTATAAAGCCTATATCCAAAAGGATATCGTTGAGATTTTAAAAGTGGGTAAGCCCGATGTGTTCCAGAATTTAATCGGCTTATTGGCGCACAATACAGGCCAGCTTGCCAACATTAATCAGTTTTCTCTTGATTGTAAAGTCAGCACTACGACAATAAGGAACTATTTAGATATCCTTGAGAAAACTTTTGTAACTGTCAAAATAAAACCTTTTGTGGGGAATAAGCGTGTTGAAATCACAAGCAACCCAATCTACTATTTTGTAGACAATGGTTTTAGAAATACAGCCTTAAGAAACTTTAAGGATTTAAATAGTAGAGTTGACCTTGGGCTATTGGTTGAGAGTTATGTGTTCCAAGAGTTATATAAATTTAAGTCTATTAATTACCTTGACTTGGACATCCATTATTGGAGGACCAAGTCTGGGGCAGAGGTGGATTTTATTATTTATAAAAATGATGATAAATTTATACCGATAGAGGTAAAATATCACACTTTCACCAAGCCCACCATCCAAAGGGGCTTTCGCTCGTTCCTTGATGCGTACAAACCAAAAATTGCCATCATGATTACTAAAAATTATACCAATGAAGTCAATGTTGGGGGTACTCAAGTATGCTTTATACCCCTAAGAGATCTTGGGCATGCCTTTAGAATGCTGGGAGATTATTTTTGCGGGCATGAATAATATCTTTGGCTATATACCTATATGACTTTATAGTATGCATCATTATTTCGTTGTAAAAACACAGTCTTAAAAGGATGCCTTTCTCAAAAAAATTAAAATAGAGTGACTATTCCTTCACTTTTTTCAGTTGACATCCGTTCAATCTCGTCGTTTGTTCTTGAAACAATTCATGCATCTTGAAGAGTACAATCGATTTAGGTGTCTATTAAACGTTAAATCTAAAATGAATCACATCACCGTCGTGGACAATGTAGTCCTTGCCTTCTAAGCGCCATTTGCCGGCTTCTTTGGCTCCGTGCTCACCGTTGTAGGTAATGAAGTCATCATAGCCAACGATCTCTGCTCGAATGAAACCCTTTTCAAAGTCAGAGTGAATTTTGCCCGCAGCTTGCGGTGCACTTGAGTTGACAGGGATTGTCCAGGCACGCACTTCTTTCACGCCAGCGGTGAAATAGGTGTGAAGATTTAATAGCTGGTATCCACTATGGATCACTCTATCTAAACCAGGCTCAGAAAGTCCTAGGCTATCTAAAAATTCATTTTTTTCTTCCTCTTCCAGCTCAGCAATCTCTGCTTCAAGAGAGCAACAAACTGTCACCACAATGCCTTGCTCTTGCTCAGCTAATGCTTTGACTTTGTCAACAAAGGGGTTATTCTCAAAACCGCTTTCGTCAACATTGGCAATGAACATGATAGGCTTTGATGTTAAAAGATTAACTTTTTTCAAGATTTCTTTGCAGTCATCAGAGACTTTAAAAGTTCGGCCAGGGTTTCCACCATCAAGATGCTCTCTAAGAGATTCAAGCGTTTCTTTCTCTTTGATAGCGTCTTTGTTGCCACTTTTAGCCATTTTTTGAACTTTAAATAGCGCTTTCTCAACAGCTTCTAAATCGCTAAGCAGTAGCTCGGTATGAATGACATCAATATCATCTAGTGGATCGATGGTACCTGACACGTGAACAACATCATCATTCTCAAAGCATCTAACAACATGGGCAATAGCATCTGTTTCTCTGATGTTCGCTAAAAATTGATTACCTAGCCCTTCACCTTTAGAGGCTCCCTTGACTAAACCTGCAATATCAACAAACTCCATGGTTGTTGGAATTGTCTTTTGAGGATTGACAATCTTTTCTAAGGATTTGAGTCTTGGATCTGGCACTTCAACGATGCCAACATTAGGCTCAATTGTGCAGAAGGGATAGTTTTCGGCTTGGATGCCAGCTTTGGTTAAGGCATTAAAAAGTGTTGATTTACCAACGTTGGGCAAGCCAACAATACCGCATTTAAACCCCATATTTTCCTCAAGATTCTGTATGTAAAATGTTCATGGCTATTTCAAAAGAGCCAGACACGATTTTTGGTAAGACGTCGATAGCTTTATCGATGGATGCATCTATGTGCATGACGTCAGATTTTGACGGTTTGCTTAGGACGTAATCAGCGACATCGTCTTTGTGACCAGGGTGGCCAACACCTAAGCGAATTCTATAAAATTCTTTAGAGCCAAGTTTGGAAAAAATGTCTCGTAACCCATTATGACCACCATGACCGCCGCCTTTTTTTAAACGGGCAATGCCAGGAGGCAAGTCAATCTCATCATAAGCAATCAAAATTTCTTCTGGTTGTATCTTATAGAATTTGGCAAAAGCACTTACTGGCTCGCCACTGAGATTCATATAGGTAGAAGGGATGCAAAAGAGAATGGCTTGATTATTGATATAGCCTTTGCCAACTCGAGCTTTAAGCTTTCCATCTGCTTTAAGAGAGGCCTGGCTTTGATCCGCTAATTTCTCAACAAACCAAGTGCCAGCATTATGTCTTGTTTTTTCATACTGTGGACCTGGATTTCCCAGGCCCACGATAAGCTTAATAGTCACAGGTTAACTACCTTCGGTGCTACCTTCTTCAGTTGATTCAGAACCATCTGCATCTGCAGAAGCTGTTACATCAGCTGAGCGACGTGGCATGTGTAGGCTAACAACCGGTTGGTCATTATCATGACCGTGGCTAATGGCAGTTAATTCAACTTGTTCAGAGACTTTTAAGTCACTGACGTGAACCACTGTGTCAAGCTGTGTTTCGCTTAGATCAATGGCAATAAATTCTGGTAGATCTTTCGCTAAGCAACGAACTTCAACTTCAGTCATATGATGAGAGAAGACACCACCAGCTTTAAGGCCAGGAGCTAATTCTTCATTTTCAAAATGAATAGGGACATGCATGGTGATTTTGTGAGTCGCACTAACGCGCTGAAAATCAATATGTTGAAGCTTTGGCTTGAAAGGGTGACGGTGTAAGTCTTTCAACACAACTTTTTCTTTTTTGCCATCAACAATAAGCTCTAAAATACTAGAGTAGATAGCTTCATTTTCTAGAGCTTTAACAAGCACACGGTGCTCTAAGCTTAAAGGGATAGATGGCTTATTGTTGCCATAGACAATACCAGGTACTAGATCGTTTAAACGACGTAGGCGGCGGCTCGCACCTTTCCCTAAGTCTTCACGAACAGTAGCTTCAAGTTCGAAAGATTGATTCGACATCTTTAGTTTCTCCAAAATAATTAATATCGCTTTTTGCGACCAAAAGCGAAGGGATCCCAACCACATAGAAAAGCAAACTAACTTTATTGTTTGGCTAGACTTTGCAGGAGAGGCCAGATTTTAACTCAGGCCTCTATATAATGCAATTGAACTAGAAAGTTAAGATGCAAACATTAAACTAAGTGATTTTTCCTCGCTAACGCGACGAATAGCTTCTGAAAGCATGGGGGCTAAGCTTAACTGACGGATATGCTTTTCAGCTTTAGCTTCTTTTGATAATGGGATAGTGTCAGTGGTAACTAACTCATCCAACTGTGATTTCTGGATGTTGTTAACTGCTTCCCCAGATAAGACAGCATGAGTTACGTATGCTCGCACGCTAGTAGCACCAGCTTCTTTTAACGCGTTAGCCGCTAAGCATAAAGTGCCTGCGGTATCGATAATATCATCGACGACGATACAATCACGTCCTTCAACGTCACCAATGATATGCATGACTTTAGACTCGTTTGGTTTCGGGCGTCTTTTATCAATAATGGCCATATCCGTACTCATGCGGCTAGCGTAGGCCCTTGCTCTGACAACACCGCCGACATCTGGAGAGATGATTAAACTATTCGGTAGATGGAGTTTTTGCATGTCACTTAAGAAAATAGGGGTGCTATACACGTTATCTACGGGCATGTTAAAAAAGCCCTGAATCTGGTCGGCATGTAAGTCGACAGTTAGTATTCTATCGATACCAACGCCAGAAAGCATATCTGCCACAACTTTGGCCGAGATAGGGACTCTAGCGGAGTAAATGCGACGATCTTGCCTTGCGTAACCGTAATAGGGGACGACAGCAGTAATGCGTGAAGCGGATGAGCGGCGAAGCGCATCTGCCATGAGCATGAGCTCCATTAAATTATCGTGTGTTGGGGCGCAAGTAGATTGCACGATAAAAACATCTTTACCGCGGACGTTTTCTAGAATTTCTATTTGAATTTCACCGTCGCTAAAGCGAACGATTTTTGCTTTGCCTAAAGGTAGGCTCAAATGTTTTGTGATATTTTTGGCAAATTCTTGATTGGCGTTGCCACCGAAGACCATCATCTCTGACACAGCTAAACCTCATCCACTGAATAAAAATTGGCTGGGGTGGCAGGATTCGAACCTGCGCATGCTGGGATCAAAACCCAGTGCCTTACCACTTGGCGACACCCCAATCTTATATCAGTTGTCAGCTGCTGAGCATAGAGGAGAGCGATTTAGAGTTTTTACCACTAGACCTCTCATCGTACTCGGCAATTGACTTGCTGCTGTACGTGCCTCTTGTTCATTTGCAAAGGGCGCAAACACACAACTTCCTGTTCCGGTTAAATTGGCAGAGCCTAAGCCTTCTAACCAATTCATCGCTCTTGCGACCGGAGTATATAACTTTCTTACCAAAGGTTCAAAGTCATTTTTAAAGCCCCTTGGCCTTAAGTTAATACTGTCCAGTGCTTTGAGGGTGTCCATTTTGCAGCGTGGGGTTGTTCTTGTCAATTGCGGATGCATAAATAATTTTTTGGTAGAAACCTGACAATCTGGAATAACGAGTAATAGCCACCTGCTAGGCATATCTATTGAGTTTAGTTTCTCACCTATTCCTTGCGCAAAACAACCCCGGCCATGAATGAAAACAGGGACATCTGCACCCAGTGGAAGTGCGAGTTCAAGCAGTTGTGTTTGCGTTAAGTTTAGATCCCATAGTTGATTAAGGGCGAATAGCGTCGTGGCCGCATTAGAGCTGCCTCCTCCTAATCCGCCACCCAAGGGGATTCTTTTATTGATGCTAATGTCGATGCCTTGTGCTGGGGCAAAAGGTTTGAGAGCAAGAGCGGCCTTATAGATTAGATTGTCTTGCAAAGCGACATGATTCATACCAATAATAGAAATGGATGTCGAAGAAGTTTTGTTAAAAGTTAATTCGTCACAGAGATCTAAAAACTGAAAGCAAGTTTCTAATTCATGGTAGCCATCAGGGCGTTGGCCAACAATATGTAAAAACCAGTTTATTTTTGCAGGAGAAGGTAATTTTAAAGTCATGCTTTCCATGTCCACTGCTTTATAATAATTTTAACTTTTGTACCATTTCGTAATAAGTTTAATTGACTTGGGAACCATCTGCCTTCAGACAATTTGTATTTCTGAATTTCAACTTGCCAGTCTGATTGCTCAAGATATGTAAGATGACCTTGTTCGTTGGTTTGCATGGCTGTTGCGATACCATAAGGCGATGGGATCCCTTTGATCCAAAACATGAGGCCAGTGACAGGGACATTTAGCCCGGTTTGTTGATATAAAAGCGCTTCAGGCGTTTTTGCAATATTCATGGCGCCATCTCCCTGCTCAAAGATAACTTGTTTGCTTGAGCCTGTTAATTCAGCACTACCGGCACCAAATGGGCCAAACATACGTATTTTATAAAAATCATTGTCATTCTCCCAAACAAAAGAGGCATTGCCACCTTCACCTTCATGTGAAGCTGCTATTTTACCCTTAGCTTCCCAAAGAGAGATATTTTCAAGTTGCTGTTTGTGAGCCTGCCATTTCGGATCTTGTTGATCCAGCATAAAAGAATGCTGTTTTTCTATGCTTTTATTCGCACACCCAGTTAGTGTTGCCACTAACAAACATCCTAGTATAAGCCTTTTCAATGGACACTCCTATCTTCATATTTGTTATAGGCTAACAAAGTTAAGCTTCTTCTGACAAAAATATTCTTCGACCTTATCAATTAAAAGTTATTCAACTATTAAAAATGGCTGATATATACAGCAAAGATGCGATGCTGCTCGGTTTTTGATATATTGCCCAATCAATGCTGCATCGCCATATTGATGTCATCACAAGCCAATACTGTCCGAAGTTGATAACGGTTGAACTATGTTGAAAAAAGCAATTTTATTTGGTCTTATGACTGCCTTGTTCATGGGACTTTTGTTCTCAAGCCCAATGAAAGCTGCAACGGCTCATAAAGATTTTTCAGCGTATAATCTTAATCCGCAAATTTACAAGTTAGCTATCAAAGCTCATAGTGAGGCGGTTCGTCTCCAACAATTAGACAATCCAGACATACTCACTATAGTCGATTACAGTCAACCTTCGAATCAAAAGAGAATGTGGGTTATCCGTTTAAGCACGATGACCGTGTTGCATTATACCTATGTGGCTCATGGTGTCTCTAGTGGGCAATTAATACCTACCCATTTTTCAAATGTGATAGGGAGCCGAAAATCTAGCATTGGTGTTTTCAAAACAGGGAGCATCTATTTAGGTAAGCACGGTCGCTCTTTAAACTTGCATGGTCTGGAAAAGCAGTTTAATTCGAATGCCTATCGTCGAAGAGTGGTGCTTCATGGCTCTAGTTATGTCGGTGAAGATAGAGCAAAGCATGGAGCGCTTGGACGAAGCCATGGTTGTCTTGCCTTGTCTTTTAAGGATATTAACCCAGTGATAAATGATATTAAAAATGGCACGTTAATCTTTGCATACTATCCAGATAGTCACTGGCTTGACAAATCGATTTATACTTAAAGAGCAACCAAGTTTAGTTACCATTATCCCCAATGAGACGCTCCATAGTATTTATCACTTGTTCGTCATTGGGATTTGACTCTAAGGCTTTTTGCCAAATCAATTCAGCTTCAGCATGTTTATTAATGCTCCACAAAACTTCCCCTAGATGAGCTGCAATTTCAGGGTTAGGGAATAGATCCAAAGCTTTTCTTAATGTCGATGCAGCGAGTGCCGCGTCTCCCATCTTGAATTGAAGCCATCCTAAAGAATCTAGAATAGAAGGATTGTTAGGCGAAAGCTTAAGTGCTTTTTGTATATGAACCATGGCTTCATCATATCTTTCTGTGCGATTGGATAAAATAAAACCTAGGGCATTAAGGGCATCAATGTGGTTTGGATCTTGGCTTAAGATATGCATGAGATCTTGCTCAACCACATCAAGCTTGCTAATTTTTTCTGCGACAAGGGCTCTACTATATAAGAAGTCAAAGTCATCAGGCTCCGATAGCAAGGCTTCGCTTAAAAGGCCAAAAGCTTGCTCATGACTTTTGCTCGCTAATAGAATATCAACTCTAGCTAAAAGTAAACGTTTTAAGTCTGAATAGTTTTGAGGCTGGGCGTTATCAACCAGAGCTAGCGCATCGTCATATTTTTTCTGTTGCATCAGGATTGTGCTAGCTCGGATAAAAGCGATAATATGAAAGGGGCCTTGCTGAACTTGGCTGTACCATTTAGCTGCTTCCATGGGTTTCTCTTGAGACTCGAATAAGCGACCTAAGAAGTAGTGAGCGGTGTTGCCTTGCTCTGGATCAGTGTGAGCATCCAATAATAATGATTTTGCTTCTTCAATCCATCCTGCTTGCATGCACAACCTTGCCAATTGCAGTTTTTGTTTAACACCAATATTGGGAATCACCATGAGCGCTTTGATTTGCTTAAGAGCTTCTTGCGGTTTATCTTGATCAATGAGAAATTGAGTATAAAATTGTCGAATATAGACATCATTAGGCACTTCTTTTATTTTTGACTCAATGAAAGCCATGCCTTCAGGGACTTGTTGGTTTTGAAAAAGTCCTTGAGAATAAAGAATGGTGGCTTTGGGATCTTTAGTATTTTTTGCTAGCGCATTTTTGGCGTATTGAAGTCCATCGCTGACTCTATTTTCAAAAAGAGCAATATCTGCAAGAGCAACATCAGGTAAGTTACTCTTTGATTCAGGCGCTATTGTCATAAGAGCTTGTATGACATTTTGGCGCTCTTGCTCCTGCGACAATTGTTTATAAAGCATCACAAAATGTCTGTC
>CAYGPI010000010.1:0-38093 GCA_964351745.1 uncultured Francisellaceae bacterium
CATATAAACTTCAGCTTCTTTTGTTTTGTTCATACGAAATAAAATGGCCAAAAATGTGATTTGGGCTTCTAAATTGTTCTTGTCTTGTTTGGCCCAGATCTGACCTGGCGTGTAGGATGTTTCTAAGTCAGATAAGCTTAAAGCTATTTGTGTGGCTCGTTGTGCCACTTTTGGATCTTGGGTTTTGACGGCGACATCGATATAATTCGCCAGGGCAATTTGATGGTGGCCCCGACTAAGTGCCATTTCAGCACTAAGAATTTTGTACATAATGTCGGCAGGTAACCCGACAGGCATGTCACTCTTTTCTTCAACAACCTTAGATTTGACAAGCGCCTTAGCGATAGGAAGGGTAGGACTAGTAGCCCAAGCCTGACTAACAGGGCTTAGCAAAAGTAAGCTTGAGAAAAGTGTAACTACCTGTTTCATAATTGGTTCCCTAGAGCGTGAGCTAAATTTTGGTGTTGCCCAACATCAGTTGTGTTACCTTGTTAATCGGCAGAAAATGAATTTGGGATAGGTTTAGATAAACTTGAATAACAATAAAGACTTAATGACTTTATGATTTCCGCATTAGGCATCAATCATAAGACAACCTCTGTTGCGGCGCGGGAGGAATTGGCTTTTTCTCCCTCGGAAATCCCGAAGGTTTTGTCCTATATGCAAGAAGAAATGAATGTCAAAGAGTTGGCTGTCATTTCGACTTGCAATCGAACAGAATTCTATGGTGTCAATGTGAGCACTAAAGCTCTGCTACAAGGCTGGACAGCTCTAAGAGATACCTCTTTGCTCCTACAACCACATGTTTATCATCATTGTGATGAACCAGCTGTGGCACATCTGATGAGAGTTGCTTCGGGTTTAGATTCGATGGTCGTTGGTGAGCCTCAAATTCTTAGCCAATTAAAAAGGGCTTACGATATTGCTCATAACCATGGAAGTCTTGGACCTCATCTTGAGCACTTGTTTCAGAAATCATTTATGGTGGCAAAACAAGTTAGAACGCAAACCGCCATAGGAAGATATCCGGTTTCGATTGCATATTCAGCGGTTAAATTGGCTAAGCAAATTTTTAGTGATTTAAAAAAAGCTAAAGTGTTACTGATTGGCGCAGGCGAAACCATTGAACTAGTGGCTCAGCATCTGAGAACCCAAGGGGTTAAGCAAGAAACTTTTGCTAATAGGACATTAGAGAAAGCACAGGCTTTGTGTCAACATAGCGGTGCTAGAGCCATCACGCTTGAAGACATGAGGCATCAATTAGCTCATTTTGATATTGTCATCTCTGCGGTAGACACGCAATCTCCTGTTTTAGACGCTCAAACCGTTAAATTAGCGCTGCGTCAACGTAAGAGGCACCCAATTTTAATGGTTGATTTGGGGATCCCAAGAAACATTGATCCAGCGCTTAGTGAGCATGAAGATATTTATCTTTATAATTTGGATGATTTGCGCCAGGTGATTGATGATAATATGGGCACAAGAGTGCATGAAGCTCTTAAAGCAGATGCTATCATTCAACAGCAAGCAAAAAACTATATGTTATGGCTAGAAGGGGAAGACGCTCATGCGGTGCTTCGTACCTTTCGTCTGCAGGCTGAACTACTTAAAGATAAAATGGTTTCAAAAGCTATCATGTCTATTCGCTCAGGTTGTGAGCCTGAGCAAGTCATTGAAGCCTTAGGGCATCAGCTCATGCAAAAACTGCTACATAATCCGTCTATGCGTATAAAGAAAGCCAGTCAAGACAAAGAAGAGGCTCTAATAAGAGCTGCGTCAGAATTATTACACTTTGAGTAAATTATGAAAGAATCCATTCGAACTAAGCTCTTGTATTTATGTGAGCGCCATGAAGAAGTTGGCGTATTATTAAGCTCTCCAGAAGTGATCTCTAATCAAAATAAGTTTCGTGAATTATCAAAGGAATACGCAGACTTAGAATTAACGGTGAACACTTTTAAATCATATCAAGCAGCGGAGCTTGCTTTAGCGCAAGCGAAAGAAATGCTTGCAGAAGATGATGCTGAACTTAAAGCCATGGCGCAAGAAGAAATCGATGACTCAAAAGCAAAGATTGAGAAACTTGAATTAGAGTTGCAAGTGCTTTTGTTGCCCAAAGATTTAGATGATGATAAGAATATTTTTTTAGAAATTAGAGCGGGAGCTGGGGGCGACGAAGCTTCCATTTTTTCTGGTGATTTATTTAGGATGTATTCTAAATATGCTGAAGTCCAGGGTTGGCGCGTTGAAATCGTAAGCACCAATCATGGAGAGCATGGTGGTTATAAAGAAATCATTAGCAAAATATCAGGTCAGCAGGTGTATGCCCACTTAAAATTTGAATCAGGTGCGCACCGTGTGCAGCGTGTGCCAGTGACAGAATCCCAAGGTAGGGTGCACACTTCTGCGTGCACGGTTGCGATTATGCCGGAAGTCGAAGCGATTGAAGCCATCGATATTAATCCTGCGGATCTGCGCACTGATACTTATAGAGCCTCAGGTGCTGGTGGGCAGCACGTGAATAAGACTGACTCGGCTGTTCGGTTAACACATATTCCAACAGGGTTTGTGGTTGAGTGCCAAGATGAGCGCTCACAGCATAAAAATAGGGCAAGAGCCATGTCTTTGCTTCAAGCTAAAATTTTAACAGCTCAAAAAGAGAAGCAAGCTAAGGAGCAGACAGAGGTTCGACGAAACTTAGTGGGCTCAGGGGATCGTTCAGATAGGATCCGAACTTATAATTATCCGCAAGGGCGTGTGACAGATCATCGTATTAATTTAACCCTATATAAACTTAGTGAAGTCATGGAAGGCCAGCTCGATGATATCATTGGGCCCATGAGGCAAGAGTATCAGGCTGATCAGCTAGCGGCTCTGGGCATATAACATGGTAACCATTAAGGACTGTTTGCAATGGGGTGAACACCAATTATCTATGATCTCATCTTCAAGGCTTGATAGTGAGTTGATACTAGGCTCGGTTTTAAAATGCACTCGGACCTACTTCTATACTTATCCAGAGCAAACAGTCTCTGTAGAGCAGCACTCTCGGTTTAAGGCTTTAATTGGCCAGCGTTTGAATGGAAAACCGGTAGCTTATATTTTAGGTGAAAAGGAGTTCTGGTCGATGAACTTCAAAGTCACACCTGATGTGTTAATTCCCAGAGCCGATACAGAACTGCTCGTTGAGCAAGCTCTGTTTTGTCTAGATAATCAAGTTTCTAAAACAATCGTTGATCTAGGTACAGGATCAGGAGCTATTGCTTGTGCCTTGGCAAAAAGTTGCCCGAAGTGGCAAGTTTTTGGGACAGACTATTTCTCTAGAAGCTTAGAGGTTGCAAAGGATAATATTCAAAGACATCACTTACCGAATATATCTCTTATTCAGGGATCATGGTTGGATCCTTTCCTTGGAGAGAGCTTTGACTTGATTATTTCTAATCCGCCATACATCGCAACCAATGATCCACATTTAAAAGATTCAAATTTATTGTATGAACCTCTGACAGCGCTTCAAGCAAAGGATAATGGATTAGCAGATTTAAAAATGATTACGACAAAAGCACCAGTATATTTAAAGCAGGGTGGGTATTTAATGTTAGAGCATGGCTCTGTTCAAGGCCCTGAAGTGCGTGCCATGATGATAGCGAATGGTTTTAAAGATGTGGAGAGTTTGCGGGATCTGAATGGAATTGAAAGAATGACGCAAGGTCGTTTTTTCGAGTAAAATTTTCTGACCATGCGAGACAACTCTGTTGTATGGGGGTTGGTTAACTTAGGCTAGGGGACTTAATCTAGGTAAAAATTGAGGAGCACTTATGCGATCTTTTTTAGCTCTGCTCTGTTTGGCAGTATCAACTATTGTATCTGCTAACCAAAAAATTATTATTGATACCGATCCAGGCATCGATGATTTACTAGCTATCAGCCTTGCGATTAAGTCTCCAGAAGTTGATATTCTCGGTATTACGACTGTTTTTGGCAATGTTACAACCCTTCAAGCCACGAATAACGCCCTAACCTTAGTGGAATATTTTGATCAAAAAATTCCAGTTTATGAAGGTGCTTATATGTCTTTGGAGGGAGATGCTCAAAATCCGCCGGCGTTTGTGCACGGCAAAGACGGGTTGGGTGAGCTATTCATGCCATTACCGTCTTTGAAACCGCAGGTTCAAACGGCTGCTCACTTTATCGTTGAAACTATTCATAAGTACCCCAATCAGGTCATTATATTAGCGCTTGGACCTCAGACTAATTTAGCAGAAGCCTTAGAGTTAGATCCAAGTATTGCAGATCTGGTTAAGGAAGTGGTTATGATGGGAGGCGCTTTTGAGACCAAAGGAAATATCTCATCTGTGAGTGAAGCCAACATTTGGCATGATCCCCATGCGGCTCAGATCGTGGCTAAAGCGCTTTGGCCTAAGGTGTATTTGGGATTAGATGTGACAGAGCAATTACTCTTAAGTGATACGCTGTTATTAGAAATTGCAGATATCATGCCTTTACTAGGTAATTTTCTTTATGATGCTTCACAATTATATTTTGACTTCCATAAAAACTATTATCAAATCCAAGGTAAAAGCTTTATGCATGATCCAGCAGCTTTCCTATACTTAACTCATCCGCAGGCATTTAAAACTAAAGCTGGGTCGGTTGATGTTAGCACAGAGGCTGCCAACTTTGGGCAAACGGTGTTGAGTCAAAGCGCCTCAAAGTATCATGCGAAAATTTGTTATCAAGTGGATGCCCCCATGATTTTGGAAGCTTTTAAATCAACGATGTTAGAAGATCGCCAGCGAGCATAATGGTGTTAAACATTCAGCTTGCTGGCGTCGTTTCATGATTCTCGTCACTTGATTGATGAGAGTCATTATGATGGTTGGTATCTTAAATCCAAAGTATAGAGAAAGTCCGGGTGAGGGTTATATTCTTTGAGCACATATTCTTTGCTAGGTGTATGCGTCATTTTTTCAAAACGAGACAATCTTCTGCCTTGGGCTTCATTCTCATTAATGGGGCAATGCTCATAGTTCATGCCTCCAGGATGAAAGACATGATATTTACATCCTCCAATTGAGCGATTATATCTGGTGTCATAGACATCAAAGGTTAGGGGCGTATTGACGGGCAAGTTTGGGTGTAGAGCTGAGTGAAGCTGCCAAGCCTTGTATCTGACGCCACAAATGTACTCATCGTGATGCTGAAATTGCTTCCTGAGAGGGAGCTTTATGCCATTGCAGGTAATAACATGATGACTCTTAATTTGGCCGGTTACTTTGCATTCCAAGCGATCGAGGGATGAATCAACTGCTCGACTAGTACCTTGGCTTGAGCCTTCTTCACCCATCACAGGCCAAGGCTCTAAGGCTGCTCTAAGCTCAATTTCAATGTTATCAACAACAACGCTACCATATTTTTGAAAGCGAAACTCAGTAAAGGGAACAAACCATGAGTATTCAAAAGGGATGCCGCCTTCATTCAAGAAGGCAATGACTTCCTTGAAGTCTTCAATGATAAAAGTGGGCAACATATATTTATCATGAAGCCTTGTGCCAAATCGCTTGAATTTGAAATCATAAGGTTTTTTCCAAAAAAGAATGACAAGCGATTTGATAAGTAAAAATTGTAGTGAGCACATTTGATAGTGAGGTGGCATTTCAAAGGCTCTTAGCTCTAATAAGCCTAACCGTCCCGCTTCTCCATCTGGGGAATAAAGTTTATCAATACAGAATTCACTGCGATGAGTATTACCTGTGATATCCACAAGTAGGTTTCTTAAGAGTCGATCGAGACGCCAAAAAGAGGTGGCATCTTCTTCTTTTATTTGTTGAAAAGCAATTTCTAGTTCATAGAGACTATCATGCCTAGCTTCATCAACGCGGGGTGATTGCGAAGTCGGTCCAATAAACAAAGATGAAAACAAATAGGAAAGGCTTGGATGATTTTGCCAAAACAAAATCATGCTCTTTAGTAAGTCAGGCCTCCTTAGAAAAGGGCTATCCAAAGGAGACTTCCCGCCTAAAACAATGTGGTTGCCGCCACCTGTGCCAACTTTTCGACCATCAAGTAAAAATTTTTCAGCCTCTAACTCTAATTTTCGAGCCTCATCATAAATAATTTCAATGTTCTGATTAAAATCTTGCCAGCTGCTTGGCGGGTGAATATTGACTTCAAGAACCCCTGGATCGGGCGTGATTTTAAAGGAATCTATCCGCAAATCAGCAGGCGGTGGGTATCCTTCCAATTGAATCGTATACTGATGTTTTGTGGCCGCTTTATCAATCGCAGCGACTAATTCTAGGTACTGCTCTATAAGAGGAAGAGGAGGTAGAAAAACATATATTTGATTCTCTCTGACTTCAATTGAGATAGCGGTTCTTAGCGAGTTAGAAGGGTAGGCATTTGATTTTTGCGAATCACTGCGACGTTTTTCTATCGTTTCTACTAAGGACGCATGTGTTGGTAAGACGTCCTGCATTTCTGTAAACGATCTCTGAGAAGCCTTGTCGTCATTGACCTCATCATGGGATTCGATTTGATTCAGTGGCAGTCTTAATCCAACAGGAGAGTTACCAGGGTTTAAAATTAACTTTTTGTCATCTAAGGACCAGGCGCAAGTCATCCATACTTTATTTTTAAAACTATACTGAATCGGTAAAATATAACCAGAGGGCTTTTGCTTTGCTTCTGAAAGCACTTCATTTGTTTTTTCAAGCTCAATTTTTTCAAAATCTGATAATGACGCAGAAGAGTCTTCAGACGCTTGAAGTTCCTTTTTCCAGAGATAATAGGTGACGTCTTCGAAGGCCGGTATGATTCTATTTTCATCGATGCTCAGTTGAGTGCAAATTTCTTTCAGTAATTCGAAGTCATGCCCCGGCTTCGCCTTGAAAGAGTCATGGGTGTGAGCATTATTAAATGTTTGATGAGAGCCAATCATCTGGTGATCTTTTCTCCAGTAAGTGCCATAGGCCCAACGAGGCAAAACTTCACCAGGGTACCATTTACCTTGGGTGTGTTGAATAATGCCACCTTTAGCAAAAATTTCGCTCAATGAAGACATGAGGTGTTGCGCAACATCTTCTTTATGCTTGCCTGTTGCAGCTGTTTGCCACTCATCTAAGCGAAGGTTTTTGTTCGATAGAAAGGTTGGTTCGCCGCCCATAGTTAATCGGATATCATCATTGACAGACATTTTATCAACTTGGAGGCCGACTTGATTAATTTTGTCCCATTCGTGGGTAGTATAGGGCTTAGTCGATCGTGGCAGCTCTTTTAACCTTTCAATGGTCATAGAAAATTCAAAATCACAATGACAAGGATCAACTTGGCCTGATATAGGCGCTGCGCTACTAGGGTTAGGGGTGCAGCATAAGGGAATGTGGCCTTCACCAGTGAGCAATCCAGATGTGGGATCAAGGCCTATCCAGCCAGCTCCAGGTATAAAGACTTCTACCCACGCGTGTAAATCTGTAAAGTCTTTTTCTGGGCCAGACGGACCATGGTAAGAGATTTCATCGGCTTTAAGCTGAATAAGGTAGCCTGAGCAAAATCGCGAAGCCAGTCCATAATATCGAAATATCTGACAGGCCAACCAAGCTAAATCTCGGCAGGAGCCACTTTCTAATTTAAGCGTTTCATCTCGGGATTGAATGCCTGGCTCAAGTCTGATTTTATAATTGATGGCTTTATAAATGGCGTTGTTGATGCTAACAAGAAAATCAACAAGCTCTATCTTGCCTTTTGGCAAATTTGATGTGGCAAAGTTTAGAAACCTATCGGTACATAGTCTTAATTCGAAATAGGGATTAAGTTCTGATTTTAACTCTTGAGAATATTCGAATGGATATTGCTTTGCGCTGTCTTCGAGAAAAAAGTCAAAGGGATTAAAGATATTGATTTGAGTGATAAGATCAACAGAAACTTGAAACATGTTTGTTTTTTCAGGAAAGCAAACCCTGGCTTGATAATTGTTAAAGGGATCTTGCTGCCAATTGATAAAGTGTTTTGCTGGAAGAATACTTAGTGAGCAAGAAAGCACTTTAGCTTTTGCATGGGGGGCAGGTTTTAACCTAATTATCTGAGGACCTAAGTTCACAAATTGATCATATGTATATTTTGTAATATGTGAAAGAGCAACATCGATAGACATACATATCCCTAAAAATAGTTACGTAATTGGCCATAAGATGATGGCAAATGTTTTACTAAACATGCTCATTTAACATCTAGATTGAATGCACATTCTTTAATTAAGGCAGTTTTAAAGAAAGTTCTGCCTTGATAAGTCGCTTCATAGTTAGTCGCGATTATGCTAGTCTACCTTAAATAGTTTAATTTTAACATCGAGGTGTTCATGAGTTATCTCTTAGGGGTTTCTTTTGATGTATTAAGCTCACCAACAATAAAGATACATAAAAACAAAGAAGCCCAATTAAAAAGCAATTCAGGTTGGGGGATAGCTTGGTACCCTAACGATGATTATGCCGCATCTGTCGTCAAAGATGTGACAAATAGCTCAGCCATCAATTTTTCAAGACTACTTTCTAACTGGGATAATTTTCGATCAACATCTTTTATATTTAAGTTGGTAGACCAGTCTAAGACATTCACTCAACATAACACGCAACCATTTCATAAAAGCTATGGTGGACAAGATTGGGTTTTTTGTCATAAGGGGACATTAAATAAAGCAGAGTTTAATGAAGCATTACCAATCCAAGAGGGCACTTTAGATCCTATTGGCACGACCGATAGTGAGTTAGCCTTTTGTCATATTTTGTCAAATCTTCATCATGAAAAAATAAAAAAACTGATTCATCTCGATTTCACGCTGTTGCACAATTGGTTCCAAAAAATTAATGAATACGGCACCTGTGATTTTGTTTTGTCAGATGGGCAATCGCTTGCCTTATACAAAGATAAATTCTCTGAGGAGCAGATCTATTATACACGGATCTTACCGCCCCATGATGGTCGACTGTACGCTTCTGAGACAACTTCGTTGTTACTTGATAGCGCTGATGATGCTAACAGAGTATGTTTTATTTTCTCTACGACCAAACCAACACAACTTGACGGATGGCAAGTGCTAGAACCTGGTCAATTAATGGTTGTTAGGCGGGCAGCTATTGTCTGGGATAGCTTAACAAGCACTCTAAATCCAAAACAATCTTCACAAAAGCAAGTGAGGTCGCAGATGAGCTTGCAAGACACTCAAACAAAGCCAGAGCTTGTCAATGAGTCTGTTAAGAGTGCTCTCAACATGTATCAATTTCCTTTAAATATAAGGGCGATAGTTGCTAATGAAGGTGCAGCTCTGCAGTACAGGTCTTTTGAAGTGATTCATAAGTCAGAGTATTTCTACACAAAGCTTATCGATAAAAGTAATCATATTCTTCGCTTGCAGCCTATCGACGACCAAGTTCAAGAAGTTATTCAATCTACAGTCGATCTATCAATGAATTGTAAAAATGGTGTTTTTGAAGATGTTTTTGGGAATCCTTCAATCTATTTGAAAATTGATAAGCCATATAACCAGTTGTCAATCATTAGTCGAAGTATTGTCAAAATTTATCAAAGACCACCAGATGATTACTCTATGCCTATTCGCATTGCGACGATTCCACTAGTGTGGATGCCTTGGCAGCGACAAATGATGACACCCTATCTTTTGCCCGCAGAGCTGCCTGAATCGCAGCTTCAAGAGTTAAGTGATTATGCCATGAGCATTGTTGAGAGAAACGACTACAACTTGCTTGAAACGCTTAAAGATATGAATCAACAAATTTTTAATGATTATCAATACGAAACGGGCTCAACTAATCTGGAAACGACAGCTTATGATGTTTTTGTCACAAGGAAGGGTGTGTGCCAAGATTTTGCGAATCTTTTTATTTGCCTGGCTAGACTTTTGAGCATTCCTGCACGATACCGTGTTGGGTATATTTATACTGGGCGTGATTGCCAAAATAAAGAGCAAGGCGATGCTTCTCATGCTTGGGCTGAAGTATACCTTCCCTATATTGGGTGGCGAGGCTTTGATCCAACCAATGGGTGTGAGGTTAGCCAAGATCATATACGTGTTGCCTGCGGGCGTCATTTTAGAGATGCGACCCCAACATCTGGAACGATTTTCTCGGTAGATAGTAAAGAGCAGCTCAAAGTTCACGTGACGGTCAACGAGATTAGCCTATGAATTTTAATAATTATGATACGCAAAATTTTCATGATGAGTTATTTTTGGATAACAATACGCCACATGCTTCCGTGTTGCCACTCATCAATCATATTAATAGCTTGCCCATCAAGACATTGCTCCAAAAGCAGCGTTCGGCAGAATTAGCCTTATTACAAATGGGAATCACTTTTAATGTCAGTGGTCATAAACAGGGCGTTGAGAAAATATTTCCTTTTGATATCTTGCCGCGCATTATTCAAGCTAAAGAGTGGCTAACAGTTGAAAAAGGCTTAAAACAAAGAGCTCTTGCGCTTAACCAATTTGTGCATGATATTTACCATGAGCAACGTATTTTAAAAGATAAGGTCATTCCATCTGAGCTAGTTTTCTCCTCTTCCTCTTTTTTAAAGCAGTGCATGGGAATCAATCCGCCGTTAAAGGTGTGGTCACATATTAGTGGCACCGATCTCATTCGAGATCAACAAGGCGACTTCTTTGTGTTAGAAGATAATATGCGTTGCCCATCTGGCGTTTCATATGTGCTAGAGAACAGAGCTATCCTTAAGCAAACGCTACCTTGGTCATTTAAGTCAATGAAGGTTAGGCCGGTGGGAGATTATCCTGAGCGTTTAATAAGGATGCTTCAATCTATAAGTCCAAATCAACATGATCCAAACATTGTCATTTTAACGCCTGGCGTATGTAATTCTGCTTATTTTGAGCATTCGTATTTAGCCCAACAGACAGGTATCCAGCTGGTTGAAGGTCGAGATTTGATTGTGATGGATGAGTTTGTCTACATTAAGACGACAGAAGGTCTAGAGAAAGTTGATGTTATTTATAGACGCATCGATGATGATTTCTTAGATCCATTAGAGTTTAGGAAAGACTCGTTACTAGGGGTTGAAGGATTAATGAATGCCTATCGCAAAGGTCATGTCGCTTTGGCGAATGCCCCTGGGGTTGGTATTGCTGATGATAAAGCGATTTATGCTTATGTGCCAGATATCATCAAATACTACCTTGATGAAGATGCCATCATTCCTAATGTACAAACTTACTTATGCTATCACAAACCTCATCAAACATATGTATTAAATAATTTAGAAAAACTTGTGATTAAGCACGTTAGTATGTCTGGCGGTTATGGTATTTTTATTGGTGATAGGAGCAGTCATGCCGACCGTGAAAATATCAAGGAGGCTTTGCTAAAATCTCCAAGAGATTATATTGCCCAGCCTATCTTAAGATTGTCACGGTCTCCGACAATCGTCAATAAAAGCATCGAAGGTCGGCATGTTGATTTTAGGCCGTTTATATTGAGCGGCAAAGACACCTATGTGATGCCTGGAGGTTTAACGAGAGTTGCTTTGAAAAAGAACTCACTGATTGTCAACTCTTCCCAAGGCGGTGGTAGCAAGGATACTTGGGTGCTCCAATAACATAAAAAGGAAATGAATCATGTTATGCCGGGTCGCAGATGCATTGTTTTGGATGAATGCGTATATTGAGCGCGCTGAAAATATTGCTCGTTTAATCCATGTTAACATGAATTTAACACTGGATTTGTTTCTAGACGCTGAAGATAATCGCTGGATGCCTTTAGTCATAGCCTCTGGCGATAATGATGACTTTACTAGTAGATATCAAGAGTTTACAGAAGAAAACGTTATATTCTTTTTGACGTTTGATCCAAAAAATCCTAATTCGATCTTATCTTGTGTTCATTTGGCAAGAGAGAATGCAAGAACAGTTCGTGATATTATTTCGACTGAACTATGGGAGCAAGTCAATAACTGCTATCTCATGGTTCAGTCTTTTGCAAGAAAGAAAAATATTGAGAATTTAAATCATTTCTTTAAAAAAATCATTATGGAAAGTCATTTGTTCGCAGGGATAGCAGAAGCTACGATGTTGCATAATGAAGGTATGATGCTGGGGCATATAGGCAGAAAGCTAGAGCGCGCTGATAAAACAGCACGGTTTCTTGATGTGAAATATTTTATGTTGCTATCTTCATCTGAAGAAATTGACTCGCCTTACGATACGCTTCAATGGGGTGCTTTGTTAAAATCTATAAGTGCTTTTGAGATGTTTAAAAAGAAGTATAAAAAGTTTACATCAAAGAATATTGTGGCATTTCTATTATTTGATGATTCATTCCCACGATCAGTCTCTCATTGTTTAAAATCATCAAGAGATGCCTTGGTTTCGATGCAAGATAGTTTGAAAGGTGGAGAAGTTGTTGCGGTAGAAGCCAAAGAGCTTTGTGCATGGTTTTCAAAGGCTAATGTGGATATTGTCATGGGCAAGGCCATGCATCAATTTATAGATGAAACACAATTAAGGTTAAACGACTTGGTTCAGACGATGACCCATTCTTTTTTCAATTATTCTATGATAAATAGTCCTGAAAAATCTTCTACATTAAGAAAAAGATTCTAATTTTTTTTATGTGATCTGCTCGAGGTCGATTGTAGATTGATCTAGTTGTTTATAAATTAACCTAAATAGTTGGTTTGTTGAATATTGTGAAATTAATGAAACAATCAGAAAAGGCACAAAGTCATTGATTCAAGGTTTATACTCATGCTTGAATTAATGATTTAAAGAGGCTCTTGATGTTTCGTCAATTCTTTTTCTTCGGACTGATCTTATTACCAATAAGCTTAGTTCATGCTGCTGCCTGTGATCTTGATGCAAATGGTAAGGCTCTTATCGAAGGAGATCAGGTTTTATCTCAGATGCATTCAAAACTAGTGAAGCATGTTGGCTCTGACTCGCAAGATTGTGAGTACCTAGATCAAGTAAATAGTCAGATAAAGACGTATTCAGCAGATCAAAATAGTGTCTCTCCTTTTAAGCAGTGTGATATGAAGCGAGAGATTGCTCTAAGTTATATGCAAGCTTTCAATCGCTATTTAGAGCGAGAATGCTTAGATATGGATTGCTCACCCATGAAGCAGGATTTGGAAGCATCCAGCTGGATTGGTACTTTAGGTGATCATATCTTCTTTTATGAAGATTCACTGAGATCATCTCATGAAATCTTTAAAACATCTCAAGAGACTTTTAGTCGTTGGATCATAGAAGGGCGCAGTCCTTTTTCAGGTTGTGCTGAGCTTTCAGTTGATCTTATCTACGCAGGAGCACCATTTAAAGATAGTGATGATGCTTTAAACTTGCTTTTAGATAAAGGTCTCAAGCAAGATATTTTAGATTTAAAGTATCATCGCATACCGCTTCAAGCTTTCTGGGCAAATTTGCGCTCATCGGATGGTGAGCCCGCAGTGACTGTTAATGTTCACCAATCTGTGATGTTTAAGAGTTACGGAATAATCAGCATAGAAACAGAAATGCTAACAGACTTTGGAGGTGCCCACCCAAGCCACGAGTTATCTATGCAGAATATTGATCTTGGCAAAAAAAGAGCCATACGACTAGACGATATTTTTGATGAGACAAAACAACAAGCCTTAGTTGCTGCTGTTAAAAATCAACTCTTTCAATGGGCTAAACAGACGTATCCAGAGCAAGACAATCCCTTTAACTTTGATCTTAATCAAGTACCAAAAGACAGCAAGCATTGGGTGGACGAACAAGGATTTTACATCAGTGATCAGTTTCAAATTAATGAGGCAGGTATCGTTTTTTTATACCCTAAATACCAAATTGCACCAGGCTACATGGGCATGATAAAAGTTAAACTTGATTATCGAGAGTTGGATTCCTTTATTAAGATAGACTCTGTGCTTAGCAGTATGCTAAATGAGTAATGGAATCAATCGTGGTTGGAGATTGATTGGATCGTATACTTAAGAAATCAAACTACCCTTCCATGGGTAGTTGCACTTCAACTAGCTATTATTGCACTTTTTTAAGGTGCTTTTTAGCTTCGACGAGATCGCTATCTGACATTAAGTCAGTCAGTTTTAGGTCAGGTTTAGTCACTTCTTTGCTAGGCGCGTGTCTTTCATCATGAGTGTCAAGCGTTGAGCTTCCAGGCGCTGGAGGCTGAGCAACAAAAGCTGATTTTCTTGATGTGCAGCAGTATAGGGCACTAAAAGTAACCATAGCAGCGCCACCTAGCGCGACAGCTGCCGTGGTAGGGTTTTCAGATAGTAAATCAAGCAAGTCATTTATCATGGTATCTTCCTAGTTTGTTAAAAGTTGTCACTATAAAGTCGAGGGAATTCTATGAGAAAGCGAAAGCTTTGTAAACTAGAGTTGCCTACCTAAAGATCGCTGTTTTTGATGAAAATTTCATGATAAGTGGTCCTGCACGTGATCTATCCATTTGAAAATGAAGTCATTTTTATTTTGAACTTTTCAAAGCACCACTTGTCCTAAGGTTGTAACCGTCAATTAATTTTGTTAATAAATTGGGAGAATGATTATGGCGACTTCAGGACCACTTGAAACAGTTGATAAAGCACTGGCTGAAATTGAAAAGCACACTTTTACCACAAGGCAAAAAGGGATGATTGAAGGAATGATGGCTTCTTGGGATGATCGAGATGATCTAACAGATGGCGAAGAAAAAGCGCTTTTTGCTGAGTTTGGCACTAACTATGCTCTAGGTGGAGCTCTTTATAGCTTGATTAAAACAGCAGAAGACTCAGGTCATGATGATCTGATTGATCAACAAATTAAGCAAAAAATACAGGCCTCAATGGCAAGGTGGCAAACAGAAGATCCAAAACCTTCAAGTAGTTATCGTAAGTAATTCAATGCTATGGTTAAAGGGCTAGTTAAAACTAGCCCTTTTTTTATTTATCGAGTTTAGATTTAAGTAAATCATTGATTTGCTTAGGATTTGCTTTTCCTTGAGTGGCTTTCATGGTTTGACCTACGAAGAAGCCAAAAAGCTTATCTTTTCCACTGCGGTATTGCTCAACTTGCCCTGGATTGTTAGCAATGATGTCATCAATGATTTTTTCAATCATCGAATTATCCGTGACTTGCTTAAGATCTTTTTCTTCAATGATTTTGTCAGGTGCTTCGCCACTAGACCACATAGCTTCAAACACAACCTTTGCAATTTTGCCTGAGATAGTTTCATCATGAATTCTCTCAATCAGTTGACCTAGATTCTCAGCCGACACAGGGGATTTACTTAGATCTAAATGCTCTTTGTTAAGAGCGGCTAAGAGCTCTCCTGTGACCCAGTTAGTCACCAATTTTGGCTCTGATTGGCCTGCCGCTTTTAAAGTGGCTTCAAAGAAATCAGCAAGCTCTTTAGAAGCGGTTAAAACTCCAGCATCATATTCACTGAGCTTTAAAGTTTCCATAAACCGAGCTTTCTTTTGTGGTGGTAGTTCTGGCAGCGTCTTTTTCACTTCTTCGATATATTTTTGATCTAAAACAACAGGCAAAAGATCAGGATCTGGGAAATAACGATAGTCGTTGGCTTCCTCTTTAGCACGCATGGGTCTTGTTTCGTTTTTGCCTGGGTCGTAGAGGCGCGTTTGTTGGATAACGGTGCCGCCATTCTCAATTAATTCAATTTGTCGCTCAACTTCATAGTTGATAGCTTGCTCGACAAATTTAAAAGAGTTGATGTTTTTCATCTCGGTTCGGGTCCCAAATTCTTTTTGGCCCACAGGTCTGACTGAAACGTTCGCGTCACAACGAAACGAACCTTCTTGCATATTACCGTCACAAATCTCAAGATAGCGCACTAAGGCATGCAATGTCTTTAAGTACGCCACCGCTTCTTGAGCGCTGCGCATATCTGGCTCAGAAACAATTTCTAAAAGTGGCGTGCCTGCCCGATTTAAATCAACGCCTGTCAAACCATCAAAGTCTTCATGAAGAGATTTACCAGCATCTTCTTCAAGATGAGCTCTGGTGATCCCGATGCGTTTGGTTTGACCATCGACTTGAATGTCTAGGAAGCCATCGTGAACGATGGGTAGTTCAAATTGTGAGATTTGATAACCTTTTGGCAAATCCGGGTAAAAATAATTTTTGCGCGCAAAGACGGATTCTTTAGCGATGGTGCAGCCAGTGGCTAAGCCTAACTTGACAGCTTTTTGGACGACCTCTTTATTGAGCACAGGTAAAACACCAGGCATGCCTAAGTCGATGGCACAAGCTTGTGTGTTAGGCGCTGCGCCATAAGCGGTTGCAGCACCCGAAAAAATTTTTGATTTGGTGTTGAGTTGCGCATGCACCTCAAGCCCAATCACAGTTTCCCATTGCATATCTCTCTCCTGCTTAAGCAATACTTTGCGGTAATTGTTTGTGCCAATCGGTGTGTTGTTGATATTGATGCGCAACGTTTAACAAACGAGCTTCCTCAAAATGTCGACCAATCAACTGTAAACCTACGGGTAACTCATGGGCAAGGCCACATGGTACACTTATCCCGGGTAAACCAGCTAAGTTTGCTGAAATCGTGTAAATATCATTTAAATACATGCTCACTGGGTCAGACATTTTCTCCCCAATCTTAAACGCTGGTGTTGGAGAAGTAGGGCCTAAAATGCAGTCAACTTTTTTGAAAGCCTCCACAAAATCTTGAGCGATAAGCATTCTTACTTGTTGTGCTTTGAGATAATAAGCGTCGTAATAACCAGCTGACAGGGCATAAGTACCAACCATTAATCTGCGTTTGACTTCTTCGCCGAAACCTTCCGTCCTCGATCTAAAATAGAGATCGTCGAGATCTTTAGGGGCTTCGCAACGATAGCCAAATCGCACACCGTCATAACGTGAAAGATTAGAAGAGCATTCTGCACTCGCAACCACATAGTAAACAGAGACGGATAAAGGGCTATTGGGCAAAGAAATGTTAACCATTTCTGCGCCTTGTGATTGAAGGACTTCAATGGCATTTTGAACTTGTTTCTCAATGATAGGATCAAGTCCACCTTCAAAATATTCTTTGGGTAGACCTACTTTTAAGCCTTTGATTGGCTTATTTAAGTCTGCCATGTAGTCAGGTACTTTTTGATCAACGCTGGTAGAATCTCTGGTGTCAAAGCCTGCCATGCCTTGTAACATCATGGCTGCGTCTTCAGCGGTTTGAGTCATCGGACCTGCCTGATCAAGACTGGATGCAAAAGCAATCATACCATAGCGAGAGACACGCCCGTAGGTTGGCTTTAAGCCAGTGATCCCTGTAAGGGCTGCGGGCTGGCGAATCGAGCCGCCAGTATCAGTGCCAGTGGCTGCAGGGGCAAGTCTCGCCGCGACCGCAGCAGCAGAGCCGCCAGATGAGCCACCGGGGACGCGCTCAAGATCCCATGGATTTTTAACAGCACCATAAAAACTAGTTTCATTGGATGAGCCCATGGCAAATTCGTCCATGTTGGTTTTACCTAACATGACCATGCCCGAATCTTTTAACTTGGTAACAAGCGTTGCATCGTAAGGGGATATAAAATTATCAAGCATCTTTGAGCCACAAGAAGTTCGAAGCCCTTGGGTACAAAAAATATCTTTGTGTGCCATCGGTAAACCAGTTAAAAGACCAGCATGGCCTGAAGCAATTTTTTTATCAGCTTGGATGGCAGCCTGCCTTGCTCCTGCTTCATCGACAGAAATGAAAGCGTTGATTTGATTGGCATCATGCTCAATACGATTGAGATAAAAATCCGTTAACTCGACACTGGATATTTTTTTGTTTTTTAGATCTTCAGAGAGAGCTTTTAATGTTTTGGTTAACATGATGGATCCTTAGGATTTGCCTTCAATGACTTGCGGAACTAAATATAAGCCAGCATCCACGGCTGGAGCGCCTTTTTGAAAAAGCTCACGGTCGACAACTTCTGTCACCTCATCTTCACGAACTCGTTGAGTGAGCTCTGTCATGGGGTGAGCCATCGGCTTGATGTTTGTCGTGTCAGCGTCATTAATCTGCTCAACTAAGCCAAGAATTTTACTGATATTGGTTGCATAATTTGAAATTTCGCTATCATTAATAGATAGCCTGGCTAGTGTGGCCACTTTCTTAATGTCTGAATCACTAAAAGACATGCAAGGTCCCCTGAAGGTTTTGTTGTGTAACTTACTAAAAATGTTTGTGCAAGAAATACTTTACCACAGAGCGCAGCTTGCCCAAAGCCCAACTGCTTGCTATATAGAAAAGTACCCCCAAACAAAGGAAAGTTTTATGTTCAAAGCGTTAAGAGGAATTTTTTCCAGCGATCTATCGATTGATTTGGGGACTGCTAACACCCTCATTTATGTTCGCAATCAGGGGATCGTTTTGGACGAACCTTCCGTTGTTGCCATTAAAGACGGGGGCACCTACGGACATCAACAGGTAGTGGCCGTAGGCCTTGAAGCTAAGCAAATGCTTGGGCGCACCCCTGGTCATATTAAAGCTATTCGTCCAATGAAAGAAGGCGTCATCGCTGACTTTCATGTCACTGAGAAAATGTTGCAGCATTTTATCCATAAAGTTCATGAAAATAGGTATTTTAGACCTAGTCCAAGAGTGCTGATTTGCGTGCCATGTGGCTCCACTCAGGTAGAGAGAAGAGCTATCAAGGAGTCAGCATTAGGCGCAGGGGCTAGAGTTGTCTACTTGATTGATGAGCCCATGGCAGCAGCCATTGGTGCAGGGATGCCCGTTGAAGAAGCCAGTGGATCGATGGTTGTTGATATCGGAGGTGGTACAACTGAAGTCGCGATTATCTCTTTAAGCGGTGTTGTTTATTCTTCATCTGTCAGAATAGGCGGTGATAAATTTGATGAAGCCATTATCAGTTATGTTCGACGTAATTACGGAAGTCTCATTGGCGAAGCGACAGCAGAAAGAGTGAAGCATGCAATTGGGACGGCATTCCCAGCCAAAGAAATTTATGAAATTGAAGTGCGTGGCAGAAATTTAGCTGAAGGCATTCCGCGAGGCTTTGTGCTTAACAGCAATGAAATATTAGAATCTTTACAAGAGCCACTGACTGGCATTGTTAGTGCTGTTAAATTAGCTTTAGAGCAGGCACCCCCAGAGCTTTCAGCGGACATTGCTGAGAGAGGCCTTGTTTTAACAGGAGGAGGGGCTTTGCTTCATGGCATTGATCGGTTAATAGCCCAAGAAACTGGGTTATCAGTTGTCGTGGCAGAAGATCCTTTGACCTGTGTTGCTCGTGGTGGCGGAAGAGCCTTAGAGATGATCGATCATCACCAAGATGAATTCTTGGCACAAAACTAGCCGTGTTGGATATTGCGTATGATTCAAGGTTAAAGTCCTACCGGCCTTTAAAAGCATTCGCTCTCGTTGCTTTGTCCTTGGTTTTGTTATGGGCGGATATCCAATGGGCGCCGTTTAAAAATTTTAAGTCTTATTTAGCACAAGCTGTCTATCCCATTTACCGGTGTGCGGATTATCCATTTGAATTAGCTCAGCGGTGGGTTACCTATTTTCAAGATCAGCAATCGCTTTCACAAGAAAATCATCGCTTGTCCCTTAAGTTGAAACAAGTTGAGAGTCAAATGGTTGCTGCTAAACAACTTTATACTGAAAATAAAGCATTAAGAGAGATGCTTGGTGGGCAAACAAGAGTTCCTGAAACAACGATGTTAAGTCGTTTGCTGTCGGTTAAGACCACGCCTTTTGCTCACCAAGCGATCCTTGATAAAGGCTCAAAGCAACACGTTCAGTTAGGACAGCCTATTTTCGACGCCCAAGGTGTGATTGGACTGGTAGACGAAGTTGGTCTTTTTCAATCTCGAGCACTATTAGCCACTGATCCATTAATGGCCATCCCTGTCGAGTCGTCAAGAACGGGTGAGAGAGCCATTGCCTATGGCACTGGGCATGAAAATAAACTTGAACTTAAGCACGTGCCATTTATCACAAGTTTCAAAGTAGGAGATACGCTGGTCACTTCCGGATTAGGAGGTATTTTTCCTTCGGGGCATTTTGTTGGTATGGTGACTCAAGTTGTTTCTGATAAAACTCAGAAATTTAAAACGTTTTTAGTGGATCACAAAACTAAATTTGATAATAGGCAGTATGTGTTTTTAATTGTGCCAAAGCCCTTAGCGATTGATTCAGTTGTGGAAGACCCTGATGCAAAATCCTAATCAATATAGGGGACTCCTTTTCCTGTCTCTGCTGGCGGCCTTGTTATGTGACTTGCTGCCCATCCCGTTAAGTTGGGCATGGTATTTGCCTGACTGGTCTATGATTTGGGTGCTTATTTGGACGCTTATTGCACCTAGAATGTTAGGTCTCACACAAATCTTCTTCTTTGGTCTTTTTGTTGATGTCTTGCTTGGTGGGGTTATTGGTGCTCATGCCATGAGCTATGTCCTTATCGGATGCGTAGCCTTTCATGTTCGATTGCCGTTTAAATTCTACCCTTTGTGGCAGCAATTTGTTCTATTTGGTTTCTTTGGGCTTATGAATACACAAATCCTCTATTGGATAAACAGCTTGGTTGGGCGGGAGCCTTTAGATTGGCAGTACTGGGGCCAAGGATTAAGTGGAGCATTTTTTTGGTTAATTTTTGTAGGGTTAAGAGCTCTGAGAGCTAGAAACGTCGGCCACCAGCTTAATTAGAGACACGAACCTATGGTATGATGTGGGTGTCCTTTTATGGATGCTTTTATGGATGATATCAATGCGTAGGGATCTAGTTCAGTGGCTTGGTTTATAGTTTAAGGCTTTTGTGTGTCTGAAGAAATTCTAATTAATGTAACCCCACGTGAAACACGAGTTGCTGTACTAGAAAATGGCGTTGTTCAAGAAATTATTGTTGAGAGAGCCTCTAGGAGAGGATTAGTTGGCAATATTTATATGGGTAAAGTTGTAAGAGTTTTACCTGGCATGCAAGCTGCCTTTATTGAAATTGGCTTAGCTAGAGCAGCCTTTCTTCATATGACTGACATGATTAGCTCACAAACTGAAAAAGCAGCAGAATTACCACAATCGAGTCAATATGAATGTATTAGCGAAATTCTATCCGAAGGACAGACACTTGCTGTTCAAGTCACCAAAGATCCCCTCGGTAGCAAAGGCGCACGATTAACCACAAGAATTTCACTTCCATCACGCCACCTCGTTTTTATGCCAGAGCTGCGCCATGTTGGTGTCTCTCAAAGAATCGAAGATGAATCTGTGCGCGAACGGTTAAAACAAATGGTGACTCAAGGCAGTGTGAACACAGATGGTGGTTATATTGTTAGAACAGCTGCTGAAACTGCACCAGAATCTGAAATCTTGGCTAACAAAGAATACCTTAAAAAATATTGGAGTAAGATTCAAAGCCAACTCAAAAGAGCTGCGCCTGGCGATATTATTCACGAAGATCTACCTCTTTATCTTAGAGTGTTCAGAGACTTAGTTTCGAGCGAAACTGAAAGAGTCAGAATAGATATGCTTTCTATCTATGAAAAATCATTACAGTTTGTTAAAGATTTTATTCCAGAAGTAGAAAAATCAGTCGAATCCTATTCTCATGAAAGACCAATTTTTGATATTTACAATATTGAGGATGAGATCCAAAAAGCGCTCCATCGTAAGGTTCAGCTTAAATCAGGTGGTTATCTTATCTTTGATCAAACTGAAGCGATGACCACGATTGATGTGAACACAGGGGCGTTTGTAGGGCATCGAAATTTAGAAGAAACACTTTTCAAGACCAATCTAGAAGCCGCGATTGCGATTGCAAGACAATTAAGGTTAAGGAATCTAGGAGGCATCATTATCATTGACTTTATTGATATGATAGATGTCGACCATAAAAGGCAAGTGCTTCGAGCTTTGGAAAAAGCCTTGGCACGTGACCATGCTAAAAATAAGATTTCAGAAGTTTCAAGTTTGGGACTTGTAGAAATGACTCGCAAGCGTACACAAGAAAGCTTAGAGCATGTTTTATGTGAAACTTGTATGTTGTGTCATGGGCGAGGAAGTATTAAGTCTGCGGAAACGGTTGGTTATGAAATTTTTAGAGAAGTTTTACGCTCTGCAAGAGCCTATGATGCTAAAAGTTATTTGGTTTTAGCCTCGCAAGAGGTTGTGGATAGAATGTTAGATGAAGAATCAGCATCCGTTGCTGATCTAGAAGATGTTATTTCTAAACCCATCAAGTTTCAAGTTGAAACTTTATATACCCAAGAGCAATTTGATGTGGTGTTGATGTGATTATTAAAAGCGCCAAGCTGTGCAGTTATCTGACGTTTAAAATTTTGGGCTGGGTTGTTATCTTGCTAGCCTCTTTCAAATTGATTCTCCCTTTTTTCTTACCACTGACGATTGACGACGTTTGGTTCGAAAAAGTTGTTGGTCAATATTTTCAGAAGGTAAACATTGGCTCGGTTCACATTGTGATGGATGATGGCAAAGTTTCATTGTTGTTACAAAATATTGATACCCCATTGGATGAAGCGCAAGGTGTTCATGTGACTCGGGCCTATGTCTCACTGAGTCCTTTAAAGAGTTTATTAAGTCGAAAATGGATTTTTAATAAAGTGACTCTATTTTCGGGCGATCTTCACATGGGCTTCGGTAAAGACCATGTTCGTTTGGGAGCGGTTAAAATTCCCATTCATCCTGATCAACAACTTCCTGTTTGGGTACATCATTTAAACCTTAAGAATCTCACCGTTCATTTAGATGATATTCCAGAGCTTTCAGATGTTTTTGTTCACGAAATACATTTGTTAAATCCAAAGAGAAAGGGGCTTTTAAAAGCAACTATCACGGAAGATAAATCTAAACTTGCAGCTTTAAATATTATATTTAATTTTGAAAAACGCCAAGATGATATCACAGGGGAGCTTTATGTTCAGGGCTATGATCATAACTTAACCCGTCTTTTTAAGCTCTTACAATGGCCTGGCTCAGCGATGGATGGTAAGGCAAATTTTAAGTGCTGGGCGAGCATTGATAAAAGTCAAATTTTATCGGCCACATTAGATCTAGAAGGTGAGGATTTAATTTTACGCAAGCCGCATGGTTCTCTTGATATTAAAGAGTTAAATGGGCGGTTAAGATATGAGAATCAGACTTTCGAGCAACAATGGTTTGGTGAAAATTTATCTCTTAAGTTAGAGGACAGTGTCCATCAAACACAGTTTTCAATGACAAGTCAGGCCGATAATGAATATACGATTAAGGGCAAAAATTTTGATATTGGTTTGATTCACTTTATTGTCCAAGATGTGCCTAAAGTAGATTCCTTTTTTCAATCTTTTGACTTGTTGCCCAAAGGAAATATTCCTTTTGTCGAAATGATATTTGATAAAGGTTTTACAGGTGCTCCAAAATCTGTCTTGATGATGGGAGAAGATCTTTCTTTCGTTCGCGATGACATCGAAGTAAAAAATTTAGATGGGCAACTCTACTTTAAAGATGATGCCATTACAGCGCAACTAGCAGGCCAAGAAGCTATTTTATCTCACAGAGCGATATTCCAAGATCCAATCAACCTGAAAAATTATGACATATCCATGCACTATGACTTAAATAGGCAGCAATTAGGCCTTAAGGCACAAGCAGGACAAGAAGGTAATTATCTGGAAGGCCAAATGATTTTGTTTCTTCAGGACGAGCCACTCATAGATTTTCAAGTGAGATCCCCCAAAATATTAGTCTCTCATATCAAACCATGGATCCCGGTCAAAAGGTTAAGCCAAGGCTTATCAACTTGGCTAGACAAAGCCTTAGTGTCAGGCTCTTTAACCGATATAAGTTTGAGCTACTCAGGCTTGCTGAAAGATTTTTCTAGTGCAGATAACGCTAATCCATACCAATTGAAAGGTCATTTCGATGAGGTTAAGTTAGATTATATGGCGCCTTGGCCAAGTGGTATTTTTGAGTCGGGGCACTTCAAAATTGATAAGCACGCATTTGTGGTCGATGCGAAAGGGCGTCTAGATCAAGCCAAAGGTACATTAAAGGCATTACATGCAAGCATCAAGGATTTTAGAAGTGAAGCTGTTCATTTGCAAGTGACGACTCAATTGGGAGCTGATTTAAATGATGCTTGGGGTGTCTTGCATGAAACAAAATTGATTGATTCATTTTTTTATAAGGAAGTTCAATTTAAAGGGCCTTTCCAATTGTCATTGCTGATGGATTTTACGCTTAATAAAAATATAGAGCCTCAAATCAAGGGCCATTTTACTTTTGAAGAAGGCCTGTACCAGCCAAGGTTTTTTCCAGGGATGACTGATTTCTCTGGGGAAATTAATTTTGATAATAAAGGGCTGAAAAGTCGCCATTTAAGTGGCTATATTTTGAATAATCCTTTTGATCACAAATTGAAGATAGATTTTGGCAAACAAGGAAGCTTAAGGCTTGAATCAACAGGCCTCCTTAAAACACAGACTATCTTGCCAAGCATTTCACAAGGCTCTGCGCCTTTGAATGCAGAGTTTAAATGGTCATTCTCGCAAAAGCATGCAACAGCAAACGGCTCTATTGATTTAAGTCATGTGAAGATTGATGCCCCAAGCCCTTTGGGCATCGATAAAGGAACATCAGATCGTTTGACATTTGCTGCCGATATTAACCCAGGGCAATCAGCTATGTTGATGCTCGACTTATCCGACAAAATCCAAAGCCAGCTATCTTTTGAGCTTGATAATGATCGCCTTAAAGAGAAAGCTGTTGCTATTCATTTTGGAGCATCAAACACGATATCTTTACCAGAGCAAGGTTGGCTTATTTCTGGGCATTTGGGTGAGCTATATGTTGAGCCATGGTTGAGTTTCCTTAAAGCCTTCAAACAGCCAGACGCTAAAGAAAGACAGTATCAATTTGATCTGGATATCGATGATTTAGTCACGGAAGACTTCTATTTGAAAGAGGCTGCTGTGAAGGGGCAATATTCAGAAATGAATAAAATCAGTCATTTTATGATAGATAGTCCTAAGCTTAAGGGGAACTTTAATCTAGATTTAAAAGATAATGGACTTTGGTCTATTGATATCGAACATTTGTACTTGAGTAAGAAAATAGATGCTCATAAACCTTTTGATTTGCCCTGGCGGCCGATCCAATTAAAAATGAAAGTTTTTGAGAATGCTTCTATCAGCTTAAAGGATTTTGACTTAAATCTTATTCCAAACAAAGATGGTTTTGTGATCGATGGCTTATCCTTTGGTATGAATCAATCTAAAATTAACATGACAGGCTTGTGGCAAAATCAAAATGCGCCTTATTATGTTAAATTAGCTGGTGATGTCAAGACAAATAATCTCAGCCATATTTTGCATGGCCTAGGTAAGGCTCCTACGATTAAAGGAGCTAAAGGGCAGATTCACTTTGATGTTGCTTATCATGGTAATTTGTTTCAACCTAATTTATCTACCTTAAGAGGGCAAGCAGAGGTCGATCTGAAATCTGGCTCTATTCCTGGAGTGAATCCAGGTATCGGCCGTATTCTAAGTTTGCTGAACCTCGACACATTACAAAGAAGATTAAAATTTGATTTTAGTGATGTCACCCATGAAGGCTATGCCTTTGATACGATGAAAGGTCGCTTTACGTTAGATCATGGGTTAATTAAAACTGATGAGCTAAGGTTAGAGGCTCCGACAGCCAATATTGACTTCTATGGTGATATGTCTCTTGTAAGCAAGCAAGTGAATGCTGAAGTGATTGTGATGCCCAATTTAACAGGTAGTTTACCTCTTGCTGCGGCCATCGCCGCAGGGAACCCTGCCATCGGCGCTGCAGTTTGGCTGATGGATAAAGTCATAGGTAAGAAGATCCAAGAGATGACTCGTTATACGTATGTCGTGACGGGTACTGTCGAATCTCCTCATGTTAAAGAGATGGATTATTCAGAAAAAAATCAATTTACACGCAGGTGAGTCTAGTGGTTAATGTCGCTGTATTGCAAATGTCTTCGACCCATGATCTGGAAGAGAATTTTCAAAAAATTGAGCAGGGCTTAAAAGATGCTAAAGCCAAAGCTTGTGACTGCCTGGTTTTGCCAGAAGATTGCTTAACCCTTGGTATGGATCCGACTCAAAAACTCAATCTTGCAAATAAATATAAAAAGGTGATGGAGCGGTTAGGCTCTATGGCTTCCAAAGCTAAGAGTTGGCTGATTGCCGGTAGCATCCCAGTTGTTTTCGATAAGACACGGTATTATTCAACCTGCTTTGTATTTGATGATAGAGGATGTGTGGTTTCCCAATATGAGAAGATACATTTATTTGATGTTGCAGTGAGCGATTCGGTCTCATTTAAAGAGTCAGAGACGGTGATGGCTGGTGAAAAGACTCAGGTTGTTCAAACGCCATTTGGGGCGATTGGCCTATCGATTTGTTATGATGTTCGATTTCCAGCTTTGTATCAAACCTTGTCACAATTAGGAGCAAACGTCTTGGTTGTGCCTTCAGCTTTTACTCCACAGACTGGGAAAGCGCACTGGGAACTTTTACTGAGAGCAAGAGCGGTTGAAAACTTATGCTACGTGTTGGCTCCTAATCAGTATGGTCTAAGGCACAGTGGTGAAAGCACCTATGGGCATAGCTGTATCATTAGTCCATGGGGTGATGTCCTATCACTTTTGGAACACGGTGAAGGCGTGATAACAGCATCTCTCGATTTTGAATATTTAGAAAAATTACGATCAGATTTTCCGGTTTTAAAACACCGTCAATCATAAAGGAAACGGCATGACAGTACTTCAAATTGCAAAAGCACGGTTGCTAGAGCCAACAGGTATTAGTGAGTCAGATTTAGAGAGAACATTAAGTTCATTACTAGGGCAATCCATTGACGGTGGCGACCTTTATTTTCAGCATGTTATCTCAGAATCTTTTACGTTAGAAGATGGCATTATTAAAGATGGCTCAAGTGCTATTGAGCAGGGCGTTGGTGTTAGAGCGATGAGTGGCGATAAGACAGGTTTTGCCTATTCTGATGATATTATCTTAACAGCGCTTGAGCAATCGGTGATGGCTGCAAAATCAATCTCTCATCGAGGTCAACAAGGCACTGTGCAAGCTTGGCGCTCAACTAGACCAAAATCGCTTTATACAGATGAGAACCCTATTGATCTGATGAGCTACGAAGATAAGCTTTCTATTTTAAGAGAGCTTGATAGCTACACCCGTCAATTAGATAGCTGTGTCAAGGAAGTGATTGTTTCCCTCAATGGTGTTTTTGAAACCATCCTTATTGTTGCAACTGACGGCACTTTAAATGCTGATATTCGTCCTTTGGTTCGTCTCAATGTTTCCGTTATCGTTGAAAAAGATGGCGTTAGAGAGACCGCAAGTTTTGGTGGTGGTGGTCGCCAGCCCTATCAAATGTTTTTAGACGATGACAAATATAAGGCTTATGCCAGAGAAGCTTTAAGGTTAGCCCTTGTCAAAGTGGAGGCCTGTGAAGCACCTGCTGGGATGATGCCAGTTGTACTGGGGCCAGGTTGGCCTGGTGTTTTACTTCATGAAGCTGTTGGCCATGGTTTGGAGGGCGATTTTAATAGAAAGGAAACCTCAGCTTTTTCTGGTCGGGTCGGCGAGCGAGTCGCATCGCCTTTGTGTACGATTGTCGATGATGGCACTTTAGAGAGTCGACGAGGTTCGTTGACGATTGATGATGAAGGGGTTGCGACGCAAAGAACTGTATTAATTGAAGATGGCATTTTAAAAGGATATATGCAGGATAAAATGAATGCAAAACTGATGAAGGTTGCATCAACGGGTAATGGGCGCAGAGAATCTTATGCGCATGTCCCTATGCCTAGAATGACTAATACTTTTATGTTGGCAGGGCCTCATGATCCAGACGAAATTATTCAATCAGTAAAAAAAGGGATCTATGCTAAACATTTTGGTGGCGGACAAGTCGATATAACCTCCGGCAAGTTTGTGTTCAGCGCTCAAGAAGCCTATTTGATTGAGAATGGTCGAATCACTAAGCCTATCAAAGGAGCTACGCTTATTGGGAATGGGCCTGAAGTGATGACAAAAATTTCCATGGTAGGGCATGATTTGAAGTTGGATGAAGGGGTAGGCACCTGTGGTAAGGATGGGCAAAGTGTTCCCGTTGGTGTAGGGCAGCCAACCTTACTGGTTGATGAGTTAACAGTAGGAGGAACCCAATCATGAGTGACACAATGAATGCTTTGCAAACACGCATAGAGGATTTTGTTGATAGTGAGTCTTTAAAAAACACAGTTCAAGACATGATTGATTTGGCTTTGAAAAAGGGCGCAACAAGTTGTGAAGTTGGGGCTAATATCTCTCAAGGATTATCTTTGAATGTTCGCAAACAATCTTTAGAAAATATTGAGTTCAATCGTGACAAAGGGATTGGGTTAACCGTTTATGTTGGGCATAAAAAGGGCTCGGCATCGACGAATGATTTATCTTTGAAAGCCATAGAAAGAACGGTTGATGCTGCTTTAAATTTAGCTAAATACACTCAAGAAGATCCTTTCTCGGGATTAGCAGATAAAGAAAGTTTAGCTTTTAACCTCATTGATTGTGATTTGTATCATCCTTGGACTTTATCTATGGATGAGATGAAGCAATGGGCCTTTGAATGTGAAGATTACGCTCTCAAGGCCGATCCCCGTATTAGTAATAGTGAAGGGGCGAGTCTTGGTACTTCTCAATCATATCGAGTCTATGGTAATAGCCATGGGTTTATAGGGGCTTATCCATCAACGCGCCATGGTTTGTCTTGTGTGGTCATTGCACAAGATAAGCATGGCATGCAAAGAGATTATCAATACACCTCCTCAAGAAATCCAGAAAAGTTATGGTCCCCTAAAAGAATCGGGATCGAGGCTGCTCAGAGAGCAGTTAGCCGATTGTCTAGTAAACCCATTGAAACACAAAAATTGCCTGTTATTTTTAGAAACAATGTTGCTGCCACACTGTTTGGTCATTTTTGTAGTGCTATTTCAGGAGGTAGACTATATAGGAAGTCATCTTTTTTGCAAGATTGCAAAGGAGAGAGCATTTTTCATCCTAAAATACAGTTGAGTGAGAATCCTCATTTAAAACAAGCGATAGGCTCTTCTTCGTTTGATGGTGATGGTGTACAAACGAAATCAAGAGATCTCATTAAAAACGGTATTGTGCAGGATTATATCTTAAGTGCTTACTCTTCACGAAAACTTAATCTGCCTAACACAGCCAATGCGGGTGGGGTACGTAATTTGATACTTGCCTCAACAGATGCAAGTTTAGAGGATTTAATTTTATCTCAGGAAAAGGCATTGTTTGTCACAGACGTGATGGGACAGGGTGTTAATCTATTAACGGGAGACTATTCCAGAGGGGCTGCAGGATTTTTAATTGAGAATGGTCAGCTGACTAAACCTGTTAGCGAAGTGACGATAGCTTCTAATCTTAAGGATATGTTTCAAAGGATGAGTTGCGTTTCAAATGATGTCGATACAAGAGGCAACACACAAACAGGCTCTGTTTTGGTTGAGATGATGACAGTAGCAGGCTCTTAATATGATCGACGGTATGCTCCAAGATTTCTATCCACCGACACAGCTCTTCTAAGGGGAGGGCGTGGACTCTCTGTGCCTGAGGGGTAGTATCCGGTATGCCTTTGCAGCACTTCAAGAGCAGCAGCCACACTTTGTTGATCTTCTGGGGATAAATCTTTGAAAGAGCGGGATGCATCAGCATTGTGTCGTCGATTATCTCTCTGGCGTCCTTTCATATAAGCATAAAGGCCAGTAAACGATCCAAGTGAAAGTACCGTTTTCCAACTTCCTGAAAGCCATGAAAAAATATCATGCCACTTGAATCCTGCATATCCAATAAGTTCACATTTTACATAGCCAGATCCACTCGTCCATAAGGCACTGAATGGGTTAGGGAAAAACGAGTTGGCTGGTTGCATGAAGTAGCAAAATTTCCGAGAAATACTACCTACGAGGAGTGGAGATAAAAGTGTGACTGCTGCAACCACGGGGATCCCAAATAAGATTGAAAACCCGATAAGTATAGATTTTAATTTACTTCTAGGTATTTTTTCTTCGGTGTTACGTCGCAAGATCAACATCCTTTCTAACCTTGATAGTTTCTATCGTATAAGATTTTTGAAAGAAAACAAGCCTGTTGAAAAAGACAGTATCGGTATTTGATGGGGCAGGGAGAAAGCCTAGCGACTGAAAAGTGCTAGGCTGAGTCGTTTAAATGCCAGGGTTAAGTTGATTGTATAGTTCTCGACTTAAGGTTTGTCCGCTAGCAATTTGCTCTGGAGACATTTCATTCATAATTAAGGTCCGAGCTGATTGGGCCTCAACTATGTCTTGACCAGCACTTAAGTTAAACCAAGCATAAGCTTGAGGGAAATTACGCGTGACAAACCGCCCGGTATAATACAGTAAACCGATTTCAAACTGAGCATCTGGTTGATTGTGACTTGCTGCGCGCTTAAGCCAAGAGATGCCATTTTGAGGATCTTGAATAACTCCATCTCCTTCAAGATACATCATACCAAGGTGGTATTCAGCATCAGGATAGTTTCTTTGCGCGGCAGATTGGAGCCAGCGATATCCTTGAAGTAAGTCCTGGGGTAATTGATCACCTTTTAGGTACATGAGGCCAAGTTTGGTTTCAGCTTCACTATTTCCTTGACGAGCTTGTGCTTGTAGCCATGCAATAGAGCCAACAACAACTTCTTGGGCTTCCTTGTGCTTTTGCTTCACCAAGATTTCTTGAGATGGTAAAAGAGACAGCGTGTAGTACTTAATAGCTTCAGCTTCGTTAAAAGCAGCGCCTAAGCCCAATAAATGCATCCATGACAGGTAAGCCTGAGCATCTCGGTGATGGCTCTCTGAGGCTCTATAAAACCAGTTCAAAGCTTCATCATCATTTTTCTCAACGCCGTCGCCTTCAAAATATAGAACAGCTAAGTTGAATTGTGCATCTGGGTGATTTTCATTAGCGGCTTCTAACAAAAGAGGGAACGCGTCGGTAGCATTTGGATCGCCATCAATACCCAATAATAAATCTAAAGCCTTTGAGTATGCACTATATCCGGCACTATTTTCATTTTGAGTATAATACTGTATGTCAAATGCTTCGCGAGTTTGCTCTGGTGCCTTAATATCGCCATCTTTGATTGAACTTCGGTACCATTCAAAGGCTAAGTCCATATCTTTAGGTGCGCCTAAACCAAGTCTATAAGCGAGGCTTACTGTGAATTTAGCAATAGAATAACCTTGCTTTGCAGCTGCAAGATAAAGTTTAAATGCGAGCGAGTCATTTTGATCAACACCAAGTCCAGCACTGTGCATTTTACCAAGATAGTATTGGCTTTGTGCATCCAAATTAGTTGCGCCCCTTTGAAACCATTCTGCTGCTGTCTTATTATTAGACACAACACCATGTCCGTAAAAATACATTAAGCCTAAAGTTCGTTGGGCAATTTTGTCATTAGCCTTTGCTGCTTTATCACATTTCTCCAAAGCACTTATGAAATGACCAGCGGAATAAGCGCTGTCACAAGCCGATGTACTCTTTTGTGCGGAGGCAACATGATGAGCCGGTGGTGGGGCTGCCAGTGCAGAAGAGGATAATGCCACAAAAGTTAATGGAATCCAGTATCTCATTTTATCTCCTAGATGGGATTAATCCTTAGCGGATTTTATTTTATATTAAATACCTTAGTTATCCAAATGAAGTCGTATGATTGTGACTATATTTATAAAGTATACCTATTTGAGAAAATTTGCTAAATGGAACTACTGTATTTATTTGTAGCATTGTTGGCTGTTTGTGGCCTTGCAGGGATTACTACCCTGTACTTTCAAATGCGATCTAAAAATGAAGTATTGCACAAGAAACTAGCTGAGCGAGAAGCTTTTTCTCATTTTCCTCAATTAAATCCTCATCCAATCATGCGCTTTAATGCTGAGGGCATTTTATTGTTTGCTAATCCTGCTAGTCAAAACCTCTTAAAGTATTGGAATATCCAAACGGGTGTTGCTCTTCCTAATGATTGGAAGAATTTAGTGAAACAAGTTATTTTGGACAAAAAATCGCAAGAATTTGATATAGAGCATCATGGGCATGCTTTCTTACTTACTTTTACGCCTGTCCAAAATACTAAAGTGGTTAATTGTTATGGGCTGGATGTGACAGAAAAGCAAAAGGCGATGGATGAAGTTATGAAAAAAACTTTATATGATCCATTAACCCACTTGCCTAATCGTACTTTACTTCTAGACTATTTGAAACTGCATGCTGAGCATTTGAAACCTAAGCATAAAATGTTTGTTTTTATGATTACAATAAGTGACTTGGCTGAGATTGTTACCATGCATCCAGATGCCATCATTGAAGCTTTAATTATTGAAATTAAGGATCAATTGGAAAGTATCAAGTCATTAGATGCAACCATTGGGAAGCCCAGCGAGCGCTCATTTACCCTGATAGAAAGTGAGCTGTTTAATCATGGGCAAGCGATCAATGTGGCTCAGAAAATATTGAACCTTTTCGCTGCGCCTTTAGCTATCGGCAAAGCCTCTATCTTACCCAAAATCACGATTGGGATTAGCGTCTATCCAGATGACTCACAAATACCAGAGCTTATCCTTAGGAACGCAAAACTAGCTCAGTCAAGGGTCGTGGCACAAAGAAAGCAGGTTCTGTTTTATCAATCGGATATGGATGAGCAAGTTTCAGCTAAAAGGCGCATTCTTGTTGATCTTCATCAAGCTCTTAACCACCAGGAGTTGATGTTGTACTATCAAGCTCAGTGGTCGATTAGTAAAAATTGCTTTATAGGTGCAGAAGCTTTATTAAGATGGAAACATCCAACAAAAGGGTTCATTTCTCCATTCTTTTTTGTTGCAGCAGCTGAGGAGTCAGGTCTTATCATTCCAATTGGTCGTTGGGTTATAGAAACGGCATGTCAGTACGCCCTTCAATTAAGAGCAGCTAATTTACTTGTCAAAACAGCGATCAATTTGTCTGCAGTACAGCTCATGCAAGAAAATTTTGTTGAGGATATTCTGGAAATTATTCAACGGTACAAAGTAACACCAGATATGTTTGAGCTGGAAATTACTGAAGGCGTTGTTATCCAAGATATACAAAAAACAATTGAAAAAATGCATGAATTGAGGAAAGCCGGTTTTTCTCTGGCTATTGATGATTTTGGTACTGGCTACTCATCTCTCAGTTATTTACAACAATTTCCAGTCCAAAAGCTAAAAATTGATAGAGCTTTTATTAAAGACATGGATACTTCTGTACAAAGCTTTAATATGACGCGTGGCATTATTGAATTAGGGCACAGTTTAAATCTCAATTTAGTCGCTGAGGGGGCTGAAAGCGCTGAGCAGGTCAATTTACTACAAAAGATGAATTGCGATATCATTCAAGGTTACTATTTCAGTAAACCTGTTCCCTTTGACCAATATATTGCGCTACTCACCAAATAAATGACTTGGTCTTATACCTTAGTCATATCCCACCATGCCTATGAACTCATCGATATAGAATCAAACTAGAAGTAAAAACCTATGTCAAGTAAAACTGTCAATAAAATGACGCCAATTTAATAGCTTATGTGACAACATGAGTTGGTATAAGATTCAAGTGCTTGATCTGCAAGGCGTCAAAGTGGCATGGAAATTGCTGCTTAGTCTAAAGAGTAGCGGCGTTATGCCATTAGGAGCCCATGGAAAAGCTATGTCCGATGATAATGAAACAGATCAAGTAGAGAAAGCCCAAGTTGATTTGGAGCAAGATGAGATTAATGCGCTTCTTTCAGAAGAGGGATCTGTTGGGGAAGCGAAGAGTGGCTCACCGCGTCTATTTGATTTTAATCAGCAAGAAAAAATAATTCGTGGCCGTATGCCTGCGCTGGATATCATCCATGATCGATTTATTAGAAATTTTAAGTTTAGTTTGTACAATCGATTGAGAAAAACCATTGACATGACTGTCAAACCAGTCAAGATCATAAAATATGGTGAGTATTTAAATTTGGTTTCAAGTTTGACAAGCTTTAATGTTGTTCAAGTGCCACCTTTACTCGGCAATGCTCTCTTTGTTTTTGATCGTGATTTAGTCTTCTCTATGGTTGACAGTTTCTTTGGAGGTAATAGCAAACGAGAGGTTACCTTAGAAAAGAGTGAATTTACGCCTGCAGAGCATCATGTTATTAAATCGCTGTTAGACATTCTCTTTAAGGATCTAAAAGATGCCTGGAGCCCTATTTTTCCTGTGCAATTTGAGTTTGTCAAATCTGAAGAGAATCCTAAGCTAACTAAAATTGTTAACGCCAATGATCCAGTCATCGTTTCAAGTTTCACGATTGAACTGGAGTCAGGAGAAGGCGAGATACATTTTTTACTACCTTTTTCGATGATAGAGCCGATCAAAGACATTTTAAACGCTGGAGCACAAAGTGATAGTGATAAAAGAGATTCAAAATGGGGCAGCTCTATCAAAACACAAATGATGGATGCAGAGGTGGAAGTCCGATGCGTGCTTGCAGACATTGATGTTAAGTTAAAAGATTTGGTTAAATTCAAAGAAGGTAGTGTTTTGAATCTAGATATGCCAGAGTGCGCCTCTATCTTGGTTGGTAATACGCCGATTTTAAACGCAAAATTTGGCGTACATCATGGTAAAAACGCTGTTAAAATACTTTCCAAGGTTGAAAAGAAAACTTAGTGAAAGTCATGATTGTCTATACAGGAGATTTTAAGGATACCTTATCCTATTGGGGAATAGGTCAAAATGACAATGACTTTGCGTTTTGTAACTTGTTGTTTTAACTAGATTATATACCCGCACCGCCTCAAATCATCACTATAAATGGATATTTGCCGATACAGTTATATGCAGTCGTACGGATTGAAGATCTCTGGTGAATAAGCTAATAGCTGTTTTCTTTTTTAATATTTGTCTCCTTTTGGGTATGGCACAAGCTGCTGTTGCTCCAGAAAAGCAAGCTAAGCTGCCCATCCTGGTTGTCCTCATTGATCATGGCGTTCATGTTAAGCATAGCCAACGACTTAATCACTTCATCTCTGCAATGAAAAAAACAGTGAAAGCATTACCAGATAAAGCCAATGTGGGGATCTACACTTTCGGAAGTGATGTTGGCGTTTTGTCTGAGCTAAGACAAGTCAATAGTCTTTGGAAAAAAAAGGCTTTGCAAACACTGCCTTCACTAGCACTTGATCATCGGTTCTCAGATTTGGCACAAGGCTTAGATAAAGCTTTGAAGATAGCTCAAGCTCAAAATAAAGAGCAAAAGATACATATTGCACTCGTTACGAATGGTTATGTGAATGTTAGTCAAGATTTTCATGTGAACCAATTAGAGAGCAAACGGATCCTATTAGATTTGGCGCCTAAGTTAAAAGCATATCAAGTACGCTTGCATATTATCCCAATGACAAAAAATCCTAACATGGTTTTTCTTAAGCAGTTATCAAAAATAGTCAATGGGCATGCTCTTGAACACAAGGCAGTGGTTAATATGTCTAAAAATAGTATTTTTGAGGTTGTCAAGTCTATTTATCATATAGCTCCTGAGAAAATGATGGCCACGCATGTTCAAAAAAAGACATCCCAAAGCCAAGCAAAAACTAAAAAAGTAAAGGCGATAATAGACGCAAAGAAAACAAGGAAATTACCATTTAACTTAACATTTTCTAGTCAAAAACTTAGTCACGATTTGGATTTAAATATTAGTGGATCGAAGCTGTCCTATCAAGGGTTAAACCTCTCGCAGTCATTATACAAGCAGGCGGTGCCAATCGAGATGCCACAGTCGCAATATGATGACTTTGAAGAAGAAATGAAGAGAACTCATCTTTTGGCAGAGCATAGAAAGCAAGGGTATTTTAAAGAGGTGATGTCCTATTTAAATCGAGATAAAACTGCTTTGTTAGGAGATCTTGTTTGCCAAACACCGTTGCTTCAACAACGTGAAATGCTGGAAGAAGAAGGGGCTTCTCGGTTGGTATCACTCCCAACTAATCAAATAGAAGCCGAGCGCTTTCATGTTTTTGATGAGACATATCCTGAGCCTCAAAAGGTTAAGTATCAAGCCTCTGGACAAAAAAGCTTTAAGGGGCATCATACCGAGCTAGTTGAAAATGAGATAAAAGGGCATCCTCTTCATGAAGTCAAAGATGATACGAAGCCATTCAGTGGCATATCTATGGTCATTTTTACCTTTTTCGGTGCGATCATCATGGCTCTTCTAACAGGCGTTATGTGGCATGGAAAGCTATTGAAGAAACGAAAAATTCACCGATTACTTGAGGGGCATGTTAAGAAATGATTCAAATCAGCGCGATATGGTTTGGCCTCATGATTGGGGTTTGTAGTTATAGTTTGTGTATGATGTTTTTTTTAGTATGGAAATCATATAAAAAAGATCGTGATGATATTTTTATGGTAGAAAAGGTGATGGAGCTTATTCGAAAAGGTAAAGCTGCACGCTTAGAGACTTTAAGAGAGCAATACCAACTTGAGTTGGATGAAACGACATTAGAAAGTCTATGTGAGCAGCTTCATAACAAGGAAACAGAGCTCCTTATCAATTATCTTCAATCTTCAACATCAAGTCCTCATCAGTATGATCGATTTTATCAAATGTCAGAAAGACTGTTTTTGGAATACGGTCAGATAATTACAACTAACGTCATGACCGATAGATCAGAGCAAGTGGCAGAAGAAGCTGTGGTTGCAGAAGACGGTGTGGTTGCAGAAGACGGTGTGGTTCCAGAAAAGATTGCGCTTGATGAGCCTCATGAATTGCCTGTGAGCCCCTTAGATAGCAAGAACAATCCTGGTCAGATTGAAAGCTCAACAAACAATAGCTAGTAACACTATGAAAAAAAAGGAAAGTTCTCGCGCATTTATTATGAAAGTTTGATAACATATATAGTGTGCCCTCAAAGTAACTTAGTGTAAATACACTAAACTGTGGAATCCATGTTATGGCTGTAACCGTAAGACGAAAAAGTTCAAACTTATCAAAACTAGCTTCGGTGTTTAGGCGCCTATCTAATCGAAACTCCTTAAAAAAGCAGGGAGAAAGCCCTGAGGTTGCTGATGACGCCAAAGTTGAGATAGCTAGCGCGCCTTTATCTCCTGAGGTTGCTGATGACGCTAAGGTTGAGGCGCCTTTATCCCCGGAGGATGCTAAAGCGAAAGCAGAACAAGAAGCCAAGGATAGTGCAAAGAGGACGCTTGGATTCGTTAAGGCGGAAATGGATCAAACTGAAAGATCGTATTTAAATCAGCTCAATGCTTTGCAGAGCCCTGCTAACATTGCCATGATAAATGAAGGATATGCGAATGCCACTGAGGATGAAATCAAAGAAGGATTAACAGATAAAAATAAATTAGTGGCATTAGTTGAGAGCGCTCAAAAACTATATGCCGCACAGCAAAAAGTTGCTGAAGCTATAAAGCAAAAGCCAGATGATCCATCAGCATGGTTAGACGCTTATAAAGCATGTCAAACAGCAGAAGATGCATATTTAAAAAAATATATTCCTGGTATGAAATTACCCAATCATTTTAATAATGCATTTAAGTTGCATCATAATACACCTTTATCGTTAGCTGACTGTGCTATTACGCCGGTGCAGAGAGTCCCTCGATATCGATTGTTGGCCATTGAGCTTGTTGTGCATGCGCAAAAAGCTGGAGAGACTGAATACGCTAGTAAAGCTCAAGCATTTTTAGATCATGTTGAGCCTAGAGCTCATCAGTTAAATAATTTACAAAAAGAATTTGAACTTCGTATTGTGCAGACCAAGCTGTCAAATTTTACTAACCTTCCTGAGAAAGAACGAACACATGAGAATTTAAATAGTTTGCTCAGAGAATACGTTTCCTGTCTCTCAAAAAAATATGTTGAGAGCGGAGAGGGAGTCATTGGAGGTGGCTTTAAAGATTATGATCAGACAGTTGTTGCCATGTTTGAGGCTGAGCCAGTATTGATGAGTGCTGTTAGAGACATGCCAGAAAGTGATTT
>CAYGPI010000011.1:0-18756 GCA_964351745.1 uncultured Francisellaceae bacterium
TCGTGAGTATTGCCATGATTGAAGGTTTTTGTTTAGGGGGAGGCTTAGAATTAGCACTTGGTTGCGACTATAGAGTTGCACTAGATGATAGCAAAACACGATTAGGCTTACCTGAAGTTAAGTTAGGGATTCATCCTGGCTGGGGTGGTACCGTTAGATTGCCACGTCTAGTTGGATCTATGAAAGCCATGGATCTTATTTTAAGCGGCCGTATGATCAGAGCTAAAGTGGCCAAGAAGATGGGTGTGGTCGATGAAGCGGTTCCTGCTCGCTTAATTAAAGATGCCGTGATTCATTATGCGTTAAATAAATCTAAGAGAGCTGAGCCGACATGGAAGCAAAATTTAAGTAATCATGCTTTTGTTAGACCAGCGCTAGCGAAGTTGTTTGATTATCAATTGAAAAAGAAAATTCGCCGCTCTCATTATGCGGCTCCCTTTAAAGTAGTAAGCAATTGGAAAGCAAAGGGCATTAGCAAGCCAGAGGCTTATGATCAAGAAGCGACATCGATTGGGGAGTTGCTTGTCTCAAGTACTTCTCAAAATCTTGTTAAAGTATTCTTTCATCAAGAGCGGCTTAAAGGTTTAGCCAAAGGTCCTAACTTTGAAGTGAAACATGTCCATGTCGTTGGTGCTGGTGTTATGGGCGGGGATATCGCAGGTTGGTGTGCGATAAAAGGCTTTCATGTGACGGTTCAAGATACGTCAACAGCATCCTTAGCTCAATGTCTGAAAAGGACTTATGATTTAGCCAAGAAAAGACTTAAAGAGCCTCATTTGGTGACAGCTGTGATGGACAGGTTAATGCCAGATACCGAAGGGTTAGGGGTTGCAAAGGCCGATGTTATCATCGAAGCTATTTTTGAAAAGCTAGAAGCTAAGCAATCATTATTCAAAGCGCTTGAGGAAGAAGCCAAACCTACGGCTATTTTAGCCACAAACACGTCAACAATACCGCTTCAAGAAATTAGCACAGCGCTTAAAAATCCTAATCGACTTGTTGGGATCCATTTCTTTAACCCTGTATCGATGATGCCGTTAGTTGAAGTTGTTCATAGCGACTCAACACTTAAAGAAGTGATTCAAAGAGCAACATCGTTTGTTGCCAAAATTGATAAATTGCCATTACCAGTTAAAAGTGCGCCAGGATTCTTAGTCAATCGTATTTTAATTCCTTATATGCTGGAAGCTGTTTTATTGCTTGAAGAAGGGATTGAAGGTCCTATCATTGATAAGATTGCTAAAGAGTTTGGTATGCCGATGGGGCCTATTGAGTTGGGTGATACTGTCGGGCTGGACGTCTGTTTAGCTGCTTGTGAGAAACTTTCAAGTCACTTTAATATTAAGACACCTGATAAGTTGAGAGAATATGTTGCCAAGGGGCATTTGGGCCGAAAATCTGGAGAAGGATTTTATGTCTGGAAGAAGGGTAAGGCAGTTAAGCCAAAAGTGAAATCATCGACCACCCCTGATGATTTAATGAATCGTTTAATCTACAGAATGCTCAATGAAGCGATTGCCTGCCTAAGAGAAGGTATTGTCGAAAATGCTGATTTACTTGATGCGGGTTCCATTTTTGGTTTTGGTTTCCCACCTTTCAGAGGAGGTGTTCTTAATTATGCGAAAACTGAAGGGTTTGAACATATTCAAGAAGAGTTGAAAAGTCTTGAGTCTAGATATGGACAACGATTTGCGCCTGATAAAGGCTGGCAGAGCAACGTCGCGTAGTTATAGTTTAAGGAAATAGCGTGTGTCAGAAAAATTAAGAATAAAAAAAGCTGCTGTGCTAGGTGCTGGCGTCATGGGGGCTCAAATTGCAGCCTATATGTCTTCATGTGGTGTGAAAACATACCTGTTTGATCTACCGAGTCAAAGTAGTGATTCACGGGATATAGCAAAAGGCGCCATCAAAGCTTTATCTAAGTTAAAGCCTTCGCCTCTAGCGACCCTAGACGATGCGGCGTTGATTGAGCCTTGTAACTATGAAGATGATTTGGAATATTTAAAGCAATGTGATTTTATCCTTGAGGCTATTTCTGAGCGCCGCTCTTACAAAGAGGAGCTTTTTAAGAAGATAGCGCCTTTTATTTCTAAAACAGCGGTTCTTGCGTCTAATACGTCCGGGATTAGCATTGAAGCACTAGCAGCTTCATTTCCAGAGGATTTAAGAGCGCGCTTTTTGGGCGTGCATTTTTTCAATCCACCAAGATACATGAAGTTGGTAGAATGTATCCCTCATCAACAAACTGATGTGCATTTAATAGCTCAACTAGAAGAGTTTTTGGTGGTGCGTCTTGGCAAAGGTGTTGTCTATGCAAAGGATACGCCAAACTTTGTAGGCAATCGTATTGGTGTCTTTGCGATGCTGTCTGTCTTGCATCATGCCCAAGCTTTTGGATTAACACCCGATATGGTGGATACCTTGACCGGTGTTTTGATAGGTCGCCCTAAGAGCGCGACCTATCGAACTATCGATATCGTTGGTCTTGATACAATGAACCATGTTGTTCAAACTTTGAAAGACGGTTTAAGTGAGGACCCATGGAATCACTATTTTGAATTGCCTGATTGGATTTTAGGGTTAATTCAGCGTGGATCCTTAGGCCAAAAATCAAAGATAGGTATTTATAAAAAGCAAAAGGACAAAATTGTTGTTTTTGATTCAGCTAATCAAGTCTATAGAGAAGCTGGCGCAAAACCGAGTGCAGAGGTGATTGATATTTTAAAGTTGCCGCCTAGTGAGCGTTTAATATCTCTCCAGGCATCACAACACCCTCAAGCACAGTTTTTGTGGGCATGTTTTAGAGATTTGTTTCACTATTGCGCTAATATTCTACCCGATATTGCGGAAACGACTCGTGATATCGACTTGGCGTTGCGCTGGGGCTATGGTTGGGAACAAGGTCCATTTGAACTATGGCAGTTAAGTGGGACGCAAGTGATTGCCTCTTTGATTGAAAAAGATATTCAAGCTGGCAAGACGATGAGCAAAACGCCTTTGGCGGCTTGGTTTGATAAAAATGCACAAAAAGCATTTTATCAAGACGGTCAAGCTTTTGCGCCAGAGCAAAAGAAATGGCTTTCTAGAGCCAATTTATCCTGTTACGAAAGACAGCTTAGTCCTGATAGAGTGTTAGACGAGCCTACTTTAGAAGGTCGAGTTATCTTTGAGAATGATGGTCTAACCATGTGGACCATGAACGATAGTGAAGCGATTGTTAGCTTTAAAACCAAAAGAAATTGTATTTCCCAAGCTGTTTTAGAAGGCATGCTTGAAAGTATTGATAGAGCAGAGAAAGACTTTAATGCTTTAGTCTTATGGCAGCGACAAGGCACTGACTTTAGTGTGGGTGCCAATTTGAAAGAAATTGTTGGTGCTATTCAAGGGCGTCAATTTGGAAAAATTGATCATATGATACAACTTTTTCATAAAGTAGCATTAAAATTAAAATACGCAAGTGTGCCAACAGTCGCTGCGATATCAGGCTTATGTTTAGGCGGAGGGACAGAGTTTGCTCTGCATACTCATCGAAGAGTTGCAAATTATGAAACGTATATGGGGCTACCAGAAGTCGGGATAGGCGTTATTCCTGGAGGAGGTGGCTGTAAAGAGCTAGCCTTGCGTGCTTTAGATCAGGCGCTTGTCGCTCACGATCTGAAGCCTTTAGAAAAAGTTTTCCAGCAAGTGGCGACAGCGCAGGTGAGCTCCAGCAGTAAAGATGCTATGGAAAAATGGTATTTAAGTGCTTCTGACAAGCATGTCGCTAATCGAAACGAAATCCTGTTTGAGGCGATTCAAGAAGCTAAGCGCATGCAGGGGCCTGCCTTTTTTAGTGCCGTAGAAAGAAAAGTTATCGTGCCAGGTAAAACTGCGATCGCTAATTTCCAAGCATTTTTAGTGAATATGCGAGAAGGGCAATTTATCTCAGATCATGATTATTTGATTGGATGTAAATTGGCGAATGTTTTTTGTGGTGGATCGGTTGATGCAGGTACTGAAGTTGATGAGCAATGGTTCTTAGATCTTGAAAAGGCTGCTTTCATGGAACTGGTTGAATCACCTTTAACCTTAGCTAGAATTGAGCATACCCTAAAAACGGGTAAGCCGCTTCGCAATTAATAGTAGGGATAAGTTTATGAGTAAAGCACAAGATGCTTATATCGTGGCGGCTGTGAGAACGCCTGTAGGGAAAGCCCAAGGTGTTTTTAGCCGAGTGCGTCCAGATGATTTATTAGCCGCAACTTTACAAAATTTAATGAAGAAAGTGCCATCCATTCATCTTAGTGAAGTCGATGATGTGATTATTGGATGTGCGATGCCAGAAGGCGCGCAAGGGATGAATGTAGCTCGTATAGCAACTTTGATGGCTGGCCTGCCAGACTCTGTGCCGGCCATAACAGTGAATCGATTTTGTTCATCTGGGTTACAGTCCATTGCACAAGCGCGAGATAGGATTGCTTTAGGTGAGGCCGATGTTGTGATTGCTGGCGGTGTAGAAAGCATGAGTGCTGTGCCCATGGGGGGCTTTAATTTTCGTGCCAATCCTGCTTGGTTCGAAACACCTGAACAATTGCCTATTTCTTATGGGATGGGTGTGACGGCAGAGAAAGTGGCTAAAAAATGGCAAATTAGCCGCCAAGATCAGGATTCTTTTGCTTTGCGCTCGCATCAACTTGCAATACAAGCGCAAGAGCAGGCCTTCTTCAAAGACGAGATTTCCCCTTTTGAAATGACTTCTCAAACCTTTAATCCAACAAGTCGCGAGATTATGTCGACTTCACGCTGGATAGAGAAAGATCAAGGGCCAAGAGCGAATTCTAGTCTTGAAGTCTTATCGAAATTGCGTCCAGTCTTTGATGCAAAAGGGAGTGTGACTGCTGGTAATACCTCGCAGATGAGTGACGGGGCTGCGGCTTTACTCTTGGTTAGCGAGAAAATATTGGCGCAGTTTGACTTGCAACCCCTTGCAAGGTTCAAAGGATTTAGTGTGGCAGGCGTTGAGCCTGAGCATATGGGCATAGGTCCAGTCAAAGCCATTCCTAAAGTATTAGAGCAAACAGGTTTAAGTTTAAATGATTTGTCGTGGATTGAGCTCAATGAGGCATTTGCTGCCCAAGCTTTAGCCGTTGTCAAAGAGTTGGATTTAAACATGGACAAGGTGAATCCCCAAGGAGGGGCAATTGCTTTGGGGCATCCATTAGGTGCTACTGGGGCCATTAGAGCCTGTACTTTGATTCATGGCATGCGCCGTTTGAACCAACAGTACGGAATGGTTACTATGTGTATTGGAACTGGCATGGGGGCAGCAGGTATCTTCGAGGTTTTATAAGGGACGCACTTTAAAGTTAACTTGTTAAATTGTTGTGATGATATTTAGTGACATTAATGATTCACAATTAAGCAATTTAAATGTAAAGTAGTGTGCCAGTAGGAAGTTATTTATTTAGTCTTTATTCAAACTAACAACCTCATGCTACAAGGAATTGAGGTAAAGGGAGTCATACCGTGGCAAAAATGAGGGCGCATAGCGCAAATTCATTTCGTAAATCAGTATTTGGTTTATCAACTTTGTTAATTTCAAGCTCTGTTTTTGCAGCTGGCTTTGAAATTCAAGAGCAAAACGCTGTTCATCTTGGTACTGCTTATGCTGGTACTGCTGCATGGGGCGTTGATGCAAGCTCAAATTACTATAACGCAGCAGCTTTAACGCGTATAGATCGCAACCAATTAGTTGCATCAGGTGTTTTAATCGCTGGTAGCTTTGATTTCAATGCTTCTCGAACCAATATGCCTGCGGCTGCAGCAACACCGCTGCCTGGGGCTATGGACGACGATCCAGGTGGTCTAGCAGCCGTGCCTTCGCTTCACTACGCAGCTAGGTTAACTAAAGATTTAGTCTTTGGTTTGAGTGTTACCGCTCCTTTTGGTCTCAAGACTAACTATGATGAGGCTGGCCCACTACGTTACGTCGCTACTAAATCTGAGCTACGTACCTACGACATTACACCAAGTATTGCGTGGAAGGCGACTGATTGGTTATCGATAGCAGCTGGTCCAGATTTCTTATATGCAGACACTGTTTTAGATGTGAAGACCAATTTTGGAGGCATTACGCCTTCTGTTGATGATGGTTTTCAGAAAAATAGAGCAGTTGATTGGGCTTTTGGTTGGCATGCTGGTGTCTTAGTTGATATTACTGAAGGCGCTCGAATCGGTGCTCATTATCGTTCAAGCTTCTCTCTAGGGGCAGAAGGGGATAGTCGTAATTTTAGCGCACCTTCAGCAGCTCTCGTTAATGGAGGCGGAGGGCTTTACAGCACTCGCAAGGTTCAGGCTAGTGTAACTTTGCCAGAAACAGCTAAGTTAAGTGGTTATTATGACATTCTTCCTTGTGTTGGTTTGATGATGGATGTTGCATGGACGAGATGGAGTCGATTCGATAATTTGACATTGACGCTTAATCCGCCGCCTCTTCCTGTAGGAGCTGACACAAACACAGTTGAAAACTTCAAGAATGTTTGGCGTGTTGCCTTTGGTGCAAATTACGTTCATAACAATCAGTGGCAATTCCGTGGTGGTTTTGCATGGGATCAATCCCCTGTTCAAGATTCACACAGAACTGCGCGTATCCCAGACTCAGACAGAATTTGGTTAGGTCTTGGTGTTGGGTATGCTCTAAATGATGCTTTGCATGTTGATGTAGGCTATGCACACTTGTTTTTTGATGAATCAAGATTGTCAGATAGGGGCCCTAATGCTGTGGCAACAGGTCGCCCAGTATTACCTTTCAATATTGTTGAAGGAGAATATTCTGGAAATGCCAACATTTTAGGTGTTCAAGTGCGTTATGATTTTGTATAATTGCTTAAGCTAGCAATTTATATAAGTAGTAGGGTTTATGCTCAGATGGCTTTGCCAGATGAGCATAAAAATTGTAGGGTTTGGGGTGAAAGGATGCGTTCTTAGAGATTTCTATAATAATAAAAATATCTAAGTAAACCCAGTGTCACCTCAGTAAAGAATGGACTTAAGACGTTATGCCACGTAAGACAGATAAAAGAGTAAGACTTATAGAAGCCGCTAAGGTACTCATCCACCAACAAGGTTTTAATTTAACAACTTTGGCTGATATTGCTCAAGAAGCTGATGTTCCTCTCGGGAATGTTTATTACTATTTCAAAACCAAAGAAGCCATTGGAATTGCAGTTATTGAAAAACGTGCTTCTGAATGGGCTGAGCGTTTAGCTTTTTGGTCTGAAAATCCTGATCCATTAGCAAGATTAACTGCAGTTGTGCAGTATGGGCTAGAAGAGTTAGAAGTCACAGCACGTTTTGGTTGCCCAATTGGTGGATTATGCCAAGAACTAGGTAAGCAAGGCGGCGCATTATCTGATTTGGCTGCTAAATTGTTACATGACATTTTACAATGGTCTGAAGAGCAGTTCCATGCTTTAGGCTTCAGTGATAATGCTCGTGATCATTCTTTGAATCTAGTATCTAGTATTCAAGGTATGTATTTGCTTACTCATACTTTTAAAGAGCCAAAAATTGCTCAACGTCAATGTGAGCAGCTTCAAGGCTGGTTAGAAGGTTTAGTAGAGCGCAAACCAGAAGGCATGATTCCAATGTCAGCTTCTGCTCGCTCTGAAGCAGCTATGGCTGATTAATACTTAAGCTTTCAGCATAAAACCCCCTTATTTAGGGGGTTTTTTATTTAAGCTTTTAAATTAATAGATATATGACTGATGGGGCCATTTTCCCAGCCAGTCACTTCATAGTTGCTTTCATAGTTGCCGTAAAATACTGGTGGTTGTACTAATGAAGCTGTTGATGCATCAATGTTAACACTTGCTACTTTTTCACCAGTAGCTCTGTCTGTGAAGACAATAGGGCAATTTGTAAGCGCGTTGCCAAAATTGCAGCCCATGGTAACAATCCCGTAGCCAACAGCTTTGGTTTCGTTCGCAGATATACCATTTCCTGGAAGACCTGCAATCGAAGTACTTAAAGATAGGCTTGTGTTATTTGTGAATGTAATTTCATTGGGAACAGCAGCTGCTGAAAAAGCTACAAGTGATCCAGCAATGATGGCCAATGATCTTAGATTAAAAATTTTCATAGTGACTCCTTTAATATCTATGATATTGCGATAAGCTTATAGAGGCTTTTTTGCAATATTTTGCATCCTATGAACCTAGAGTCCTAATGTCAACATACGACACACTGTTGAAAATGATTGATTCACTAGGGAGTATAAAATTTCTTGGATAGAACATAGAAATCACCAATAGCTTTGGTTTTGATATATACTAGGTGGGCTATTTTCAAGTGGAGTTTATGATGGTGCATGAGTTATATGTGAATATAAAAGCTCAGCAGCTTACACATATCATTAATGGTCAAGAATATAAAAGCTACCTTATTTCTTCAGCCATTAATGGCGTAGGTGAAGAATTTAATTCAGAAAAAACACCGCGAGGGCAGCATATTATCCGAGCTAAAATTGGGGCTGGCTGCAGTCCTAATACTATTTTTGTTGGTCGAAGAGAAACAGGCGAAATTTTTTCTGAAGATATGAAGCTCCAACAGCCAGATCGAGATTGGATTTTAACTAGAATTATGTGGTTAAGTGGCTTAGAGGTTGGTAAGAATAGACTTGGTAACTGTGATACGATGCGTCGCTATATTTACATTCATGGTTCACCAGATTCTAAGCCTATGGGGGTTGTTAGCTCCAAAGGTTGTATTAACATGAGAAATAGTGACATTATTCAGCTTTTTGATGAAGTTCCAGTATTTACTAAGGTTTTTATCAATGGCTAGTTTGCAACTGATGGTTTAAGGAATCCGCCATGGCTTTAGGTCCAATCATTTTTGACATTGAAGGCACACAACTAACATCTGAGGATAAGGAAATACTAGAGCATTCTCAGATTGGCGGTGTTATTCTTTTTGCTAGAAACTATGTGGATCCTGACACTGTTATTCAGCTAATGGCTGAGATTAGAAATATTCGGCCAGAAGCTTTAGTGATGGTTGATCAAGAAGGTGGGCGAGTTCAGCGCTTCAAGCAAGGTTTAACCAAGTTACCATCCTTGAGGTTGTTAGGGCGCCTCTGGGATGCGCATAGTAGTTCTAGGCACTGTATTTTGGAAATGGCTGAGCAGCTAGGCACTTTGATGGCGTTAGAGATATTAAGTTTTAATATAGATTTAAGTTTAGCGCCTGTGGTCGATCTCGATAAAGGACTTAATGAAGTTATCGGTGAGAGAGCTTTTCATTCTGATGTTGAGCCAACGATTGAGTTAGCCAGGCATTATATCCAAGGGATGCAAAAGGGAGGCATGAAAGCAACGCTTAAGCATTTTCCCGGCCACGGATCTGTTACCCTTGATTCACATCACGATTTGCCGATTGATGAGCGTCATAAAGATGATATCAAAATTGAATTATCACCCTTTAAAGCTTTAATTCCAGAAGAGAATGTTAAAGCCATCATGCCTGCTCATATTATCTATAAACAGCTAGATTCAAAACCCGCAGGTTTCTCTAGTTTTTGGTTGAAAGATATATTGCGTCAATCACTAAAATTTGACGGTGCCATTATCAGTGATGATGTTTCTATGCAGGCTGCCCATTTTATGGGTGATTACGTGACTAGGGTCAATAAAGCTTTAGAGGCTGGTTGTGATATCGTTTTGGCATGTAACAACCGAGACGGCGTTAAGGATATTTTGACTCAACTCAATCACATCCCAACAGAGGATTCACAACGCCGAATACAGGCGCTTAGAGCATCCTCAACACATCATTATGCTGATTTGCATAAAAACCAATTGTGGCAAGAAGCTAAGGAAGGATTAAAAAAGTTTGAAGGACTTTGTGCTTGCTTAAACCCATCATTAGTATAGAGAGGCAACATGTCTTTAGAATTTTTCAAGCAGTATTTTGGCTCTAATCAGAGCTGGATAGTTCAAGTATTTTTTGTTGTTTTTGTAACTGCTCTCATTAACTTTATAGAAGTTAGGTTTTACCGAAAACTTAAGACGAGATTGGAAAAGACCCCTTCGATATGGGATGAAGCTTTAGTCACAGCTTTTCATAAGCCTATAGCCTGCTTAATCTGGTTGGTAGGTATCGCTTATGCGATTGAGTTAGTGAGTGCTTACACACCAGAATTTAGACTTTTTGACATGATACCAGGCATTCGCCAGGCTGGCACCGTCGTTTTGATTACTTGGGGTCTATTGCGCTTTATCAAGAGTGTTGAGGATCAATACTTAAAACAAGATGGTGAGGGCGTGGTAGACGTCACAACTGCCCATGCGTTGTCACAGATTTTGCGCATTTCATTAATGATAACTGCTGTCTTGGTTATCTTACCAATCTTTGAAATTAAAATTACTGGGCTTGTTGTTTTTGGTAGTGCTGGTACTTTGATTGCTGGTTTAGCAGCACAAGATTTACTTTCAAATTTTTTCGGTGCATTAACGATTTATCTTGATAGACCATTTGCTGTTGGTGATTGGATAAAATCCCCAGATAGAGAGCTTGAAGGCACCGTTGAATATATAGGTTGGCGTTTAACAAGAATTCGAACATTTGACAAGCAACCATTGTACGTTCCTAACTCAGTTTTTAGTAAGATTTCTGTTCAAAACCCATCAAGAATGTCGAATCGTAGAATTAAGGAAATTGTTGGTATTCGCTACAAAGATGCACAATCATTAAATGCTATCACCACAGAAATCAAAGATATGTTAATGAACCACCCAGAGATTGATACAACAAAAGCTTGCTTTGTTAATCTTGTTTCGTTTGGTCCATCCTCCTTAGATCTCTTGTTGTATACCTTTACTAAGACAACTGCTTGGATCCCATTTCAAGCGATCAAACAAGATGTCATGATTAAGATTTTAGATATTATCATGAAGCACCATGCTGAAGTTGCATTTCCGACTAGAACTCTGGAAATGGCAGATGCCAATATCGAGGCTCTTGAACACAGTTAGAATAATTTAGATTTTGGAGTAAAGACAATGGCTCAATTATCCCCAGAGATTATCAGGCAAGTTTCGAAAAGAGCGACTTGTTTGCACACGGCTGAGCAGGTGGATCTCGCTATTGATGACATGGCGAAACTGATTAGCTTGGACTTATCAGAGGCAAATCCTGTTGTTTTATGCGTTATGATAGGAGGGGTTGTTCCTACAGGGATGCTTTTAACAAAATTAGATTTTCCCTTGCAGGTTGATTATGTCCATGCGACACGTTATCACGATAATTTTATTGGAGATGAGCTTGAGTGGTTAGTTAAGCCTCGAGTTTCTTTAAAAGATAGAGCTGTTTTGATTGTAGATGACATTCTTGATGGCGGTTTAACTTTAGCTAAAATTGCTGAATACTGTATGGCTGAAGGTGCCTTAGATGTTAAAACTGCGGTTTTGGTTGAGAAAGATGCGAGACGTGTCTCTGGCGGATTAGAGAAAGCTGATTACACTGGCGTGACTGTCGAGGATAGATTCGTTTTTGGTTATGGTATGGATTATAAACGTTATTTGCGGAATGCTCCTGGTATATATGCAGCATCGCAAGAAGATGAAAATTAATACAAGAAGGATATATATTTATGCGTAAGGTAGCGGTTATCGGTGGCTCTAGGTTGCCTATATTACATAATTTATCTGTAACTCACTCAACAACCGTGAGGACACCTTACGGTGAGCCTTCTGCTCCTTTATCCTATGGCATGCTTGGTGATCAAGAAGTTGTTTATATGCCAAGACGGGGAAGTGAGGCAGAAGGCGTGCCTCCGCATAAAATTAATTATAGAGCTAACCTTTGGGCGCTTAGAGATGCTGGTGTGCAGCAAATTATTTCCACAAACTCAGTTGCTGCGATTAATACTGATAGAGTGATTGGTGATATTCTTTTGCCTGATCAATTGATCGACTACACGTACGGGCGTGAAAATACCTTTTTTGGTGATGAGACAAATGTTTCGCTTATAAAGTTTGCTGAGCCATATTCTGAAAACCTTAGGCAAGAAGCCATAAGTGTTGCTAACCGTTTAAATATTGAAATTGTTTCTAAAGGTACCTTTGGTATCACACAAGGTCCAAGATTTGAGACAAAAGCAGAGATTGGAAGGCTAGAGAGAGACTTTATTGATATAGTTGGGATGACTGGTATGCCAGAAGCAGCTCTTGCTAGAGAACTTGAGCTTGATTATATGAGCATGACTCTCGTTGTGAGAAGGGCTGCCGGCAAAGAATCTGGATATAACTTAAAGGATCCAAGAGTTCAGAGCCGCCTAAAAGAGCAAGAGCGTAGCATTGAAAAGCTTATTGAAGCTATGATTTGCCACGGCATGCCGATGATGGACTCTTAAGCCGCATCATCTTGTGCTTGCTCTTCATCATCCCCTAATTGTGGAACGATAGTTACTAAACGTAGCATTCTAGGGTGAATAGCAAGCTTTGAGGATGCTACGGTTTCTTGATTGATCATAATCGCCATACGATTATTCACTATGTAGAAATTCATAGCGCCGCCGTTCTCAGCAAAGCCTTCCATGTCGCCAAAAGTTAGAACTGGCAAACCAGCTAGATCACCAATAATAGTTTTTGCATTTTCTTGCTCAGACTTGTTCACAAAAAGAATCTGACATTGAGTCTTAGCATCTTCAAGGCTCTTAATTGGGCGAACTAGAATTGATCGCTCTTCAATGGTTCTTCCATTAATTGAGTTTAACCCTTTCATTGAAGGTGTTTCACCGTATAAACAAACATTGATAACATCATCTGGTAAGCTCTGCTCAGGCCAGGTTACAAATTTTGCAACGTAACGTAAGAAAGCAGCTTTCAAGTGATATTCTCTGGAAGTGTCAGAAGCGTTGTTAACAGATACAGCTGCAACTGCTAATGAACTAACTAATAGTATCGCCCAAAAGAATGGTTTTTTTAATGCGCTTACAAGCATTACTTGTGCTCCTTTGCTGTGCTTATTAAATATTTATTATCTTTAACTTCTAGGTCGCGAGCGCACAAAAGGAAGCTTTATTGTCATCTCAGTAAACTCGCCAACTGTAGACTTCACTGATAAATCACCTTTATGCTGTTTCACCACTGTATCATAGCAGATTGATAGCCCAAGACCAGTGTTACCAAAGCCGGTAGGCTTGGTTGTATAAAACGGCTCAAATATCTTTTTAAGAGATTCTTTGGGAACACCTGTTCCGTTGTCCCAAATCTTGATGATTAAGTTATCACCTTCTTTATAGGTCGTCACTTTTATCAAAGGAACTAAATCAGGTGATGTTTTTACCTTTTCTTCGACAGCATAATAAGAGTTACTTAGCAGGTAAGCTAAGACCTTCCCTATGGATTGAGGGGCAATTAGGATTTCATCTAAATTCTGTTCAAAATTTCTTTCTACAGTTAAGCTAAATCGCTCATTTTGTGACTTAGCAGCTCGAATAGAAATATTTATATTGTCTTCAACTAGGGCATTAACATTAACCATTTCCTTTTGAACACCAGATTCCTGAGAATGCATTAACATGTTTTTAACAATATTGTCAGCATGTTGCCCATGAGTATGAATTTTAGAGCAATTTGTTTTTAAATCATCAAGGATTTCGTTAATGTAACTGGCACCTTCTTTCCCTAATTTTTCTTGGTGAGCTTCTAGCTCCTCTTTTAACTCATCTACTAAATCAACTGAAATATCAGAAAAGTTGTTAATAAAGTTTAAAGGATTCTTAATCTCATGAGCAACGCCAGTCGTTAACATACCGACCGAAGCCATTTTTTCCTGCATAATTAATTGATCTTGCGCTTCTTCTAGATCGCCTAAGGCTTGGTTCAAATCACTGTTTTTGGTTGCCAAGTCTCGAGTCCTATCGGCTACGCGCTGCTCAAGCTCTCTGTTACTTTCTGCAAGTTCATCTTGAGCAGTATTTTTAAGTTTAATTTCAACTTGTAATTTCTTGACAGCATCTTGTAGTCGTTTGAACGCAAAGTGCAAGACTATAAGTAGTAAGATGGATAAACCATACAAAAATAACCGTGACTGAGCGAGGCCATCATTATAATCATCAAATGAGCCTTTATAAGCTGATCCTAATTCTTCTAGTTCTGAAACGATGGGCACGTTAAGGATCTTAAGATTAAGAGCATTTAAGGCTGGTTGTTTGTCTAAGACTAAAGCTCCATAGGTGAGTGCTCTTTCAAGGTTATCAAGGGTTTCAGGTTGCTCTCGAATTTCTTTTATTAAAGCCAGCATATTTTGTCTATGGGCTTCATTTGGAGCGCTTGTATAGACAAGAACACCTTTAAACAGAGTGTTGACTTTATCAATCAGAGAATACCGATATTCAGCATCAAAACAACTTTCTATAAGCTCTAAATGCGCTTCATTTTCAATAATCGTACCCATGAGGCTGGAGAAATCATGGATAGCATTTCGCAACATTGGATTTAAGCGTTTAAATTTCTCTGTGAGCCGCTTTTTATTTTCAAACGTTGAGATCAGTTGATCTAACTTAGGGTTAATGTTTTCATGTGGAAAGGCCGTGAGCTGAACTTGCATTTTTTCAGTGGTATGCTTCATACCTGTAAGAGCGTCATTGACGGCATCGTAGTGTTTTAACAGACCAAAACGAGTTTGAACAATGGCTTCGTCTAACTCAGCATCATGTTTTTGAAATAAAGAAATCAAACTATCATAATTAGCGTACTGAAAAGGCTGCAATTCAGTACGATAGTAAAACACTATGATGATGAGCATAATAAAGCCAACAAAAAACTGTGTTAGGCCATTTCTCATTCAGAGGACTCCAGATCTGCAGTTAAGGAGTTCAGAAAATGCTCAATCAATTTTGCATCAGAGTTTGAAATAACTTGGTTTAACTGAACATCACCCATATGAGTAATCGCTTCTAGAAGCGTTGCTTTTGATCCATTATGCATGTAGGGAGCAGTTAGGCTTACATTACGTAGAGAAGGTACTCTGAATACGAATTTATCATCCTCATCCTTAGTGACTTCATAGTAGCCAAGATCGTAGGGCTTGGGATCAGTGATTGCGCTTTTATAAACGCCATATTTTTGCATTAAATTGCCGCCAATGTTCATGCCTTGGTGGCAACTAATACAGCCGTAGTCCTTAAAAAGTTTATACCCTTCTTTCGCTTTGTCACTAATAGCACTTTGATCTCCGTTAAGAAATTTATCAAATGAGCCATGAGGTGTTTGCAGAGTTTTTAGATATTGCGCAAGCGCATCAACAATATTTTTTTCTGTGATCCCATCAGCATAGTACTGAGTAAAAACTCTTTTGATTTTTTCGTTCTGATTTAAATCATGAATAAAGGTTTCTTTGTTATTACCCATCATGGTGATGTCATATAAGCTTTCTTTAATGGCTTCTTGCAAGGTGTCTGCACGGCCATTCCAAAAAAAACGATCATTGAGGCTGACATTAAGTAAGCTTAAAGTTTGTACCTTGCCTGAAATTTTTTGACTAAAGCCTTTATGAGGTTGATGGCAATTTTGACAAGAAATGAAACCACGGCCAGATAGGCCTTTAAAGGTAAAAAGCTCTTTCCCTAGTTGGGCTGTCATAGGAGGCTTTACAGGCTCTCCAATCGCACTGATGGCTTCCTTTTGAAAGCCTTCAGCCATCGAGCTCCCATTGATTAAAAGGCTAGCTGTCAGCAATCCTAGTTGAAACATCCTTTGCATGGATCAAGCTCCGTTTGTCATTACCTTTAATAATAGTTCAAGCCAGAAATCCCTGGCCAGCTATCTATCCTATCCTAATTTTACAAAAAAATGATTATTTGAGCATTTTTTCTTAATTATTCAGATGTAACCAGTTGAAAAATATATTAATTAAAAATTTAGTACCTTTGTACAGTAGGTAAATTGTTGCAAATGTAATAAGTTGGTTGGATAACGTTAATTGTATTAAAGCATGCATATACAACAAAGGGTGCAAAATGGCAGCTAAACAAACAGGCAACGAAAATGACTTACTGCATCAAAAGCCAGTTGAGCGTGCGGATAAGTATCATAAGATAGATGAATTTTTGGACTTAGAATTTGAGGAGCTGCTTTTAGAGCCTGTCTATGTGAATCATGAAAGTGAGCCAGATGTTGTTGATTTTGGTCAAGAAGCGATGCCCATAAGTGAGGAGCAATTTCTCGCCTTAGAGTTTGAAGCATTATTCAATGTTAACGTCAAAATTGATAACCGCTCAATCGATAACGACAAGGAAGAGCAATTTGAAGGCTTGGTGCAAAGCCAAGCCTCTTCACTCAAAGTTTTTGAAGTTAAATTTGGGGATGAAAAAGATCCAAACTCTGAATTTCGAGTTGTGTCCATTGAGCAAGATATAGACACGAAGAATGAGAATGTGCCTAAGGGTAATGATGAGTTTTTGCCACAAATCTTCGAAGAGCCAGATCCTAATGAGGTTAGAGCTGCCGATAGCGTAGGGGGAGCTTTACAGGAAAATTCATCTGGGATGGTGCAGACCATACAGGGAAACATCTTTGAGCCTGACAGCAATCTTTTTGGGGTTGTGCCTTCAGGTACAGGTGGGATTTCAGTTGGTATTTTCACAAGACCAAATAGTGGTCAAACCATCGAAGAAGTTGGTAATGTCATTACTGTAACGACACTTTTTGGCAATACATTTGAATATTATACAGCAGCAGATGGAGAAATTAAGGCTGGGAGTTTTGTTTATTCCTTAAAGGCACCTATTCTTCATGAAACTGCGCCCACAAGCTTGCCTATAACGGAAGATGATGATCCAGATTTATATGACTTACCTTCTGAAGGGGATATTAGAACTAATATTGATTCTGACAATGATGGTATTCCTACAGTTAAAGAAATATTAGATGCCATTTACTCAGATATCGGTGGAAAAGGAGTAGATGAAAGTGGTTATCCTTTGCTATTTGATGGCGATGAAGCGGGGCTAACCTACGGAGAAGTTCCTAATAACCCAGATAATCATAATAACAATCCAGGTGGCCCAGTTATTGATATCGATAAAATATCAACGGCATTTTTTGATCAGCTCAGTCAGATGAACGATGATTTGGATCCAAACCGAGCTTACTACGATGTTATTGTTATCGACATTACGAATGCAAATGGTTTGACTTCGCGCGGATTTGCAATTTTCAAGATTATTGATGATGTCCCTGTTCTTGGTCAAGATTTTGATCTCATCAATGAGACCGTACAATTTGTTAATACACCAACGCCCGATCTGATTAATCCTATAGCACCTTTAAGTGTTTCCAACAATCTTTTTGTTAATGATGACAAAGGTTTTGATGACGGTCAAATCATTATGGTCAATGGTGTGACAGATGTTGGCGACGGTAGTTCTGATGGCTTTATTACGGTCACCAGAGTTGGTGATACTGGTATTGAATCTATGTTAACTGTCAATGTCATGACAGGCTTTTATACCTATACCTTAATAGATGCGACAGATGCTCTTGATGAGGATGCGGATGGATTTGAAGTTGATACTTATATGTATACCTTTGAGGATAATGACGGTGACAGGGACACCACAACACTGGGTGTGACCGTTGATTTAAACCAAGCTCCTGTAGCCAATGATGATGAGCATACGACAGATGAGAATACGAACATTGTTGTGACCGATCCATTGTTAGGCTTGCTTGGGAATGATACAGATCCTGATGCTGGAGATACCAAAACAGTCGTTGACGTTGGAGGCGGTAGCCCATTTGCAACTGGAAGTACAGTTTTTACTTTCAATGAAAATTTTATTTTTGGTGGGGCTGGCGAAGCAGTGATGCCTATTTTAACTGTCAGTGATGACGGCACGTTTACTTTAGATGTCAATAATCCAGACAACCCTTATGAAATTAAATTCTTAGATGGCACAACAGCTATTACGACTATTAATCAATTTGAGAGAATGATTCAAGGCCAGGAAGAAACTATTGCTGTTGTTTATGATGTGGGTGATTCCGAGTTCCTTGTCACTGGAGACTCAAGTGTTCGGGACACTGCGACAATTATTTTCACAATTAATGGAGTTAATGATAACCCGCTAGCCAATAGCTTTGCAACTTCGACTGATGAAGATAATCCAGTTGAAGGCGTTCTGTTTGATGCTGTCGATGTTGATGGTGATAACGACCAAACAAACCTTAGCTATTCGATTGTAGACGATTTAGGCACCTCTGAGGGCAGTATCACCATCTCTGGTAATAGCTTTACTTATGATCCATCTGGACAATTTGAATTTTTAGCTTTGGGTGAAAGCGAAGATATAACGTTCACTTACAGAGCTCAAGATGCCCACTTAGCTTTTAGTACAACACAAACAGTCACCATTACTGTCAATGGGGTTAATGATGATCCACTGATTGCTCTTGTCGGGGATGATGCTGACATTGGTAATGTCAAAGAAGTTGAAGATAATCTCCCTAACGAAAATGTAAGCGATTTAGTGAGTACAGGTACTCTATCTTTTACAGATGTAGATTTATCAAACACGCACTCAACAAGCGTTGCCCCGGTTGATGGTGGTGTTGATTATAGAGGGGCTTTAACTGCACTTGTCAGTGATGCAGCCACCACAGATGGTTTTGGCCAATTGACATGGACCTTTCAGGTCGCAGATGTTGACTTAGACAATTTGGCAGAAGGGCAATCTTTAACGCAAGAATATGATGTGACAGTCACGGATAA
>CAYGPI010000011.1:18856-36505 GCA_964351745.1 uncultured Francisellaceae bacterium
GTGAAGGCAACGATACATCAGGAGTCGTCACTGAAATAGAAGATGAAGGTAGTGGCGAGAATACAGAGTCCTTAATCGACACAGGCACGATAGAGTTTTTTGATGTTGACTTAACTAATGAGCACACTGTGAGCGCAACGGAAGTTGATAGCGGTACACCGTTTAGAGGCACATTTACCCCAGTAATAAAATTTGGTGATCAGGCCACAGGGGAGGGCGCAGGCACCATCTCTTGGATGTTTGTCGTGGATGACGCTGACTTAGATGATTTGGCAGAAGGTGAACAATTAGAGCAAGTCTATGATGTGACCGTCACAGACAACGTGGGTGCAACAGCCACAATACCAGTAACCATTACCATCACAGGTACTAATGATGCTCCAACAATTGAGAGTACAGAGGCTAATGACTTCTCAGGTATGATTATAGAAACAGAGGGAGTTACAGGTAACACAGATACGTTATCAGAGTATGGATCTATCTACTTTGAAGACGTGGATCTTCTCGATGAGCATGATGCAGATGTTACAGAAGTTATTGTTGAAGATAATTTCATTGGGGAGTTGACAACTGAGATAGTGTTTGATTCGACAGGTGGTGGGAGCGGTCAACTGGATTGGACTTATACTGTACAAGACAGTGATCTAGATTTTTTAACTGAAGGGCAGCAAGTTGTACAAACGTATAACATTAGAATACATGATTATGAAGGCGGTGGTGAAGTTTTTCAGCCTGTAACCATCACTATCACTGGCACCAATGATATAGCTGTTATTACTGGTACATCGACTGGGGAAGTGACCGAAGATTCTGATCCTACGACTTTAGCAACATCAGGTACACTTGGGGTCGAAGATGTTGATACTGGAGAGCAGCTCTTCAAAACAGTCGTCTCACCTGTGGGTACGCCACTTGGCACTCTGGAAATCAATGAGTCTGGAATCTGGGATTATTCAGTAGATAATACTTTGCAAGCTATCCAGGATCTAGACGATGGTGTTTCCTTAGTAGATAGCTTTCAGGTAGAAAGTTTGGATGGCTCGGCGACTCAGCAAATTGATATTACTATCAAAGGCGTGACAGAAGTTATCCTTGCAAACGTTGCCCCTGTTATCACAAGAACATTTGAGTCAATTACAATCACAGAGTTCGCAGAAGGTCATCCTGATGAAGGAAGTAATGTTTTTCATAAAGGGACAGACTATTTTGAGTATACAGATGCTAATGTCTTAGATAAACACTCATTAGTAGCTTCTCAGCATTCTGTCAATGGTGTCCCCGCTCATCTGACTTCAGAGGGATTGCTTGGCTTTCTTGAAGGCGGACACCTACAAACAGCAACAGGTGGCAACATAGGGGCTGTTGAGATTATATTTCGTGTTCGTGATAACGCTCTAGATTTTCTATCTGAAGGACAGCTTGATACCAGAGGCATTTTATTTTCAGTTGTGGACCCTGCTCCTTCTTATGCTAGTCTTGTTTTCTATTTTAATGCCATTGGAGCAAATGATAGACCTGAAACAGATGGCATCTCAACAGGTCATTACGTCACTGAGTTAGCTGATGGTGATCCTGATGAGAATGTCGCTGATTTAATGATTACAGGTACTTTTAATTTTAATGGTATCGATTTGTTAGATACACATACAGTCATGCTACTGGGTGCTGAAGGCAATATTGGATTATTCGAGCAAACTTCTTTTACAGATTCAACAAACACAGGTACAGGTAGTATTGGTTGGCAGTTTACAATCAATGATAGTCAATTAGATACTTTAGGTGAGGGCGTCATTAACTCACAATTTTTCGACTTTTGGATCACTGATAATCATGGCTTATCTGTGATAGGAACTGTTCAAATTGATTTAATCGGGACTAATGATGCTCCTATTATTGCAACTAATCTTGATCTTTATGGGCTTCATGATGATGTGACAAATACTGAAGTAACTTTGACCAGTGCCCATTTGAATGCCACGGATTCAGATGCCCCATCCTTGTTAACGTATACAATTGATGATGGCCTTAGTCAAGGTAGTCTGTATAACAGCGATACAGATGAAATTTTAATTATTAACGATACCTTCACTCAGGATGATATTAACAATGGTTTCATTTCATACAAAGCTAATAATCCAAATCTAACAACCGATAGCTTTGACTTTACTGTGGCTGACTCTGATGGAGGCTCTACTACAAGCACATTCTTTGTTCAAATTGGTGTCAATATAGAGACGGATGACGCATTAAGTAAGACTGATCACAATTTAAGTCTAAGAGAAGCGGTTATTCTTGCGAATGGCTCAGTGAATGATGAATCCATCTTACTCGAGTCTAAAAGCTACGGGCTTAGTTTGACTGGAGTCGGGGAAGACCTGAGTCAAACTGGAGATTTAGATATAATAAACACATCCAATCTCATTTCAATCATTGGAACAGGTATGAGTACTATTTCCGGTCAACAGGTCGATAGGGTTTTTCATGTAGCTACTGATGCACAGCTTACTATCGATAGCATTTCTTTAGAAGAGGGAAATCTGATACAAGTTGGAGCCATTTATAACAGTGGTGAACTTATTATCAAAGATGCTCAACTCTTAAATAATCGCAATGGGGCTCTCTATAATGCTCTGACTGGTAAAGCTACGATAGAAGGTAGCAGCTTTAAAGATAATGAAAGTTTAGGCTCTGGTGGCGCAATCTATAACTTAGGTAACTTGAATATTACAGAAACAGACTTTATTACTAATGAGTCTATAACTAGTAATGGAGGGGCTATTTTTAATGAAACAACTGGGAACTTAAGCATATCCGGTAGCTCCATCGAAAGCAATAAATCATTTAGTGCTGGGGGTGGCATAGCAAATCGTGGTACTGTTTCGCTCATTGACTCTACGACCATCGAGAACAACTCTTCTAACAATGGTGGTGGTTTAGCAAACTTTGATTTTGGTAAAGTTTCGCTCATTGATTCTAGTACGATCTCAAGTAATACAGCTATTGTTCAAGGTGGAGGAATTTTTAACGGTATTAGTTCTCAAGTAACTTCTGTCATAAATTCCACAATATCAGGTAATACTGCATCTGAAGGTGGCGGGGTAGACAATTGGGGGAGTATTAGGTTTGACTATTCAACAATTGCCTTTAACAATGCATTTAAAGGGGATGGTATTTTGTCTCATGATGCTATCAACTCCCCCGTTTTTTTAGGGAATAGCATTGTTGCTCAAAACACAAACAATGATGATCTTGAGGGTGAAAAATTTTATTCTAACGGCTATAACTATGTAGGCAGCACACAGGGAGCTTTAATTTCTTTCAATAGCACTGACCATTATAGCACTTCAAATTCATCAGCATTGCAGGCTGTTTTAGATCCAACTTTGAGCCTGAATGGCTCCACGGTAGGCACAAAAACCCACGCGCTACTTTCAGATTATAATAATGCTGCGATTGATGGTGCCAACCCAACTAGCACTGTGATGTTCGATCAGAGAAATAGTGATAGGCCAGTTGATGGCCTTGGCAACAGTTCAGCCAATAATGATATTGGCGCATATGAGTTGCAGGATTCTGTCAGTTATGCCATTCAGGTTACAACCACCGATGATGAATACAGTGCTTATAATACGACCTTGTCACTTGCCGCTAATCACACTAATTTCTTAACTTCAGGTATGGGCTTGTCGCTTCGAGAAGCCGTAGAGCTTGCGAATCATTCTACCTCAGATGCTACAATAACTTTCTTACATGACAATGCGAGACACACTTTAACGATAACTGGCTCCGGCGAAGATGATAACAAAACAGGTGATTTGGACATTACAAATACTTCAAGCGTTATTCGCATACAAGGTATAGAAAACCTTGTCATTGATGGCAATGGCACAGATAGAATTTTTGATGTTGGAACTAATTCAGAGCTAATCCTCGATGATGTGATTATAATAGGTGGTCAAATTGTTGGATTTGGTGGCGCTATAAATAATGCAGGAGCGCTGACTATCAACAACTCTGCACTTCTTTCAAACAATGCCACTAGTCACGGTGGCGGGATTTACAATTCATCAACAGGTGTATTAACAATTAATGAAACCATCTTGGATGATAATAGTACACTCAATAGTGGTGGTGGTTTGTATAATAATGGTTCAGTTCTAAGTATTAATTCAAGTACGTTTGAATCTAATTTTTCTGGAATAGGTGGCGGGGGTATTTACAACAATGCCACTATCACTTTAATAGAGAATTCAACAATCTATGATAATGAAACAGCTACCGGAGGAAGCCTTAACGATGGTGGAGGGATTAATAATTTTGGTACGATTGTTCAGATACGAAATTCAACTTTCTCAGGTAATTTCGCAGATAATGATGGTGGAGGGATATACAATAGCAATACAGCAAGAATTAATAACATTGATCACTCAACCATAGCCTTTAATAATGCTGAGTATGGTGATGGGATATATAATCAAGGCGAATTTTTTGGAAGCGCAGCCGGAATTGTAAATTTAAGCAATACTATTGTTGCTCAGAACGGTAATAACAATGATTTAGGCTCCACTATACGGTGGAATTCTGCGTATACAGCAATTAGCACTTCTGGGTACAATTATATTGGTAGCGCATCGCAATCAGGGTTTACGGGTACAACAGGCGATCACTTTGGGACAGACGCATCCCCGCTCGCAGCAGTTCTCAATGCTACTTTAGCACTCAATGGCTCCTTGAATGGCACTAAGACTCATGCCTTGTTACTAGGTACAGATGCTATTGATGGGGCTAATCCGAATTCAGATCTTACTGTCACCACGGATCAACGTGGTTTTGTCAGACCTTCAGGCGCACATAGCGACATAGGCGCCTATGAGTCTGGTGCAGTGATAGCTCCCATCATTCTTGATTTGAATGGGGATGCTCAAATAAATTTACTATCTTCAAATGATTCAGGTGTTGTTGTAGAGCAAAATGGGCAAAGTATCCTTACTGGTTGGGCAGGCCCTGAAGATGGCTTCCTCATGTATGATCAAGATCAAAATCAAGCCTTCAGTGGTATCGAAGAAATAGCCTTTGTGGATTATCACCCAGATGCCACGACAGATTTAGAAGGTCTTCGCTTAGCTTTTGATAGTAACAATGATCATGTCTTTGATGCTCAAGATGAACTTTGGTCAGATTTTGGTATTTGGCAAGATAGTAATACTAATGGCCTAACAGAAGAAGGTGAGTATAAATCTCTCATCGAGATGGACATTTTATCTATTAATTTAGATAGTGATGGCCAGGTGAAACATCAAGATGGCAATATCATCCACGGTATAGGCGAATACACACTAGGCTCTGGTGAGATAAAGATACTAGGGGATGTCACGCTGCTTGGAGAGCCTCTTGAGCAATCAGATGTGCTTGTTGATGGTGTAGAGCCAGAGAGTTTAGAGCAGTTACTTATGTCAACCTCAGAAGCAAGTTTCGAAGTTTCAAATATTGACGAAGCTCCAATGGTTGAGCCTTTGGGTAGCTCTTTTGAAGAGGCACAAGTGGTTGAGCAAATGGTACAAGCAGCTCAACAAGATCAAGGAGGCTTAACTTGATGCAATATTCATCCTTTTTTGTGACTTGGTCTCGAGTGTTAAATGCCTTTATTTAAACGTAAAATAAATCTACCAAACCCTTTTAAAATAATTTTTAGAAGTTGGCTTGAAAAAAAAAGAAGCAAGTCAGTTGATAAAAAATATCAGATGCCAGATGATCTAAAAGGGCCGCAAGATAGTCAACAAACGATAAAAGAAGAGGACGACCATTACACGGACCCAACAGAAACGCAAGAGAGTCTACAAAGGATTAGGGACGACGGTTACACGGACCCAACAGAAACGCAAGATAGTCAACAAACGATAAAAGAAGAGGATCTACCAGGGACGCAAGAGCAGAGAAAAAACACTCAAGAAGTTCAAGAACCATTTTCTATGAGCTATGAGGATTTTTTGAGGAAAAATGACTTTAGAGATGCTCCTTCGCCTGAAGAGTGGGCACAGGCTCATGCATTCATGAAAGAGAAGCTGTCTAAAAGGACGTTAAAAGGCAAGGATTTATCCTTTAAAGTGAGTCACAAGAAAACAGGGCTAGCTCATTCTTTTTTGTACGCAGATGGTAAGTTGTATTGTGTTCATAAGGGAAAGGAGCACGGGGTTTTAGGGGCTGGCAACTTTGGAAGAGCAAAGTTGGTTATAGATGAAAACGGTGAATTGTTTGCGTGCAAGAAACAAAACAAGGAATCTAAATATGATCAACTGGAAAAGGAAAATTTATTAAAGGATCTTAAGGTCAATCTTGCTTCAAGTCTAAACGAATACGAAGGTGCTGCAGATGCTTTGGTTGAAGAGTTATCTAAAAAAATCATGGCGCAAGAAAATTCAGCTATGAATTACAAGGATTTATATCATGATTATCAAGCTATTCTAGAGGATTATAAAAAGAGACATGAAGAAGAGCCTGGTTTTGATCCGGTTGATTTTGATACGAAAGCGATGGCGGCCTTTAGAGATGCTAAAAAATCTTCTAAAAAAAGCAAAGATGATATATTTCAGATGGATAAAAATGAAGTTGAACTTGAAAGAAAAATGGGTCGACATTTAGGTGATTTTACGAGAGATAGAGTGAGCGCTGAAGATGCCATGCAAAGCTCTTATCAAGTAACACCTTATCTGGGGGTTAGCCTAAAGGACATACTAAATAATGTTGAGTTATCTGAGGAGCAAAAAATTGAGATTGCCTTAAAGGTTACTGAAGCCTTGCAGAGAGTCCATGAGCAAGATATTGTTCATATGGATCTAAATCCTGGTAATATTTTAATTAAGCAAACAGATCAAGGTATAGAAGCCCATATTATTGATTTTGGGCTATCTAGAGATATGAAGGGTCGAGATAAAATTGGTCTAAGAGACCCAGATTTCTCTGGAAGATTCAATCTAACTATTACGCCACCAGAAATAGGAAAGGTCGTTCTTGTAGGAGGTGCGAAGCGATTGATACATAATAAGAAGAATCTTCATTACTCCAAACAAAGCGATGTTTATCAACTTGGAATATTAATGTATCGTGAACTGGGCCTTAACAGTGGTGAGTTACTTGCACTAGAGAAAAAGATGTGTAGGGTTGAACCACAAGCACGACCTTCATTAGCTAGTGTCCAATCTACTTTAGCCAATCATCTTCAACAGGTAAATGAGGCTGAGAATGTTAAGAAGCACGATGATAACCAAGCCAATGATGCCGATTTAGATCAATTAGCTTTAAAATCTGCGAGTAGCATTTATGAAGAGGCTCCAACTAAACGTGGAAAGGCTCCTGAGTATGGGAGTATGCCTGCTACTATTGGCGGTGATGGAAATACAATATCTGATTCCAGAGGGGGATCCATGCACAAGGAAGTGCCAGGTGGTGCGGCAAATGCTACATCTAGTAGAGGGGCAACTGCCTATGACGGTATGCCAGCTAGGCCTGATAGTTTAGAGGCTACTGGATACGGGAGCATGCCTAGTACTGCTACTGCAGCAGACTATAGTATGGTTCCAGCCTCCATTGATAAGTTAATTGAGCATTGCCAAAGTAGAATTGATGCAAGTAAAAAAAATCAAGATGTTTTTGCTAGAAAAGGCGCAGGCATGCTGAGCTTTTCTGGCCCAGAAAATGAGCGTATCAACTATCGTGAGAGAAAAAGAGAGCTGGTTCAAAATCTTATTAGTACGCTGCAAGATTTTTCTAAAGCCATTGAAAGTGCTAATTTTGGTGAAGAAGATTATTTAGCTTTTAGTGAGGCTATTGACGCTTTTAAGCAGGAAAACAAAAAATTAGATGAAAAGTTAAACTCACACTTTAATCAGAATAATATGGATGCTAAACAAACCTATTTGGTTGTAGAGCTTGTTGATATGGCCAAAGCAACCATTGATCATGAAGCTCGTCAAAAAATTGATCTTTCTAATCCTAGCCAGGAAAGATCTAACAAGCTTAGGTAGCCACTGCATTGATATGGCGGGCTTTAAGATGCCAATGAATGTCATCAGTTCAACACAAAATGCAACAATGTCTTATAACCAAAACCCCTAGTTTTCTTCCCTATCTGGGATGCTTTTTATGATAATGCTGATGATATTCCTCTGCCCTATAAAAAGGTGGCGCTTTCTCAATTTGGGTGACAATCGTATGATTTGGATGATTCTTTTCTAGCATTTCTTTTGAGGTTGCTATGATATTGAATTGCTCTTGGTTGAAGTAAAAAATACAAGAGCGATATTGGGAGCCTACATCGGGGCCTTGACGGTTCAAGGTGGTAGGATTGTGACTATGCCAAAAAACATCAAGCAAATTTTCTAAGGAAATTTGCTGTGGATCAAAGGTGACTTTAATAACTTCTGCATGATTTGTATGGCCTGTGCAAACTTCATGGTAGGTTGGGTCTTGTGTCGTACCACCAGCATAACCAACTTGCGTTTCAGTGACACCGGTTAAAGCATCAAAAGTCGTTTGGACTCCCCAAAAGCATCCAGCGCCAAAAATAATATCTTGCATATGAAACTCTTTATAAAATGATGGACGATGTCGTTAGGTTTATGGAGTTGATTGATCTAGCCATGACAGTTAATTATAAAGCTTTATCATGGCTAGTTCAATTGAGCGATATTAAGTTGGCGTCTTGTCATCCGTGATTCGGATCATGATGCCGTACAAAGGGTGATCGATGTAGGTGACTTCGTCTTTCTTCACCTTTCTTTTTTCTAATAATCTAAATCCCTGCAATCCAGTATTGGCTTGCGTAGGCCAATGATCACTTGAGCTAAGAGGCTTCACTTTGTGAAGGTCTTGATGGGCGTATGATGAGTCTTTGGCAATAAAAGCCATAGGCTTATGAAAAATCAAATCTGTACTCACGTGTAAATATCTTGATAAAAAGACAGTGAGCGTGCCATCAAATTCAGTTTGTTGATCAGAGCCATTTGGGTTTGTAAAAGTTTTTCCACCAAAAATATGAATTGGCTCAGGGGCATTCTCTTTGACTTTTTGACGCCAAGCGTTGTGCCACAATATCTTATTTCCGGTTCTTTTGACGATATTTTTTTTAGCTTCGTCTAATTTAAAAGCTTGCTCAGGAAGTTCAATATAATTCTCTGGTGGCGCTTCTCCTTCAAGATATTTTTGTAAATTATGGGCATGAGCTGTTTTGGGGTAGCCAGGATTAATAGGCCATTCTTCTAGTAGAAGCCCCGCTTTATCTTTGTGCTCCATGACAATGACTTCAATCTGGTACCACCGCTCATTGGCAAAAGCGGCTTGTTGCCCAACCATGATGACAAGACCCAATAATATTCTAACAGTCATATTTTTAAGCATCCGTTTATCCTTATGATGTTGCTGGCATAGAGAGTGGGTTTAATTGTTCAATTAAATGCTCAATGGTTTGAAATCTATCTTCAACCTGAGGCATATCCATCGTAAATTTAAAGAGCTCAGATCCTTTGATTTGATAGCGCAGTGGTTTTGTTCGAATCATCTCTATAAGACTCGTAGTGTTGATATTTGGCTTTGCTGTAAAGATGATTCTGCCACCGCTCGCACTGGCATCAATTTTTTTGATCCCCATAGAGGCTACTTTGATTTTTAATTGAGCAATCCTAAATAAATGGTTGACCGCTTCTGGGAGTAGGCCAAATCTATCAATCATTTCAATTTTAAGTTCGTTCAAATTTTCATCGGAATTAGCATGAGAGATTCGTTTGTAGAGAAGCAGTCTTGTGCTCACATCATGAATATAGGACTCAGGAATCAGAGAAGTAATGTTTAGATCAATTTCTGCCCCCTGGTTTAAAGAGTCTTCGAGCATAAAGGGCTCGCCATTTTGTAGGGCTTTAACTGCTTTGTTTAGTATATCCATATATAGGGAGAAACCAATGGTGTGAATATCACCACTTTGGCCTTCCCCTAAGAGCTCGCCTGCGCCCCTTATCTCTAAGTCTTGGGATGCAAGACTAAACCCAGATCCCAGCTCTGTGAGGGCTTCGAGGGCTTCTAAACGTTTTGTGGCATCAGATGTTAGTTGCTTTTTAGGAGGCGTTAAACAATAAGCATATGCCTGATGGTGAGAGCGTCCAACTCGTCCTCTTAATTGGTGCAATTGAGCAAGCCCAAGCTTATCAGCTCTATCAATAATGATCGTGTTGGCAGAAGGAATATCAATCCCTGTTTCTATAATGGTTGTGCAAACAAGCACATTAAATCGCTGATGATAGAAGTCAGCCATGATGCCTTCAAGTTCTCTTTCTCTCATTTGACCATGAGCAATCCCCACACGAGCTTGAGGCACTAGCTTTGAAATATGATTGGCTGTTTTTTCAATGGTATCAACAGCATTATGTAAATAATAAACCTGGCCACCGCGCATAAGTTCTCGCATAATCGCTTCTGTAATAAGCGGATCCCCTTTTTCCCTCACAAACGTATTGATGCTTAACCTCTTTTTTGGAGGCGTCGCAATAATAGAAAGGTCGCGCAAATTAGCAAAAGCCATATTAAGAGTTCGAGGGATAGGAGTCGCGGTTAGTGTTAAGATATCGACTTCAGAGCGCATTTTTTTTAATTGCTCTTTTTGCTTAACGCCAAATCGGTGCTCTTCATCGATAACGACTAATCCCAACCGTTTAAAAGAGATTTCTGATTGTATGAGCTTGTGTGTGCCAATGATAATGTCTACCGTACCAGCTTTGATTTTATCTATGATCTTATCTTGTTCTTTTTTTGTCTTAAATCTTGATAAAACTTCAACTGTGAGAGGCCACTCTGCAAACCTATCTAAAAAGGTTTCATAATGTTGTTGGGCAAGGAGTGTGGTTGGGACTAAAATAGCCACCTGTTTTTCATTGAATGCAGCCATAAAAGTGGCTCGCATGGCGACCTCAGTTTTTCCAAAGCCGACATCACCACAGATTAATCTATCCATAGGCGTTGGTGATTGCATATCTGCTAGAACTTCATCGATAGCTCGAAGTTGATCTGGGGTTTCTTCAAAAGGAAACTGACTAGCAAACATCGTCATGGGCTCTTCTAGAGATTTAAACGCCCGGCCGGGTTTGGCTTTTCGTTTAGCATAAATTTCAAGGAGCTCAGCTGCGACATCTTGTGCCTTTTTCAAAGCTTTAGACTTAGCTTTATCCCACTGATCAGTACCTAGCTTGTTAAGAGGGACATGATCTGCATGGCTGCCTGTAAATTTTGAAATTAAATGTAAGGAGCTTACTGGAACATAGAGCTTATCAGTCCCTGCGTACTGGATTTCTAAAAATTCTGCTTCTTTGTTTTCAATATGAATGGTTTTTAAACCAAGGTAACGACCAACCCCAAATTCAATATGAACCATTGGATCGCCAATTTTTAGCTCTGCAATATGCTTAATTTGGAAATCTGTTTCGACAACTTGAGTTTTTCTGCGGCGTCGCCTTTGCATGACTTGGGTGCCATAAAGCTGGGCTTCGGCTATCATGATGAGCTTTTGACTTGGCGAATAAAAACCAACATCAATGGGCGCAATGGCTAGCCCAAATTTTGTAGAATCTTGAAAGAAGACATTAACGTTTTGGACATCATCGGGCTGAAGTCGCTGTTTGGCCAAGAGGTCTTTGAGTGATTCGCGGCGGCCTTTGCTTTCAGCACAAAGTAAAACTTTACAATCACTTTGCGCTATAAAGCTAGTGAGATTTGAAAGAGGATTTTCCAGCTTGTGGTTAATACTAAGATCTGGGAAAGAGCTTGAATCAAAATGATAGTGGTGTGGTTTATCTTTGACGACTTCTTTGATTTGAATTTGCTTGAATGGTTTGATGGCGGTAAAAAACTGATCACTGGTTAAAAAGATTTGATTTGGCGCTAAGATAGGTTTTAACCTATCATGGCGATATTGCTCGTAACGATCTGTCACACTGCGCCATAAAGCATCGATAGGCTCTTGCAGGTCTGACATAAGCACAAAAGTTGCATCGCTAGGGCAAAAATCTGCGAACTGACTCACTTCGTCAAAAAATAAAGGAAGATAATACTCAATGCCTGGTGGAATAATATGTTGGCTAATATCTTCATAAACATGGCATAATTTTGGATTACCTTCAAAAGTTTCTCGCCATTTTTTTCTGAAAGTTTTAACGGAGCTTTCCCCTAGAGGGATTTCTCGGCCAGGTAACAGTTTAATACTTGACAGTTTTTCTTTCGAACGCTGGTTTTGCGGATCGAAATATCTAAGAGTTTCAATCTCGTCATCAAACAGCTCGACTCGAATAGGCCAATCTGCTCCCATAGGGAAAATATCTAAAATAGAGCCTCTAATGGCGAACTCACCATGCTCATTAACCTCTGCGACTTTACGGTAACATGAGTCTACAAGTTGTTGGCTCATGGTCGTTAAGTTTAGCTTGTCTCCTTCGCTCATGACCAAACTTGAAGCAAGCAAATGAGATTTGGGCATCAATTGGTGCATCATGGTGGTGACAGGAACGATACACAGTCCTTTCGTCAACTGATTGAGGGCGACTAAGGTGGCTAAGCGCTCAGATATAATGTCTTGATGAGGAGAAAAAGCATCGTAAGGCAAGGTTTCCCAATCTGGAAAAACTTGGACATGAAGCCCTGTATCTCGACAAAAGAGTTTTAATTCTCTTTCCATCTGATGCGCCTGGTGAGACGAATTGGTAACGATGATGATAGGCCCATCGCTTTTTATGGCAGCATGGGTGAGGGCCAGAGATGTACCAGAGCCTATTTGATGTTGCCATATAATTTTATCACCAATCGATTTAGGAATAGGTGCATCAAAAAAGTTAGATTGTGGCATAGTCTTTATTTATCACGTTTTCTGCAAGTCGCTTTCTTTTCTCAAAAGCTTCCCTGGCAATCATAATATCATCTAAATACCAGCCTAATTGATTGATAGAGATGGCTTGTTTAGCATCAACAACAGCGTCTTTAGGCTGTGGGTGAAAATCAACTAAGACCATATTGGCCCCAGCAATGATCCCTTGCGCGGTGGCATGAAAAACATCGCTGATGCCTTCAGGGCTCATTTTTTGACTCCCAACAGAGTGAGAAGGATCAATGCAAACTGGCATACGAGTGAGTCGCTTGATAACTGGAACATGGGCAAAATCTGCTAAATTGCGATGCGGGGCGCCAAATAAAGATTTCATGCCGCGAAGGCAGAAAACAACTTTAGCGTTGCCGGAATGAGCAAGATATTCAGTGGCATTCAATGACTCGTCTAAACTAATCCCAAAGCCTCTTTTGAAGAGGATAGGATGGCGGGTTTGGCTACCCACAGCGCGCAGTAGTTCGAAGTTCTGAGCATTCCTTGTGCCAACTTGCAGCATCACCCCGGTGGGATGGCCTAAACGCTCAAGCGTTTCATTGATTTCGTCAATATGACGCTCATGGGTGACTTCCATCGCAATGACCTTGATGTCATATTTTCCAGCGAGATCAAAAAGATAATCTAAACACGCCTTTCCCAAACCTTGAAAGGAATAGGGACTTGTACGAGGTTTATAAGCGCCCATACGCGTACATTGTAACCCATGAGCTTGCAGCGCTTTCATGGTGGCTTCAACACTTGCAATGTTATCGACTGCACATAAACCGGGCAAAATATTTAAATTGTCTTGATTAAAAGTAATGCCGTTATAATCAAAACCTAAATCAGGCTGGTGCTTATCATGACGCCCTAACATTTTATACTGTTGGGATATGCGAATGACTTTTGAGACAGCAGGCAACGCTTCGATATTTTCACTCGATAAGTGGTGTGTATCTCCAAGAAGATATATTTCAATAATATGATCTTGCTTTCCTTGGACCTCATGCTCTTTAATTTCAACATTGGGTAGTTTATTTAAAGCCGCTAATGTTTCCTTGTAAGCCTTTGATGTCTTAGGCTCTGAGGGATTAATAATGACAATCATATTGTTGGCTCTCTTTTATCATCAAATATCTTTAAAAGGCTTTGGTAGGCATCAATTCTGCGATCCCGGAAGAAAGGCCAAATCCTTCGAACTTGCTCTGTTTGCTCAAATTTTATTTCTGCCACAATGGCACAGGCCTGATTCTGAGCTTCACACAGTATTTCTCCTTGTGGGCCACAGATAAAACTATGTCCCCAAAATTGCGATCCACCGGAGTGCTCCTGGCCTTCAAAACCAATCCTGTTTGCACACAAGACAGGAATGCCATTTGCAATAGCATGTCCACGTTGCACTGTTTGCCAAGCATCTAATTGTTTCATTTGCTCTTCGTCAGTATCAGCTGGGCTCCACCCAATCGCTGTTGGATATAGGAGCAAATCAGCCCCCCGCAAAGCCATGAGTCTAGCAGCTTCAGGAAACCACTGATCCCAACAAACTAAAACACCTAGTTTCCCAACTGATGTTTGTATAGGTTCAAACCCCAAATCTCCAGGAGTAAAATAGAACTTTTCATTAAAGCCAGGATCGTCTGGTATATGCATTTTACGATAAACGCCAGCGCATGTCCCATCAGCTTCAAAAACAACAGCTGTATTATGGTAAATGGCGCGTCCTCTTTTTTCAAAGATAGAGCCAACAATAACGACGCCTAACTCACGAGCAAGTTGACTCAATTTTTCAGTGCTTGGGCCTGGTATTGTCTCAGCAAGATCAAAATATTGGACATCTTGATTGTGTGGGAAGTAAATGGAGCTATGCAACTCTTGGAGTAAGATTAGCTTTGCTCCTTGAGCTTTAGCATCTCTTATACCGGCTTCAGTCTGTTGCCAATTTTGAAATTGGTCTTTTGTTGCAGCATGTTGGATACAAGCAACTTTTATATCTTTTGGCAGATTCATGGTTCATGGCTCTTTTTAATAACATTGTATGTAAACTTGCTCATTAAGCAAGCATTAATTCCTTTGTAAATTAGGGATATGCATGCTTAGGCAATGTAGACTGCCACCTTGCTCTATAAAACATTTAGCTTGAATTGGATATATGACGTATTCAGGGAAACATAATTGAATATTTTCCATAGCGGCTCTATCAGAAGGGATGCCATACTGCGGCATCAAGATAGCGCCGTTGATGATGATAAAGTTTGCGTAAGAAGCTGGAAGTTTGTCATAGCTTGCATTGAAGACTTCTTCATAGGGTAGGGGGACAAGTTGATAAGCTTCGCCCGATACATTAGAAAATGATTTAAGCTGCCTTTCTAAAGAAGCCAAGTTGCTATTTTTTCCACTTTCATCTGAAAGGTAACAAATGACATTGTTTGGGCAAAATCTAGCAATCGTATCTATGTGGCCGTCAGTATCATCACCATCAAGAGGCTCTATGTCGAGCCATAGTGTTTGGGACACCCCAAAATAGTCATGCAAATTTTTATCTAAAAAGCTTAGATCGAGATCTGGGTTTCGATTGGGATTCAACAAACAAGTTGAGGTTGTAAGTAAACTACCTTTCCCGTCAGATTCTATGCTGCCGCCTTCTAAAATAAAATTGATGGATTCGTAGCCATAAGCAGAGAGTCTCGTGTCCTTTAGAAGGTTTCTAGTGATAAGGTTGTCTAAATCAAAATTATATTTTTTTCCCCACGCATTAAATTCAAAATCTAAGCAAACCGCTTTTTCGTCTTTCAAAATGGTTATTGGGCCGCTATCTCTTACCCAAGTATCATTTGACTTTATGATGAAGTATTCAATGGTAAAAGATGGATCTAAATAAATGAGTCGACTCTTAATGTGCTCTTGGTGCTTTTCATCGAAAGCAATAATATATAAGCATTGATGGTGAGTAATGGCGCGGCTCATGTCTATATAGGAGAGTTCAACCTCTTTTAAGTTGTTTAGCCAATCATGGCTTTTGTGAGGCCATACGATTAGAGTCGCTTTTTGAGTGGCCCATTCAGCGGGCCAATCAATTTGGTGACCTTGTTTGTTCATTTCATTATGATCCTAAAACTTCTAGAAAAAGCAATTTATGTAACTATGTAAATACACCTGACAGATGCTCGCTGACCAGGTACAATTCTTAGCAATGTTGATCTGACTTAGTTTAATATGTTTAAACCTTTTTCCCTATATATTGGTACACGCTATACCAATTTAAAACGCCGTGATCATTTTATCACTTTTATCTCCATTGTTTCGATGCTTGGTATAGCGCTAGGCGTCATGGTTTTAATCACGGTATTGTCAGTCATGAATGGTTTCACAAAAGAGATCCGTGAGCGCATTCTAAGCGTCACCCCACAGTTAATGGTGAACGGTTGGGGAAATCAGCCGATTGCTGAGCCAGACTTACTTGCCGCACAAATGTTGTCGCATCCCTTGATAGAAGCTGTGGGCCCTTATATCGAAGGGCAGGGTATGTTAACGCAATCAAGTGGTGTGCGTGGTGTCATTGTCAAAGGGATTGAGCCAGCTACTTCAGAGGCTGTTTTTCCGCTAGCATCAACTTTGACCTCAGGGCAACTTTCAGATCTTAAACCTGGTAGTTTCGGTGTTATCTTAGGGGAAAGCTTAGCAAAAGTTTTAGGAGTCGCTGTTGGCGATAAAGTCACGCTGCTTATTCCTGAGCTTAATGTTTCTCTTGTTGGTGCCATGCCGCGGCTTAAGCAATTGAAAGTGATTGGTATTTTTAAAGTTGGCTATGTTTATGATAGTGGTATGGCTTTTGTTCATTTAAGAGATGCGCAGCGGCTTTATAAGATTCATGATGGCGTGACTGGGATCCAGGCTAAATTAAAAGATCCTTTCCAATCGAGAGAAGTGGCCTTTGACTTAAAATTGAAAACACAAAATGACTACTATGTGGTTGACTGGACGCGACTCAATGAAACTTATTTCAATGCTGTTGCGATGGAAAAAAAGATGATGTTTTTGACTCTCATGTTGATCTTAGCGATAGCTGTCTTTAATCTCATTTCTACTTTAGTGATGGTTGTGACAGATAAGCGAGCTGATATTGCTATTTTAAGAACGCTTGGTGCTTCTAAGCAAAGAATCATGGCGATTTTTGTAAGTCAAGGTGCTGTGATTGGTGTCGTTGGAACCATCCTAGGGGTTTGCTCAGGCATCATGTTGGCCTTAAATGTTGAAAGCATTGTGGCTTGGATTGAGCAAATGCTTCACATGAAGTTTATTTCTGAAGAAGTTTACTTTCTTAACCATCTACCTTCTGATCTACATGCTCAAGATGTTGTTTTGATTGCTTCTTGTTCACTTATCTTAAGTCTTCTGGCAACAATTATTCCAGCTTACAGGGCTTCGGGTGTGGATCCAGCGGAGGCACTTCGACATGAACATTAAGCATAATATTTTAACCTGTGACAATCTGTCTAAGGTTTATAAAGATGGGCACCGTGATATTCCAGTGTTTAAAGGCCTAAGCTTGCAAGTCGCACCACGAGAAAGAGTGGCGATTATTGGCAAGTCTGGATCTGGAAAGACGACACTTATTAATTTATTAGGTGGCCTTGAAAAACCAACATCGGGTCAAGTCTATTTTGAGCAAACAGATATTCATAAAATTTCTGATGGCAAACGTGGCGAGCTTCGAAATCGGTTGTTTGGCGATATTTTTCAATTCGATCATTTGTTCGCGG
>CAYGPI010000012.1:0-35641 GCA_964351745.1 uncultured Francisellaceae bacterium
TCTCTGAGAGAGGATCTTCTGCGTGAGGGCGTCTGATGTTTTTTTCATCTGTTGTTTTTTCTGTGTTTTCTTTTGAATCTTCAATCATGGCTTCAATCTTCTTAGGGTCGACTCGTTGCTTTAACGGGCTAAAATTGTTTAATTGATGGTTAAGCAGAGGTGATTGGATGGATTGCCAATTCAGCGTGCCTGCGTTTAAAAAGGTTTCTGCATGCATAGCTGTTTCTGGCAAGATTGGTTTCAAATACGTCATTAAGACTCTGAATAAGTTAATCCCCTGCGTACAAACGTCTTGAACCATTTCTTTTTTAGTTGGATCTTTGATAAGAACCCAAGGTTTATTGCCATCAATGAATCGATTGGCATCATCTGCAAGCTTCATAATATCTCGGATGGCTTTGCTATACTGGCGAGATTCTAAGGATTGTAAAATGGATTGACCTTCAGTTACAAAGCTTTGATACAAGTCTTTATCGATGAGTGACTCACCAAGCATATTGTCGTAATTTTTTTGAAGAAAGCCCGCACAGCGGCTTGCAATGTTGACAAATTTTCCAACTAAATCTGAGTTCACTCGATGAGTGAAATCTTCAAAACTTAAGTCTAAATCATCAATGCCATCATTGAGCTTGGCAGCGAAATAATATCGCAGATGTTCTGGATCCAAATGCTGTGCATATGTTTCAGCTTTGATAAAGGTACCACGTGATTTTGACATTTTTTTGCCATTGACGGTTAAGAAACCATGAGCAAAAACTGAGGTTGGTGTTCTGTACCCACTTGCATCAAGCGTTGCTGGCCAAAATAGCGCATGAAAATAGACAATATCTTTGCCAATAAAGTGGATGACTTCTTTCGTGCTGTCTTTTTTCCAAAAACTGTCAAAGTCTATATTTTCCCGTTCACAAAATTGTTGGAAGCTTGCAAGATAACCGATAGGAGCATCTAGCCAAACATAAAAATATTTATCTTGTGTGCCTGGAATCTTAAAGCCGAAATAAGGGCCATCTCTAGAGATGTCCCAGTCGTTAAGACCCACATCAAACCACTCAGATAGCTTATTAGTAATTTGTGGTTGGAGATGGTCTTGTTTCGTCCAAACTTTCAACAACTCTGAGTAGTTACCTAATTTAAAGAAGTAATGTTCGGACTCCTTAGCGATAGGGGTAGCGCCAGAGACAACAGAAACAGCTTCTTTTAAATCGGTTGGGCTATAGTGAGCTCCACATGATTCACAACTATCGCCATACTGATCAGGGGTATCACATTTTGGGCAAGTACCTTTCACGTATCTATCTGGTAAGAACATTTCTTTTACAGGATCAAAGGCCTGTAAGATGGTTCTTTTTTCTATATCACCATTTTTTTGTAATTGGTTATAAATTTTTTCAGAAAGTTTTTGATTCTCAACCGAGTGGGTGGTGTAGAAATTATCCAAGCCTATATGGAACTTCTGTAAATCATAGGCTTGGGCTTTATTCACTTCTTCGACCAAAGCTTCGGGGCTTTTACCAAGTTTTTCAGCTTGCAGCATAATCGGTGTGCCATGGGCGTCGCTGCCGCAAACATAATGGCAAGTATGACCCATTAACCGCATGGTTCTGACCCAAATATCGGTTTGCACGAATTCAACCATATGGCCTAGGTGCAAGTTGCCATTCGCATAGGGTAATGCGCTTGTGACTAAAATTTCACGTGTATGTTCAGAGTTATCACTCATGTCTACCTCTTCTCCTCATTTAGCAACACACTATACCTGCCTTTGATGCTTTTTTCATCTCAATAGCGTGAATATATAGGCCGTGCTACAATGCGGATCCAAACACAAGTGTCCCATAGATGATGTTAAAAAATACTAATATTTCCAAAGCTTTAGAAAACTTTAAAGATCCACTATTAGCGCAGAATTACAGCGAGCTGGGCTGGGCCAAAATAGTGGGTGATATCTTAAGAATACGGCTAGGTTATCCTGGAACAGCTCAGCAGCTAGAAGCCATTAAAGATGGCGTTCAGGCTTGCTTAGAGGCTAGCGCTTTATCCATGGAGCTGGAAGTTGTTTGCAAGATATCAAGGCATCGCACCCAAGAGGGCATTAAGCCCCAAAAAGGTGTGAAAAATGTTATCGCTATTGGCTCAGGGAAAGGTGGTGTAGGTAAATCTACGTTAGCTGCCAACCTTGCATTAGCCCTATCGACTCTTGGTGCGAAAGTTGGACTTTTAGATGCGGATATCTATGGGCCAAGTCAGCCATCAATCTTTGGTTTGAAGGGTAAGCCTGCTGTCAAAGAAAATAAATTTATACCACTTCAAGCCTATGGCCTTCATATTCTATCAATGGGGCTATTGGTCGAAGAGAATCAGGCTATGATTTGGCGAGGCCCGATGGTTTCTGGTGCTCTTTTACAGTTGTTTCAAGAGAGTCATTGGCCAGATTTAGATTACCTTATCTTAGATCTTCCACCTGGCACTGGTGATATTCAGTTAACTATGTCTCAAAAGCTACCCATTGCAGGGAGTGTTGTGGTGACCACGCCACAAGATCTAAGCTTGCTGGATGCCAATAAAGCCATCAGCATGTTTGAGAAAGTAAAAATCCCGGTCTTAGGCATCATAGAGAACATGAGTACATTTGTTTGCTCAAACTGCCAACACCATGAGCCAGTCTTTGGGCATCGTGGCGGTCAAAAAATTGCAGAGCAAAGAAATATTTCTATGCTTGGGGAAATCCCATTGGATCGAGATATTAGTTTGCATACGGAGCAAGGGGTGCCAACAGTGGCCAAAGATTCAGAATCTAAACAAGCCCAAATTTTTATAGAAGTCGCGCAGAAAATAGCTGCTAATCTAGCTTTAAGACCTGCGGAATACCAACTTAACATACAAACCGTCGAAGCATAATCCATTAAGGAAGCAATCATGGCCATTAAATCAGATAAGTGGATAAGACGCGTAGCCCAACAACAAAAAATGATAGAGCCTTTTGAGCCTAGTCAAGTTCGCTACGTGGATGAAAAAAGAGTCGTTTCATATGGCACTTCTAGCTATGGCTATGATGTTCGCTGTGCACCAGAATTCAAAGTGTTTACAAATATTCATTCTTCTATCGTGGATCCTAAACAGTTTGATGAGGCAAGTTTTGTAGATATTCATTCTGATGTCTGCATTATCCCGCCCAATTCCTTCGCGCTAGCGCGTACGATTGAATATTTTCGGATCCCTAGAAATGTATTAACGATCTGCTTGGGCAAATCAACTTACGCTCGTTGTGGCATTATAGTCAATGTCACACCGTTAGAGCCTGAGTGGGAAGGGCATGTTACTTTAGAGTTTTCAAATACGACGCCACTGCCTGCAAAAATATACGCAAACGAAGGCGTTGCTCAAATGTTGTTTTTAGAGTCTGATGAAGTTTGTGAAACATCTTACGCTGATAGATGCGGAAAATATCAAGGTCAAAAAGGGGTCACTTTGCCTGTGACATAAGCCGCTAAAGCTTAATTTCTTTGTAAGATACTTGCATGCTGCAAGTATCTTACGTAGCTAAGAAACTAAAAGCCTAGCAGCTGTTCATAGAGAAGGCCTATGTTTACTTAAAATCTAAAGTAGAGGCTTCTAAAGCTTTACTATCTTCTAATGGCTCAGGATGAACTTGCCTTTGAGGTGTCTGAGGGGAGTTTCGGGCACTTAAGAGTGGCGTGTAAGTTTTCTCTACTTGAGGAGAGCTAGAGCGTGCTTGTGCTTGTGTTTGTCTTTGGTATTCACGAATAGACTCACAATAATCTGTATAATCCCTGACGTATTGCTCTATATTGCTAGTTAAGCTCATAGTCACTTTGCTTCTATAGGCTGGATCATTGTTCATGTTTTTGTCGGGCCATGCGTCAAGAAAATGTGCAGCAACTTCCTGGGCTGAATAAACTTCTCTTTCATTGAGATAGGTGAACACTAAAAAGAGAGCAATGGGATCAATTCGAGAACCTTGATCAGATAAAGCAAGTTGCTGCCTGTATTTCCAAAAAGGGTAGATAAGATCGCTTTGTGAACAAATTGGACTAAGAGAAAGACTAAACATAGAGCTTAATAGGTTCAAATATCTTAAGGCATCAATGCTATTTGGAAGCTCTAAAAGCACTCGCATATTTTTATGAAAAACCCCAAAAGGGATAGTATGCATTTTTGAGCTCACAACTTGCATGAGCCGGACATAGCTGGCATCAATATGCCACGCAAGTTCACAAGAAAATCGAACAAGACGCAAAATCCTTGAGGGATCTTCTTTAAATCTTTCAGAAGGTTTGCCGATCACAACCAATTTTTTCTCAGCAATATCTTTTAAGCCTTGCCCTGTGAGATCCAGAATTTCTAAGCTAGCATTAAGAAATAAGCTGTTACAGGTTAAATCTCTTAACTGACCCTCTTCTTTAAGATCTAAGTTTGGGTGACAAACAATGTCAACGCGATGAGTTTCATCTCTAAACAAATGAGGAATGAAAGGGTTTTGTTGGAAATAGAAGCCTGCTATGGTTGGGTTCCTTTTCAACCACTGTAAGCTGCATGTTGTCACAATATCAACATCATTGGGTCGTGTTTTGGTCAATATGCATCTTAAAAAGCCACCATCGATAAAGGCTCTATCATGAGGTCCTTGCTCAAGTGCTTGTATAAGTTGTCTTATTTTTTGGAAATCAAAGCCATCCACAGTGAGAGATTGGAGCACTGTTTGATCTGACTTGAAGCATTGCTCTTGAGCGTCAATAGTTGCTTTGATAATTTTTTTATCTCTTAGAGCTTTCTCTGGTAAGACCCTCAAAGTTGATACTGCTGGATCCTCTATCAATCTTCGAGTCGAATGCTCTAGAGCCATACGGCTTTGTTGTAGCTGCGCTTGCAGAGCGCTATTTTCTTGCTTGACTGCTAAGTAAGATTCATCTGAGCGGGCTTTTGCATCATTTAGTAACGCTATGGTTGCTTTTTGAGTTGAGCTTGTAGATTGTGTTTGTTCAACTTCAAGTGTCAAAGCTGCAAGTTGCCCGGCTAGGTTATCTATATCGCCATGATCTCTTTCAGATGCAGTTCGAAGTCGTTCTAATTCTTGCTGGTTTGCAGCCATTGCTTTTTGATGGCAATCAAAATCTCTTTGAAAGACTTCTTTTTGTTCAGTTAATCTTAAAGTGAGGTCACTAAGGTTACTTCTAAGTTCTTCTATATAGGCGAGATCTTTCTTATGTGCCAACTCAAGCTCTTTGTATTGAGTTATGGTCTTCTGATGCGTTTGGTTTAATAGGCGAATTTGTTCAACGATCTCATCTCTTTGAGTGGTAAGTTCTTTGATCTGCTTTTCTTTTAAGGTCTCAGTTTGCTTTTGAGCAGATATAGCCTTATTTTTAGATCCCAGCTCTTTTCTTTGGGCAGCTAGTTTTACGTCTTTTGCTGCGATATGCTCTTTTCTTTGCGCAACTTCTGCTTTGAGTCGTTGGATCTGCGTATTAAGTTGTGCGCTCGCACTTTGAGCAGCACTTAATCTCTTTTCCAACCCTTTTTTCTCTTTTGCTAAATCCGTGAGAGCTACTTGCTTTTGTCTCAGTTGACCTTTAAGCGTTGCTATCTCCTCATCTCGCTTATCGGGCTGCTCTTCAAAAAATCGTGAAAAAGCTTGCATCATTTGATCTTCTACTCCACTTTCGGACTGTTTTAACGATAGGTTCACGCCTAAACTCCGAAGAGATTGCTCCATGGCTTGACAAGTTGCATTGAAGGTCGCTGTATCCAATGATTTATCCTGTAAATAAACAGGTTGGTTCTCTCGGATAAAAGCGAGGAGGCCTTTAGCTAGCGATAGATAAAGTTCTTGCTCTTTAAAAGGTAACTCTTTTGAGTTAGCCATGACTTGATAGCTTTTTATTAAAGCAGATCCTGCAGACAGTAAAGAATACTCTTGCGCAGTTTGTCTTGTGATAGAATCTGATGTTGACTTAGTTAAAGCTTGAATATGTCTCTCATAGAGCAAGTGGCAGGCCTCAAGTTTTCCACCATATGCCTCTTTGATAGGAAGCATGTCAGCATGCTTCTTGCCACATCTCTCCAAGGCATCGTGCAAGCTAACAGTATCTAGAAGCAGTGTTGCAAATACTAGGTTAAATTGACCTTGGACAAGACAAGATTCAGGTCGATCTTGAAACAACCATAGGCAAATATATGTGTTAACTTTAATTAACTCGTTCAAATTTTTAATTTTATGTATATCAACCTGGTCTTTTGACCAAGTAGCTAAATGCTCTTTAGAAAACCCAACAAAAAGAGAGAAGAGTGTTTGACATAGCTTGGGATCTCCTAGTTCAGCAGTATATCTTTTGGCAAGTTTAGTGCATTTTTTTTTACGAAGAGCGGGATCAGCTATGAGTGCACCATTGATGATCTCTTTGGCAATTTCAATCTGTTGAGGTGATCCGGTAACCTCAATGATTGGTAAATCTCCATCTTTACGTTTATGTTGTGCTGCTTGCGCAGAATCTCTTTCTTGCAGTTGATATGGTTTTATTTTGTTTAAATAAAGAGACTTAATTGTTTCTTCATAAAGCGAAAGTTCATCGAGTAAGAGTTCGCAAAGTGCCGTGTGAGATAACAAATGCTTTTTCTTGAAAGCATCAATGCCACGCAAAACATATAAATAAGATTGTTTGCTGAATAGTTCTGGGTGAGCGATTAGGCAAGGAAAACCAGTGAGCAAAGTGCTTAAATCGATTTGAAGTAGCCCCGTTTGTGGGTAGGAGATCTGTGATGACTTTGTGACTTGTTGTGAGTCTACAGGTTCTTTTAAAGCCATCTTCGCTTCAAGAGATTCATTTAAGCGTGTTGCTTCTTCTTTCGTGACAGGTCGAGCATCACTTTTAGGCCACAATACTTTCTTTTTTGGATCCAAAGGGTGTGGTAATAATTGAAACTCTTGAGCTGTGTGAAATCGAATCAGATCTAAAGCTCTTCTCATTGGCACAAGAGCTAGGTTTTGATCGGTTGCGGGACTGAATTGTGTGCACCTATCTATAAATTCACGATATCTTTTGTTTTTGAGCGCGGGTTTAGCATAGCGCAATAGGCTCGTGTTGGCTTTGACTTCTTCAGACCATAAGGCTAGCTGTTGTTTCTGAGCTTCTCCGTCATGACCTAGAGCTTTGACTTCAATCTCATATGCTTTTTTTGATGCATCAAATAAAAGAAATATATTTTTTAATCTTAAATCATCAGAATGTTGATGCGTGTGGCGACTCAGGTTCTCAATGTGGAGAGGGTAGATGGCTTGAAGGAGGGCACAGACATTCTTATAGTCTTCAATAAATCCTTGGCATTCCTTTCTTGCAGTCAAAGCACCAGGTGTGACGATAGCAGTAAAACAAACATCCAACCATTGTTTAGCTTTAGTTATGGTATGAAGAATAAATGCGTGTTCGAGACCTTGATCAATACCATTTTGCCAGAAGCAGGTAAGGAATAAGTGAGACTGTCTAAACGATAAATAGAGATCTAGTAAAGAAAGCACGGCTGACTCATCGGGCTCTTGGGGTGTGCCTTGTGTCAATTTTTTTAGATGAGGCTTCAAGATCCCTGAAATAAATGTGTTTAAGAAATCTGGCTCTTTAATTGCAGGGTGCATTTCTTGAAATGCTTGAGCTTGAGTCCTTTGAATGTCAGATGGCTCATCAGCCCAAAGAATAATTTTAGAGAGTAGAGCGGAAGATGGACTGCTTAGCATGATCAGCGCTTGAGTTAGAATTTCAGCAAAGATATTAACATGACTTAAAGGAAGAGGCTAATACAGACCTATATAAAAGCGACATTTAAGTTAGATTTGCTAGGAAATTAAGTTATTGACCTTCGTTTGACATGAGTCATCAAGCAACAAAAATGTCAGTTTAATGAATAAGTGTGTTGGTTCTGAATTTCTCTTGATGATATATCCCCCAAAGAGTAGCTCTGACATGTTAACTATAGCTATATTGACTTTAAGGTTAAAAATCCAGTATCCGGGCTTGAGGTATTGCCAAAACCTCCAAACTCCAAGTATAAGCATAAAACAGCTAATAAAATGTTAGAGGAGCAAAAAAATGCTAATAAAATGTAATGCTTTAATTAGCCAGTCAACCAAGGAGATTATATCTGATAGTCCATGGCTTAAGCAAGGTAAGATTTATACTGTTCTTGCTTTAACATTAACCACGAGGAGTGGAATTAATGTATTAATACAGTCTGAAGATGCAAATGACCCCTCTTTTTTTAGTTTGGACGGATTTGAGGTTCTAACACAAAAACAACCAAAATCCTGGATTACGACAATTGAAAAAATCTACGATATGGACGTTATAACAAGATTGCCTAAAAGCTGGAATTACGATAGTTTTTTTGAGGACTTAGATAATCAAGAACCCAGTGCCATTGAAATATTTAGGGAGGAAGCTATAAAAATATACGATGATGAGGGATACCCCGAAATGGTGCCTAAGAATTAAGTCTTGTTTTAAAGATAACTCCGGCAATAAATGAGTGACGCCCCTCCCCTGAGCTATTATTGCATACCCAAGAGGTGCAAAGCTTTGCGTATTCAAGAAACATGCCAAAAGGCTATCTCGATGGCCAAACTTACCCTGCAACTAAAAGAGTTCAATTGGCTGAATATTTGCGTAAACGTGATGTTGACATTTTGATTACAAATGGTAATCCTGCGTTTCAAGCGTTTAATCCCGCAACTGGAAGGTCTGCATTATATTTGCCATTGGAACCGACCGTTTTGCAAATAAAGCATGAGCTTTCTCATTGGTTAGATTGTCGCAACATGGGTGTTGAAAAGTATTCTCGTTTGAATCGATTGGAAAAAGAGCAGATGGTGTTAGACCGCTTACGTAAAAACAGAATGTGGGATGACTTGAATGCGGCCGAAAAAAAGTTTTCGGAAACGTACGTTGATCACCTCAAAAGCAGCTTTAATAATCAACCAAGACATGGAATTATAAATGCTAAGTAAAATTGAAATTGCAAAACTAGGACAAGCATATTTATTGCAAAACAACGTACCAATTGTAGAGGGAACGGGTAAAGTATCCATGCCTAATGAAGATAGGAACCCAGAAACAAGAGATTTTTTCATAAAAAATAATCTTTCAGTTGTTTCCTTTCAATCAGCGAATGCAGATGATGAATTAGATCCTGGTATTTACATGGTTTTTGTAAATATTGTGATTGGTGAAGTTTATATGCCTAAACATATGTGAAAATTAAATACTTTGGTGCTCAAGCATAATAAAGTCAACAACGTACTCAAAACCTTGCGAAAGCACTGTGTATTCTAACCATCCCGATCACTCATTCGCACATCTCGATCATGATTTAGCATTTATCACGATCACCTAATCGCATTCATGTCGATCAGAAATGACGATCTTTACGAATAGGTGATCGAGAGCTGCCAATCATGATCTAGATGATGCAGTTTACGATCCGTTTTTAATAGCTAAGAGAAAGATAGGAAATAGAAAGTGATTAAAAATGAATTACGAGCAGCAGAAGAATTGGACTTGAATTTTGTATACCCAGATGACCATGTTGAGTTTCTTTCCCATATGGACGAAATAAGTCATACATCCTGGTGGTTAGTAGGTAGGAAAAAAGATTTATTTGAATTATGTTTTAGAGTGGTAAACGAAATTATGGGGAGTAAAAAGCTGTTGATTCCTTTTGCAAAATGGGATGATACGAATACCCTTGCTTGCTTTGATGAGAATCATAGAGTATTTTTTCATGTGGAAGAAGACTGATCAAATGAAGATTAGGAAAACACTAAATGTCTAGAAAGCTTTTCAGTCTGGTTGGAATGGGTTAAAAGTGGCAAGCTATAATTTTAATATCAATCCGCGAAAATAATAAGAAATTGAGGAAATATGGGAACGTTCAGGTAAAAAGTAATAAAAATTTTGCAAAAGATAATATCTCTGATAGAAATGTCACAAATGTTAGGCTCTGATATGGCGATGTTATTTTTGGCTAGCAACTCTGTTGGGATATTCAGCACTTGATAGGGGAGCCTTAGAAGCAGAGAAAAGACATCTGAAAAAGCTGCTTGTTCCTTGTCTATACACGCTTTAATTTTCCTTATAATATCAATTATTTAAAAGGAGCTCCCATTAGATTTGCTATAATATGACACTTGGTGTTATATTACATATGTAACACCAGGTGCTATACTTTTAATAAGGATTTAAATTGAGGGTATTCAAGACCAAACTATTTTATAAGTGGGCTAAAAAGGCAAGCCTTACAGATAAACAGCTTGTAGAGGCAATGGAAGAGATTGAAGATGGTTTGGTTGATGTAAACTTAGGTGGAAATGTACTAAAAAAGCGAGTAGCAACCTCAGCTAAAGGCAAAAGTGGAGGGTATAGGACATTATTAGCGTTCAAAGCTAAAGACCGTTCGATTTTTCTCTATGGATTTGAAAAAAATGATCGTACAAATATTGATAGACAGGAGCTAGTAGCGCTAAAGGAGTTGGCAAAAATCTATTTGAAAATGTCTGATCGAGACATTGATATAGCAGTTATGGCAGGAGAATTGAAAGAGGTTAAATATCATGGCTAAAAAGATTCTAGATGTAATACATGAAACAGCAAAAGGACTATATGATTCTGGAGTAGTAAATGCAACGACAATGCGAAAATTTGATGCTCTTTGTCTTGAGCCTATAGAAGATATGAGCAAAACTCATATTAAGCAAATCAGGTTAAGAGAAAATGTTAGCCAACCCGTCTTTGCTGAGTACTTAAATGTCAGCCCATCAACGGTTAAAAAATGGGAAAATGGCGAAAAGCATCCAATTGGAGCTTCTTTGCGCCTACTTCAAATGGTCGAAATAAATGGCCTCGAAATATTTGAGTGCATTCAGCGCCAAGGATGATGTTCAGTGACTTTCTGGTAGCTATGCATTGGTAATGACGCTACTTCAGATTATAGTTCTGGCAATATAGCTCTCCAATTCAATATAAGTTTTGGCGCAAGTTCACTTGCAAAGTGATGATTAAAATTATTCAAGAAGTGGCCAAATTTATTTAATGTTAGCCCACATCATACTTATAGATTTTTTGCCAGGCTAAGCATGATTTTAGCTGTCTCGATATTGTGCGAAATTATTGACCGTGTCCCATATTGCTGTGAAGGCTAGATCTCTCGCCAATCAGGTTTAGGTAGTAGCTGTCGAGCAGATAAGAGCCTTGCCTCCCTGGACTGCAAGACAGGGAGGAAGGCGCCATTTTTTAGCTGTGAGTTGTATTTTTAGGACGATAACTTTTTATTTTGCCACTGCCTACTTTTTTACCTTCTTTAAAATGGTGAACTTGTACTGGTAGATAGCTATCTTTGATGGATAGCCACATATGAGAGTGCTTTCCAGGCGAAGAAACGAGATCTACTTTGAGTGTTTCTAGGGTGCCCATTTGGGTCTCTAAATTCTCCGTTGACAACACTGTGAAAGTGTAATCTTTGATTTCATCATCTTCGGCAACTGTATAGGTGTAAGTTGTTTTAGGTTGTTTTCCTTCAATGAGATCTAAACGTAAAGACAAAGCATGCGTTAACTTATCTTGAATGCCCTCAGATAAATTAGCTTCCCATGGCTCATGAGAGAGCAGATTCGAGACTTTATTTTTTGCCCAGTCGAAATGTACGTTGCCTTGTTTGTGGCGGCTGCCTTCTTTGATATTGTAGTAGTAGTTTTGAGGGAGGACATGGCCTTCTTCAATAGCGAAGTCTGTTTTTTCAACATACTTAAAGGGAAGTATTTTTAAAAAAGGCGTTGAAACTGTAGAGATATGATAAAGGCCATCTTTGCGTTGCAGTAAACGGTGTTCAGATTCCCCCCCTTTGATACCATGCCAGCTAACAACATAGGTTGCTTCATAGCTTGGAATGGGCATGAAGTTAGAAGGTTTTGAAGATAGGCCCGCATGTGCTGACGGACTCATACACCAAATGCCAAGTCCTATGACACTACCAACAAATAATAATTTTAACTGTTGAGCTGGGTGATTCAAAGTGAATTCTCCTTGGGATTTTAAAGTTCTTTTTTAGCCGCTAAAATTTGCGCCACATCGAGATGTCGCGATTTCTTAAAATTGGTATTTTTCTGAATAAGGCTTAATGTGTCAATATAAAGCTGATGCTCTAAAGGTTGCAAACGTTGCTTTAAAGTTAGGGCTGTATCTTTTGCAAAGATTGGTATATTAGCCTGCATGAGTATGGGGCCTTGATCACAATCTTTGGTCACGACGTGTACGGTAGCCCCATGGAATTCATCCTCAGCATCTAACGCCCGCTGGTGTGTGTTTAAACCAGGATGTCGTGGAAGTAAAGATGGATGAATGTTGATGATCTGATTTGGGTAATGAGCTATAAAATCAGCCGATAGAACCCGCATAAATCCAGCGAGAGCGATAATGTCCGGCTTTTGGCTATCAATCATTTCTTTTAGGGTTAACTCAAAAGTTTTTTTGTCACCGATATCTTGGTGATCGGCAATTTGAGTTTCGATGCCCAAAGCTCGAAGTCGTGCAATGCCTTTAGCCGTTTTTGAGTGACTAATGGCTCCGGTGCATACAGCCATAAGCTCTTGACAGGCTATGGCTTTGACAATAGCGCAGGCTCCGGTACCTTCTCCACCAATTAAAAGGCATATCTTCATAGAAGATCACCTAGAAACTCAATGGGGCTGTCTTTTCTTGCTGATACATCCCCTAAAATAAAAGGCTTTTCATTTTGGGCCTCCAAGCATTTTAATGCTTCAGAGACTTTGTCATCTTCAACGACATAAACCATGCCAATACCACAGTTGAAAGTTTTGAGCATTTCATCGCGGTTTATGCGACCTGCTCCTTGTAGCCATTGAAAAATAGCTGGAAGTTTCCAGCGACTGAGATCGACATTGGCTTGCAAATGTTTAGGTAGGATTCTCGGTATATTTTCTAATAACCCGCCACCTGTAATGTGCGCTGCAGCTTTGATGAGATCTTTATCTGTGAGGCTTAAGGTTTGGTGAACATAGAGGCTTGTGGGGGTTAACAATCGCTCCCCAAGGGTTTGATGCTCGAAAGGGGTGTTTAGTGATGTCTGACTATCTTTTAAAACTTTTCTTACCATCGAAAAGCCATTTGAGTGTACACCGCTAGATGGTACAGCAATGAGCTTATCGGATGGTTGAATTTTTTCAATGTCCAAAATTTTTGATTTTTCGACAACGCCAACGCAAAAACCAGCAACATCATAATCACCTCGCCGATACATGCCAGGCATTTCAGCTGTTTCGCCACCTAAAAGAGCGACACCTGTTTGTTGGCAACCTTGAATAATGCCTTGAATAACAGATTGTGTTTGCTCTAAAGCTAACTTTCCTGTTGCATAGTAATCTAAGAACCATAATGGTTTAGCACCAGAGACGACGCAATCATTAACACACATAGCGACGCAGTCTATCCCAATGGTGTCGTGCTTATTAAGCTCGATAGCGAGTGCTAATTTTGTGCCGACACCATCTGTGCAGCTTACTAAAACGGGATTTTTGTATCCACTAGGCAACTCAAACAAGCCGCCAAATCCGCCAATGGCGCTTAACACCCCTGGGGTATAGGTGGTCGCCACTGAATCCTTAATATTGTTTACTAGCTGATTGCCTGCATCAATACTGACACCAGCATCTTGATAGGTCATGGATCTAGACATGCATGGTCTCCTTTGCTCTTGGCGCTATTCTAGCAACCTTACTATTTATTTGCTACATATGTAGGGTGATGGGCATTAAAAGTTTAATGAGGCATAATAATTGTCATCTTAGTAAAGGGGAAGTTTATGTGTATTAAAAGGAAAAGCCTAGGCTCTTTATTCATGTTGGGCAATTTGCTGTTTAGTATGCCAACCTCAGCTTTTATTGTTGACAGGCTATACGAAGCAGATTTGATGACTAAGTCAAAAGAGGATCTAGAGAGATCGGCTGTCTTAACAGAGGGTTTAGAGCAAGTTTTAATGCGAGTTAGTGGTAGACCCAATGTAATAGACCATCCTTCTGTCCAAGCTGCTTTAAAGACTCCACAGAAATATACTCAGCAGTATGCTTATCAAGGCGATCTTCTAGAAGCAACATTTAATCCTGGCATGGTCCAGAAGTTGCTCAATGATGCTCAGTTTCCAATTTGGAGCCAAAACCGCCCTGAGTTGGTTTTATGGTTAGCCATGGATACAGAAGATGATAGACGTCTTGTGGGTATCGAAACAGATCCAAGTATTGTTGCTTTGGTACAAAAGAGCGCTACGTTGAGAGGATTACCAATAATTGTCCCTTTGATGGATATTGAGGATATGTCGAAGGTCACAGTGACAGATGTTTTAGGGAAGTTCCCAAGCTCTCTTGAGCAAGCTTCTGAGAGATATGGTTACGATGGTCTTTTGGTTGGTCGAATTACTGCAAAAAATACAGTAGAGTCAGGTCAGTGGCAAACTCATTGGCAGCTTATGATTGATGGTAAAAATTTTAGTTGGAGCTCTGATAATGTCGGTCTTAACAAAGCCATACAGGCAGGGATGGATGGTGTCGCAGAGAAGTTAGCTAGTTTGTATGCCATTACCCCAAGCAGTGATAGCCATAAGGCTTTCTTATTAGAAGTTGAAGACGTCTTCTCAGTCTCTGATTATGCCAAAGCCATGCATTACTTAAAAAGCTTAAGTCATGTTCAAGATGTTTTAGTTGATAAAGTTGATGCTCAAAAAACAGTTTTTAAAATTATTCCTAAAAGCGGGGGTAGCCTTGCCACGATCACTTCCTCGATGGATCTTGATGATAGCATGGTTGCTTTAGCTTCGGCCGAATCAAATCATGTTGAGGCTTCTTATCGCTGGATCTCTGGAGGCTCTTAGTGCAAGACCTACAAAAGGGCTTTAGTTTTTTAGCTATCCTAGTTGGTATGATCTGTGGGGGTTGGTTGTTGGTTCAACTGACCCCAGTTTTAGCACCTTTCTTGGTGGCAGCTTTACTGGCTTATTTGTCAAATCCTATCGTTGAAAAGCTTAGCCAAGATGGCAAATATAAAATTCCAAGAACCCTCTCAGTGATGATGGTTTTTGTCTTTATAAGTTTGCTTGCGATGTTAGCGTTAGTTTATTTGATCCCTATTTTACAAAATCAAATCAATGATTTGATTGAAATGATCCCAGCTTTAATGATTTGGTTACAAGAAACGTTTATCCCTAAACTACAAGCGTTTGTTGGTATTGAGTTTGCTGAAGCTGACTTGCAATTTTTACGAAATCAGATAACCGAGCATTGGTCTAAAGCAAGCAACACGTTAGCATTTTTAACAAAGTGGCTTTTTGCTTCTGGCATGACAGCTATTCAATGGGTTATTAATCTCTTTTTAATCTTTGTCGTAACTTTCTATTTGCTGCGTGATTGGCACGCGTGCATCAAAGCAAGCCAAAACATCTTGCCAAAATCCATTCGAAGTAAAACGATTCATTTTTGTCATGAAGCGGATAAAGTCATGGGCTCCTTTTTGAAAGGCCAGTTATCGGTGATGCTGGGTTTGGGACTTATTTACACCATAGGACTAAGTCTTATCGGGCTTAAGTTTTCCGCTTTGTTAGGCATTAGCGCTGGTGTTTTGAGTATAGTGCCTTACTTGGGAACAGTCGTTGGGATTGTGTCTGCGCTGCTTGTCGCTATAATGCAGTCTTCAGACTTGTCTTTGCTGATTTGGGTTTCAGTCGTCTTTGGTGTTGGCCAAGTGATTGAAAGCGTTATTTTAACCCCCATGTTAGTTGGGGACAAACTAGGGCTGCATCCTGTTTTTGTAATTTTTGCAGTATTGGCAGGGGGGCAGCTACTTGGTATGGTCGGCGTACTTATGGCTATTCCAGTGGCAGCTATTCTAGTCGTGTTATTAAGAGAGCCTATTTTAGAATGGGCTAATAGAAGTTGAAGTTAGTAAAAATGATATTTTATGGTTAATGATGTTAAACAAGACCAGTTAGCACTGACGCTGACCTTGCCGGCAAATGACGAACTTAATAATTATGTTCAAGGCAGAAATTCTGAAGCTCTTTTGCAGATCCAAACAGCAGCCAGAGGCCGTGGTGAATTTTGCTTGTATTTGTGGGGGCCTCAAGGTGTCGGTAAATCACACTTGCTGCAAGGTGCTTGTAAAGATGCGACCTTCCAAGGTTTATCAGCTATCTATTTAAAAATGGCGCCTCAAAGCACTTTAGGGTGTCGTGATCTAGAAGGGCTCGAGAAACTTGATTTAGTTTGTATCGATGACATACACCATATTGCGGGCGATAAAGAGTGGGAAGAAGCCTTGTTTCATCTATATAATAAGATGAAAGCTCTCAACAGACATTTGTTGGTTAGTGCCCCTATGGCCCCTATGGCTCTTCCTGTTATTTTGCCAGATTTGCGCACCCGATTAGGTTGGGGAGTAACCTATCACCTACACGCTTTAGGTGATGAGGAGAAAAATCAAGCTCTAAGGGCTAGGGCTTCGCAAAAGGGCTTAACAATGAATCACGAGGTTGCAAATTTCATTATTTCCAGAAGTGGCCGCTCAATGGGTGAATTATTAGATGCTTTGGATGAGCTAGATAATGCATCACTGCTCATGCAAAGGAAGTTGACCATCCCTTTTGTGAAGCAGGTGCTCCGTATTTAGCCTTTTCAAGCCAGAAAAAGCCTCATTTCGCTAGCAAAGCGCCTTTGGTCGTCTTAAATAACCATCTATCCTTTTCTACTTGAGTTTAAAAGCCAGATGCCTAAAATACTTCGTATGGGCAGCTCATATCGGGTTGCACAAACCTAATACATATATTTACGAGGGTTTTAATATGTTAGATTTCATTAAAGATCATAAAGCTGAAGTTGCTTCTGCTGCTGCCTTAACTGCTGTTTTGACTGCTTCTGGTGATACTAGCACTGTTTTACGTGCTGGCGTTCAACTTGGTTATAGCGCACTTGTTGCTTCAGGTTTAGTAGCTGCTGGCTCTAAAGCTTTAACATTTGGTTACAACAAATACTTGAATAGCGAAGCTGCTGCTCCTGTTGTTGCTCCTGTTGATGTTGCTGCTCCTGCTCCTGCTGGTCGTCCACGTAGAGCATGTGCAAACTACAGATAATCTTTGAATAAAGATTAATGTAAACGAAACCGACCATCTGGTCGGTTTTTTTATGCCTTGCATCTGAAGCCCTTTGGAAGCGGTGTAGTTAGCTGTTAAACTGAGTTATAAGTTTAAAAGATCAACCATTAGGGGTAATCATTATGTTGTTTGAAAAATTAGGACAATTTGTAGGACCATTAAAAGCAATGTTAGGTATGGCTTTAGGCCCGACGCCTGGTAAAGATGAATCAGATTATGATGAATTAAAGAAAAACCCATTAGGTCTTCTTTTAGCAAGCATCTTAAAATTATTTGCAGCAGCCTCTGGTGATGCAAAGAAAGCACGAGCTAATGTTGCTGAAGCAACACCAAAAGCCTTATTAGGTGCTCTTGCTGGTTTCTTTGCGATGTTTTTACCTAAATCTATCACAGAGACATTTAGTTCAATTTTGGATCCTATTTTAGGAAACTTTTTTAAGAAGCCTGCGGCGCCTCGCCCATCCTCAAGACGTGGTGGATCAGCAGCTCGAGCCGCTGAAGAAGCTGATTTAGATGATAGCTATGACATTTCAGGATCATCGTCATTATTAGCTGGATTTGGTCTCGGCCGAGCAAGAGCTGGCTCTATGAGTGATGAGGTACGAGTCGCAAGGGATTTAGCTCGTGGTCTTGGAGAAGCATTTTCAGCAAGTTCTCCAAGTCGTCCTACTTCTCCTCGCTCTCCTCGCTACTAAGTCGTTTGAAGGTAAACGATATGAAAGCCAAGCTACAGCTTGGCTTTTTTTATTGTGAGATCTTTCCCCATCAATTTTAAGATGCCACTAGGCTAAGTTTAACGAAGAAAAAATAGGAGTTATCTATGTTTGAAGTTTTTAAAATAGTAAGTGATTGGATCTGGGGTGTATCTGATGTGCCAGTCAATGATGCAGAGGATGTGAATGAAGCTTTCACATCAGAGCAGCTTCGTCAGATAGAGATCCACTTTTTAGGAGAAGATACAGTTGAAACTCAAGAAGCTGTACAACATTTATTGCCAGGCTATGATGCTAGGCCGCTTACCGTGATACTCCAAGAGCAGTTAGAAGTGCAAAGAGAGCTTGATGAAAAAAATCAAAGGACTAGAGTACGTCATTGCAGCTGAGCCAAATATTGAATTTGGCTCAGCTGTGAATATCACTTTTCTATGGGTTGTGAATGGTCGCTGCAAGTGTTGCAATACGTTTGCCCAAACATAAGCAAATTTGCTTTTCATCAGGGGAAATAGAGTGGCTATGGTTGCTTCCTGCAACATGGCTTGGGCCATAAGGAGTGCCACCTGTTGATGTTTTGTTTAGTGCAGCTTCAGAATAAGGGACACCCACAATATAAGCGCCATGATGCATGAGTGGCAAAAGCATGGTCAGGAGCGTTGTTTCTTGACCGCCATGCATACTTGATGAGGATGTGAAAGCACCAGCAGGTTTGTTAATAAGCCCACCAGACAACCAAATATCAGAGGTAGAATCTAAAAAATACTTAAGGGGGGCTGCCATGTTTCCAAATCGTGTGGGACTACCTAGTACAATACCGCTACAATCCATTAAATCTTGTTTTGTGACAAAACCAGGACCTGTTTCGGGCTCTGTAAGCGGCGCGATTGGATCTGTTGAAACGGGAGGCACCGTTTTAACTTTGGCAGCAATGCCTTCTACCTGCTCAATACCTTGGGCGATAATTCTAGCCATTTCATAAGTAGCGCCGTGACGACTGTAGTATAAAACTAAAACAAAGGGTTCATTCATGAAAATAGCTCCAAGACTTTTTCTGGAGGGCGCCCAATAGCAGCTTTATTGCCAAGTGTTACAATAGGACGCTCCATGAGTTTTGGGTGCTCAACCATGGCATCAAAGCATGCACTATCACTTGACTCTAGGGTTAATGCTAAAGCTTTGTATTCTGCTTCTTTAGTTCTAAGCCAAAGAGCAGGCTTGATGCCTAGCTTAGTTTTTAGAGATTTTAGTTGCGCTTTCGTGAGAGGGTTTTTAAGATACTCTACAATTTCTGGCTCAATACCTGAGTCTTGCAATAATTTTAAGGTTTCTCTTGATTTGGAGCAACGAGGATTGTGATAGATAATAACTTGACTCATAATTTTGTTCCAACTATTTAAAGTAGTAAGGATTTAATATCGATGGTTCGCTTTCTAAAGGTTACGTGTATTTTAATCGCTCTTGTTTTAAGTGCAAGTTGCGATAAAAAAAAAATAAGCAAACCTACTCATTTCTTTAGCGTCCAGGGTCAGGTCGTTAACTTCCCCGATAAAGATAAATATATTGTATTAAATTTTTGGGCTTCTTGGTGTGCGCCATGCCGTGATGAAATTGCCGAGCTTAATTTGCTTCATCAACGAGATGATGTCATTGTCGTTGGTGTTAATGTTGAAAATTTATCAAGACAAAATGTTTTAGATCTTGTTCACCAGTTTAAAATTAAATATCCGGTGTTAACAGAAGATCCACATACTCAGTTTGGGTTAGGGACTTATCCAGGGATCCCAGCTACTTATGTTTTAACGCCAAAAGGTGTATGGCAAGAGCCATTGTTTGGGAAACAAACTGAAAAAAGTATTGTTACAAGAATGTTAAGTTAAAAGGATCTCTCTGTGAAAGAATGTCGGTTGTTTAAGATTGAAGGGCTTGTCCAGGGTGTTTATTATAGGGCAAATACGGAAAAAGTTGCGAGATCTATGGCTTTAACTGGTTGGGTGCGAAATACTGAAGATGGTGGTGTGGAGTGTTTAGCTTGTGGAGAACTCGAGAATCTTACAGCCTTTGAGAAGTGGTTAAACATTGGTCCTGATGCAGCTAGAGTTGATAATGTGACTAGCAAGAAACAAGATTTGCTTGATCTTCAAAGTTTTGATATCAGGTATTGATAAGAGTTGCTTTTGCTGTCAAAGACGAGTAAGTTTCAGTTTCATATCTTAAGAAGATGGATTAAGGAATTATTAATGAACTTACGTAGCATGTTAAAAACAGGTTTGGTTTTAGGATTAGGTATGAGCTTGGTTGGTTGCGGTACTTACCATCATGGCTCACATCACGAAGGTGATTTCGGCGGTGGTTGTGTCTCTGCAGGAGATAAAGTTAAAGCTAAATCAACAGTTCAAAGAGTTGCTCAAGCTATTCAGAAAGTTAAACAACCTCTTGTTACTCAAAAAACAACAAAAGTTATTTCTACAAGTGCTCATTTTGGATTTGATAACGCTGTATTAAGTGATGCGGGTAAAGCAGAGCTAGATAGATATGCTGCGTTTCTTACTCAAAATCCTGACACTCGTATCCGTTTAGAAGGTCATACGGATGAGAAAGGTAAAGCAACATATAATCTTGCTTTAGGTAAGCGCCGTGCTGATGCTGTAGCTAAGTATTTAACTCAAAAAGGTGTTTCAGATAGCAACATCGAAGTTTATAGCTACGGATCTGAAAATCCACTTGACTATGGCAACACAGATCAGGCTTATGCAAAAAATCGTCGTGTTGAACTATTCTTCGAAGTCGATAGCAGTATTGCTTAAAACCTTGATAAATGGTTTACAGATAAAAAAAGGCCCATGCGGGCCTTTTTTTATCTGTAAAGTTTTTTAAAGCGAGGCTAGGAAATCAACTATCGCATCTAATTGAATATTTTGTTTTTCCCCAGTGCGATGTTTATATTCAATTTCACCAAGATCTAAACTCTTTTCTCCAACAACAATTCTATGTGGGATCCCCATGAGCTCCATATCTTTAAACATAACCCCAGGGCGCTCTTTTCTATCGTCAAACAAGATCTCATAGCCTAACTTCGAAAGTTGCTCATAGAGCTTATCAGTGGCTTCTTGAACTCGATGAGATTTATGATAGTTCATTGGCACTAAGGCTATGTGAAACGGAGCAATGCTGTCTTGCCAGATAATGCCTTGCTCATCATGGCTTTGCTCAATGGCGGCAGCGACAATGCGCGAGACACCGATGCCATAGCAACCCATCTGGAATACTTGTTGTTTGCCTTGAGCGTCAAGGACACCAGCTTTCATGGCTGTTGAATACTTGTCACCAAGTTGGAATATGTGCCCAACCTCAATACCTCTGCAAAGATCTAAAGGACCGCTGCCATCAGGGCTCATGTCACCAGCGCGAACAGTTCTTATGTCAAGTAGCTCTGGCTCAGGTAAATCACGGATCCAGTTAACGCCGATGAAGTGTTGATCATCAAGATTGGCACCACATGAAAAATCGCTCATATTCATCACGGTGGGATCAGCAACAATCGGAATATTTAAATCTTTAGGGCCAATGAATCCTGGTTTACAGCCAGCAATTTTTTGAACTTCATCAAGGCTAGCCATGGTTAGAGGGGCTTGAACTAGGCTAGATTTTTCAGCTTTAAGTTCGTTTAATTCGTCGTTGCCTCGCAGTAGTAAAGCAACAACATTACTGTCAGAGCCTTTAACTAATAAGGTTTTAAGAATTTGTTTAGGCTCAAGGCCCATATGCTTTGCTTGAGCTTCTACAGTCGTGATGTTGGGCGTTAGGGTTAAGGTGCAATCCATGGTTGGCTGAGAGCGTTGAGCTTCATTCAAATGAGTCGCTTTTTCAATGTTAGCAGCGTAATCAGAATTTGGAGAATATACGATGGCATCTTCACCTGATTCAGCTAAAGCGTGAAACTCGTGTGATACCGCACCTCCAATGGCACCCGTATCAGCTAGTACAGCTCTATATTTAAAGCCAATTCTATCAAAAATATTTTTGTACGCTTGGTACATATCTTGATAGGTTTTTTCTAATGAGTCGTTGTCTAGATGAAAGGAGTAGGCATCTTTCATGATAAACTCACGGGCTCGCATGACGCCAAATCTGGGTCTGATTTCATCACGAAATTTTGTTTGGATTTGGTAGAAAGTACATGGGAGCTGTTTGTAGCTTTTTAGCTCACCCCGAATAAAGTCAGTGATCACTTCTTCGTGCGTTGGCCCTAAGCAAAAAGATCGCTCATGACGATCGGTTGCTTTTAATAATTGTGGGCCAAAATCTTCCCAGCGGCCAGTTTCTTCCCAAAGCTCGGCTGGTTGCACAATAGGCATGAGCATTTCTTGTGCGCCGATGTTATTCATTTCTTCGCGAACAATGGCTTCAACTTTCCTTAGGACTCTTAGTCCTAAGGGGAGCCATGTGTATAGGCCAGAAGCTAATTTTCTAATCATGCCAGAGCGGATCATAAGCTTATGACTAGCCAGCTCTGCATCAGAAGGGGTTTCTTTGACTGTAGCTAACAAAAAGGCAGAAGTGCGCATGGTAATCTCTTAACCTAGTTCTTTTAAAAATTCAGATTGTGGGAAGTTAAGCTCTAAGACGCGCTGAGCATCATTGGCTAAATGCTCTTTGTTCATTTTTCTAAGAGCAGCGACTTGAATAAAAAGGGCTTCTTCGATGATGGGACTTCTATCAAAATGAGTAATGATATAGTCTGCACGGTTTGCAGCCGCCACGTAAGCTTTTCTATCCATATTAAATCTTGCAGCGTGTAGCTCATTTGCAGCTAAAACGTTACGCAAATAAACCATACGTTTTTGAGCATCACTCGCATATTCGCTTGTTGGATAGCGATAAACTAAATCAGCAAAAGTGTCATAAGCTTCTTTGGTGGATTGAATGTTTCTTTCTGCTCTGTCCATCGGTAAATATTTGCTAATGCTGCCAAGAGATTCTGAAAAATGGGCAAGTCCTTTCATGTAGTAGGCATAATCAACATGAGGGTGCCTTGGGTAAACGATGGTAAATCTATCTGCAGATGCTAAGGTTGAGGGCCAATCATTATCTTTGTAATGGGCATAAATTTCGCCTAGTTTGGCTTTCTCAGCATATTCGCCAAAAGGGTAGCGTGCTTCAAGAGCTTCAAAGTGCTCAACAGCATCAAAGTAGTGCTTTTTACGCGCAAACTCAACGCCAGCAGAATACAGCTCACTCGCTGTCATACCATCAAAGATTTCGCTTTGGTTCTTCGAGGCACAGCCAGTGATGCTTGCTAAACACAAGATAGTTAGTAAACTTTTTATTTTTAATGACATATCAACTCTTACAACTTTTTAACCAAAAAAACAATGCCTTAAGATATAGATAAAGGCTTCACGAGTCTAACCTACAGCCCTGGTTGTTGCAATTGTCGTCGCTTCTTTTCATTTATAAATAAATCACCAGTTAGCCCTCTCATATGTTAAAATGTTCGCCTTGCTTAAATCTAGGTTGTCAGGCAAATGGACTTCAGATTGAATATTCAAGCACAGATATTGAGTCATCATTAAGTTTTGGGGAGCTGTGGTCGTTTTGAAATTAATAGAGCATACATTAACTATTCCAGAAGAAATGGCGAGTTTTCGTCTAGATAAAGCTTTATCAGAGCTTTTTCCACAGTATTCTCGCTCTAAATTAGTAGAATGGATTAAAAGTGGCCAAATTGCCGTGGATGGTCATAAATTATTGCCTAAATTCAAAGTGTTAGGCAAAGAAGAAGTTGTCATAAAAGCAAAGCTTGAAGGAGACACTGAGCATAAGCCTGAGCCTATAGTCTTAGATATTCAGTATGAAGATGAATATTTGCTTATTTTGAATAAAAGGGCCAATCAAGTGGTTCATCCTGCAGCCGGGCATCATAACGGCACCTTGCTTAATGGGTTGTTAAATCATTGCCCTGATTTGAATCAATTGCCTAGAGCTGGGATTGTCCACCGTTTAGATAAAGACACGACGGGCTTGATGGTTGTGGCTAAAACCCTAGAGGCTCACACAGGGCTAGTTAAACTGCTTCAAGATAGAGATATATCAAGACATTATTATGGGTTGGTTCAAGGCTATATGATTTCTGGTGGCACTGTTGAGACTCATTTTGCTCGCCATCCATTCAACCGATTAAAAATGGCCGTCGTTAAAGATGGAAAGTTAGCTAGAACACACTATCGGGTGTTAAGACGCTATCCATCTCATACCCTGCTAGACATAAAGCTCGATACAGGCCGTACTCACCAAATTAGAGTACACATGAGCCATATCAAGTACCCGTTGGTGGGTGACCAACTTTATGGGGGTCGCTCTAAGCTGCCTAAAGGCTGCTCACCAGAGTTGCGCAACACTTTACTTAGTTTTGGGCGCCAAGCTTTACATGCCTACCGATTAGCTTTTGTGCACCCCATCACAGGTGAGTCTGTTGATGTTCGCATCCCGCTTGCCCAGGATGTAGGCCATCTTCTGGGCCACCTGGGTGATCCAGATTTAGAAGCGACCCGTACTCAAGCATGATCTCAGTGTCTTACAAGGATGTAAGACATTAGCACTAAAGATTGTCAGCCAATTTTTATTGATTTTGTTTGTTTTTCAATGGAATCTTTTTCAACTGTTAGATTTATTTACACATAGCCACACTCTCATCCACGAATCATGGATCGGCAAATGATGTGATATTTTTTTTGTCAGCTGTTTTTACAAGTTTGGCTTTTTCTTATTTTAAGCGCATAGTCCACATTTTTTACAAGTTTTGATTTGAGTTGAATGGTTTCGTTTTACCTTCATTTTATGGCCTATCTATCTTGAAAAAAGTGTTTAAGATAAGAAGTAGAGACTATTTAAACGGATTTAAATATGACGACTTCATCTTTAAAAAATAATCCAAATCTTGCTTTGAAAAGATGTGGTGAGCTGGCGGAGAGTATTCAGCAGATGCTTGAGATGCAAAGTCATATGCTTCCATTGAGAGACATCGCTCTGTTGAAAAAACTAACTTTGAAGCTAAAAAGCGAGCACTGTATAGAAGCACTAAACCACGCTAGCATCGAGTTCGCGGCCTTGAGTTTAAATCATCAAAATATTCTGACCGAGTTAGTTAAAATAGAAGCGTGCGCATCCCCAGCCATAGAGATGCAGCCTTTAAGTCGACCTATATTGTTTTCACAACAAAGAAAAGATCAAATTCAACCATCAGAGACGCCAAAATCATCCTTTGGTTTGCTGCATACTCATCGATTAACTCGGTAATACAATATCTCTCCTTGCCAGCCTACGGGCTGGTTTTTTTTGTTTAAAATAAAGTGGTTAAGAGACAATGCTGTGCTAAAACTTGGATGGAAGCATCGTTTGGTATCGCGCTTAGTGGACGAAAGAAGTGTCATAGGTATATTATAAGCCCTATCAAATTGGTATATCATTTTTTTTGAGGGAATTTCATGTTTAAAGAATTCAAAGCATTTGCGCTGAAAGGTAACATGGTCGATATGGCTGTTGGTATCATTATTGGTGCAGCTTTTAGTAAAATAGTGTCTTCATTAGTGAATGATTTAATCATGCCTCCGATTGGATTGTTGATGGGTAATGTTGATTTTTCTGATTTAAAATTGGTGCTTCAGCATCAAACACCAGCTCATCCTGAAGTGACGCTTAATTATGGTCTTTTTATAAATCACACCTTAGATTTTATGATTGTTTCATTTGCCATTTTTATGGTTGTGAAGCAAATGAATAGACTAAAATCTAAAGAAATGCCTAAACCTAAAACTCAAAAGGAGTGTCCAAGCTGTTGCTCTCAAATCCCTTTAAAAGCGATCCGCTGTCCATTATGCACGTCTGAGTTGCCTAGTTGATTCTAGATCTCTTAGAATTTTGAGAATACGCTTGATTTGATGACCAAGCTTGTTTAGGCTGTATGATAGTTCATAGCCTGGAGTTTTGGTCATGTCCTTACCTTTTTTAATGGCTAATTGGCCAGCTTCTAGCCATATTCATGCGTGTACGACTTTTCGATCGCATCCTTACTCAAATTCAGATTTTAATCTTAGCCCGTTTGTTGGCTGTAAAGAGAGCGCCCAAAAAAATCGGATGATTCTTTCTCAAGCTCTAGAGCTTTCATGCCCTCTACCTTGGTTAAAACAAGTTCATGGCAGTGATGTTGTTGAGGCTACAAATCAATCTCTGAATGTTCAAGCTGATGGCAGTTGGACACAAAGCATGAATCAAGTTTGTGTTGTTTTAACAGCGGATTGCTTGCCAATCGTTTTAACAGATGAGTTAGGCTCCGTCATTTGTGCTTTACATGGAGGGTGGCGAGGGTTAGCTCAGGGTATTATTGAGCAAGGCGTCACTAAACTTCGGCAAGTGAGCTCGACTCCGTTAATGGCTTGGTTAGGCCCAGCCATAGGACCACAGTCTTTTCAGGTTGGTCCAGAGGTCAGAGAGGCCTTTGTGACTGATCAGCCGTGCTTGGAGAGTGCTTTTACGCCTGATAGCTCTCGAGTAGGGCATTTTCTTGGCAATCTATATGAGGTTGCAAAGCTTCAATTAAATTTACTTGGTGTTGATCAGGTTTATGGGGGCGATTTTTGTACGTACACTGATTGTGATAGGTTTTTTTCTTATAGAAAAGAGTCAGCGTGTGGCCGCATGGCCACACTGATTTGGCGATCAGATTAAAGCAATGTTGGGTTCATCATAAATGGCTCAATGGCGGCATTCAAGGCGCTGAACTTATCTGGGTATTCCATTGGGCAACTAATGTGCAAGCTATCAGTCACATCTAAAATGTCATAATGATCGGGACCTAATAACAAAGCAACCGCATCTGATTTGGCTTGATAGCAATCTGCCATGTTAATGTCTAACATTGCGCCGCTAATAGTGTTGCATTGCTTAACGTTTAATACCTTCATGTTCTCTCCTTGAGTTGTTGGATCCTTCACAACTGTACAATTTTTCAAAGAGCTTTTGAAGTCTTTTTCCTAGACTCTTGTGATGCTTTGCGCTATAATGTTACCTAGCTAAATACTGGCTATTGACTCATTTCAAGGAGGTCCATATGCCCTATGAATTTAAGCATTTGATTAGTTTACTTCGTGCCAAAGAGCAGTTTGCAGAGCAACTGCAGGCCGCGGTGGGCATGACGCCAGAGCAAGCCAAAGACGAAGCATTTAAGATGAGCCCTGGTAGTCTTTCTCAAGTTTACTTTGATCTAACAAGAGCTCCCTACGTAAGCTTAAGCCATAAACCAACTGGTGTTTTTTCAGATTCTTTTGAGTTTAATTCAGAGCGAGATGCTCAACAGTTTTTGGACTTAATAACTCAAGAAAGATCTAAGCAGGCGTACCTTACAAAGTATCTTCAGCAGGGTGGTTTTATGAATACTGCTGAGCTATTAATCATGTATTATTTTAGCACCGTCGTTAATGATGAAGATAAGATTTTACTCGATGTAGCTAATAGGAAATCAGAAATAACAGTAGAAGATGATGGATCCATCCTTTTTAGAGAATCATTTGATATACCCTCTATAAAATTAACTGATGGCACTGTCTATACGCCAGAAAGTGGCTCGGTCGCAACGATTACCTTAGAATCAAGGATCTCAATGAATCCTCAAGGTGAACTATCACATGACTTTAGTGATATTCAAATTACAGCACATGATAAAATTGCAGAAAAATTATTTCATGATCCGACAGGTCCAATGATGAAATTCCTCTCATGGATCAAAGATGTTGTTCAGTCTATCTTTAGTCAATCTGTTCGTGAGCATAATCTAGAGATGGCTAAAATTCCTACGCCGCGTAAAAAGCTCTAAATATCATGATAAAGATTGAGCTCTATGTTTTAAGTGCTCAATCTTTCCAATATTTAAATCCCTATAGATCTACCAAGCTTGTTTTCTTTCCAAATTAGCTATCAATGCGCGCAGTTAATAGCTAATTAACTAAAAAGGCATTGAGTCTTTAAATGTTTTTAATCATCCCCATATTCATATCAAGAGTTAGCATGTAATAGCTGCTATGATTCATTAAAAATAATGGAGTGATTGAATGCGGATTGACAAACTTACAAATAAATTTCAGGCAGCTTTAGCTGATGCACAATCATTAGCCGTTGGCCGTGGACATGCTGCTATTGAGCCGATCCATGTCTTATCAGCGCTGTTAAATCAAGATGGCTCATTAGCCACACATATCTTTAGAAATGCTGGGGCAGATGTCGCACAATTGCGCTCTTTAGTACAGCAAGCTCTAGAAAGTCTGCCAACTCTTGGTACGCAAACTGGCGATATGAATATCTCTCAAGATTTGGCAAAACTTTTTAACATCACTGATAAATATGCCCAAGATAGAAAGGATGCTTTTATTTCCAGTGAGTTATTTTTGTTGAGTTTACTTGAAGATAAGCAGCATGCGGGTAAAATTTTACAAACGTGTAATCTAAATAAGCAAAAGTTAGAAAAAGCCATTGATAAAATTAGAGCTGGTGAAGTGGTTTCTGATCAAAATGCAGAAGATAATCGCCAGGCTCTTGAAAAATATACCATTGACTTAACCGAGCGTGCAGAGCAAGGAAAACTTGATCCTGTGATTGGTCGAGATGAAGAAATTCGACGTACTATTCAGGTTTTACAGCGCCGAACAAAAAATAATCCCGTTTTAATCGGTGAGCCTGGTGTCGGTAAAACAGCCATTGTGGAAGGTTTAGCACAAAGGATTGTGAATCATGAAGTGCCAGAAGGCTTGCAAAACAAGCGAGTTTTATCTTTAGATCTAGGGGCTTTGATTGCGGGTGCTAAATTTCGTGGTGAGTTTGAGGAGCGTTTAAAGTCTGTTTTAAAAGATTTGTCAAAGCAGGATGGGCAAATCATTCTTTTCATTGATGAAATTCATACTATGGTTGGCGCTGGTAAGGCAGAAGGTGCCATGGACGCCGGCAATATGCTTAAACCTGCTTTAGCAAGAGGAGAATTGCATTGTGTTGGCGCGACAACGTTAGATGAGTATAGACAGTTTATTGAAAAAGATGCGGCTCTAGAAAGGCGTTTTCAAAAAGTGTTGGTTGATCAGCCTAGCACTGAAGACACCATTGCCATTTTGAGAGGGCTTAAAGAGCGCTATGAAGTGCATCATGGAGTCGAAATCACGGATCCTGCTATCGTGGCCGCAGCAACGTTATCTCAAAGATATATTACTGATAGGATGTTGCCAGATAAAGCGATTGATTTAATTGATGAAGCAGCAAGCCGAATTCGTATGGCGATTGACTCAAAACCTGAACCTCTCGATAAACTTGAGCGTAGATTAATCAAATATAAAATTGAGCGAGAGGCTTTAAAAAAAGAAAGTGATGAAGCTTCTATTAAGCGCTTAGGTGAGCTAGAAGATAATATTGTTAAGGTTGAGAAAGAGTATGCAGAATTAGAGGAAATTTGGAAAACTGAAAAGGCAGCAGTCCATGGTGCTCAGAATATTAAGGAAGCTTTAGATAAAGCAAGAACGGCTTTAGAGGCAGCGCAACGAGCAGGAGATCTAGCTCGTCTTGCTGAGCTACAATACGGTAAAATTCCAGAGTTAGAAAAGCAGTTTGCACAAGCAAGCCAATTAGATGCCAGTGAAAATACGCTTTTAAAAAATAAAGTCAGCGAAGAAGAAATTGCTGAGGTCGTTTCTAAGTGGACAGGTATTCCAGTCAGTCGAATGCTAGAAGGCGAGCGAGAAAAACTGCTCCAGATGGAGCAAACTTTGGCTCAACGGATTATCGGTCAGAATGAAGCCTTGAGTGTTGTTGCTGACGCGATTCGTCGCTCCAGAGCTGGTCTTGGCGACCCACAAGCACCGATTGGATCATTCTTGTTTTTAGGTCCAACGGGTGTTGGTAAAACAGAGCTCTGTAAAGCTTTGGCACAATTTATGTTCAACACAGAAGATGCGATGGTTCGTATTGATATGTCTGAATTTATGGAGAAACATGCGGTTTCCAGGTTGGTCGGCGCTCCTCCTGGTTATGTAGGTTATGAAGAAGGCGGGTATTTAACAGAAGCGGTGAGAAGAAGACCTTACAGTATTATTTTACTTGATGAGGTTGAAAAGGCTCATCCAGATGTTTTCAATATCTTACTTCAGGTTTTAGATGATGGTCGTTTAACGGACAGTCAAGGTCGAACGGTTGATTTTAAAAATACAGTGATCATCATGACCTCAAATATCGGAGCACAAGTTATCCAAGAGATGTCATCAAAGCCATATGAGGTTATGAAACAGGTGATCCAAGACATGCTTAGCCAGCATTTTAAACCTGAATTTATCAATCGGATTGATGAAACAGTTGTGTTTCATGCTTTAGCTCAAGAGCATATTCAAAGCATTTGTAAAATCCAGATCCAGGATTTAATCCTTAGGTTACAGCAAAGAGACCTTGGCTTTGAGATGACTGACGCGGCTCTTGCGAAACTAGCTCAGGCAGGATTCGATCCGATTTATGGGGCACGTCCTTTAAGAAGAGTGATACGTCAACAGATAGAGAATCCATTGTCTAAGTCAATGATTGCTGGTGCATACCAACCTGGAGATATCATTAAAGTCGATGTAGATGAGCAAGGCTTTTGTTTTAGCGTTTAAGCATACTTTAACATTATAAAGTGATCTGGCCGCCGGTTTGACCTTGGATCCCAGCAATCAGGTAGGCCATTTCACTTTGTAACTCCGAAATCAACTCTTGATTAGATTGATATTTTTCAACGAACTGTAAGATAGCTCTTAAGCGCGTAATGATCCCTCTTTTGCCTGGGAAGTCATCGATGATTAGATCTAAGTCCATAGCTGGATTGATAGGTATTAAACAGTCAGTTAATATTTTGATTTGCTCTTCGCTGAAAGTATGATCAGCAATGTAATCTAAAGCTTGGGTAATTTCTTCAACTTCCTGTAATTCAGGCTCAGCCATGGTTATCTCTTCTATAAGTAAACTGTCTCTCTTATTAAGAGTAGGGTATAATCATGCAAATTTTGTAATTATTTCCTAATTTCCTATAAAAAATTATATAAATGGCTTTTATTTTAAGCCTAATCCAGGGAATGACTGGTCAAATAAGCATCCATTCATCACTTTTATTGTCTTAGAGTCATCATAAATAATGAATAAAACTTTCTTTTTCTCTCAAGTTCAGGCTTTACTCAAGTTAACTTGTTATCTTGAGAAAACACGCGGCGTTTTTGAGCTCTATTGGCGCTATGAACGAGCGCAGGTCACTTTTGAGAATGATTTTTTGCCACCAGCGGCTTGTGAAAGTGGACGTCCCTCTAAGCCTGCTTTAGTGCCAGCGAATCAATGCTCAACTCGTGATTTTAGTCGTATAGAAGGACGCGCGGCCTTATTGCATGCACTTGCTCATATTGAATTTAATGCCATTAATCTTGCGCTGGATGCTTGTTTGAGATTTCAAAAGATGCCGCGAAAATATTATGAAGATTGGTTGCTTGTTGCCAAGGAAGAGGCTTATCATTTTACGTTACTAAGGGCTCATTTAAATACTTTAGGTTATGATTATGGCGATTTTCCAGCGCATAGTGGGTTATGGGAGATGGCTGAAAAGACATCTCATGATTGTTTGGCTCGCATGGGTTGTGTGCCTAGGCTTTTAGAAGCCAGAGGTTTAGATGTGGCGCCTCAAATTATCGCAAAATTGAAAAAATATGATCTAAACGCTGCGACTTTACTTGAAATTATTATGCGTGATGAAGAAAAACATGTCCTCATTGGGAACCATTGGTTCTATTATCTTTGTAAAGAGCAGGGGAAGCCACCTTTAGACACTTTTAAGCAATTGGTGACTGAGTTTGCGCCTCAACATTTACGCAAGCCCTTGGCCAAAGAGGCTAGGTTACGCGCAGGATTTAAAGAAGATGAGTTAAGTTGGATAGAATCAGCTATCTCTTAGAGTCCTCTAGTTGTGCGCCCTTTAAAATGGTTATAGTTGCTGAGAGATTCGCGGTAAGATATGCTAGGTTGAGAAGTGAGCGATCAATTTAACTAAGTAGGTTTCATAGCTATATGCGTTTTGATTTTAGTGAGCAAAATAATAAATCGAGGGGTCGTGCTGGCGTGTGGAATAAGAAAAGAATTATTCGAGCGACGATTTTTGTTGGGATAGGATTATTGATTGGATTTTGGTTAAATAAAAAATATAAAAATAGCCCACCACCTAAAGTAGAAGTTGCAGCTCAGGCAGATACCGCACCTAAGCAAGTGAGTGAACAAGTTAAACTTCCTTCTCAGATTTCTAAAGACAATTCTTGATTTTTTTTTGCTCACCATGATCTAGAGCCCCTTGGTAGTCAATCAAGCAGGGTCCTTTTGCTGTGAGCTGAAGGAGCACTGCTGATGTGGGGTGCCAGTCACCTAAAACAAAACGTTCGCCAAATGGCATGGTGTGATGCTTGGCTCGATGAGTGTGCCCATGAATGATGGTTGGGACTTGAAAATCTTTTAAGCTGCTTTCTACAGCATTTTCATTGACATCGGTGATACTTGGATTGACTTGGGATTGATATGTTTTACTTTGTGCGCGAAGCTTGTCAGCAATTTTTGTTCTGTACCTGAGAGGAAGGTTGCGATAAAAAAATAAAATGAGAGGGTTTCTGACAAATCTTCTAAATTTTTGGTAGGCCACATCATCGGTGCATAAGGTGTCGCCATGACACACAAGCAAGGTGTGATTGTAATGTGTGATTGTTTGATAATCTGGCAGTACTTGCCAGCCTACAGCCTTCGAAAACTTTTTCCCGACTAAGAAATCACGATTTCCAGCCAAAAAGAAAATTTGAGTGCCTTGTTTTCTAAGTTCAGATAGTGCGTTTTGAACAAGAAAACTTGCTTGAGTTTCGTGATCATCACCAACCCAAACATCAAACAAGTCTCCAAGAATAAAAAGTGCATCAGCTCCGTGAATACTCCGAATGAATTGCTCAAACAGTTGTAGCGTTTCGGCTCTGTCTGCACTTAAATGGCAGTCTGAAATGAAGTAGGTATTACCCTTCAACAACTTCAACCTGCTCAATCACAATTTCTTCGGTTGGGACATTTTCATGGCCGTTTTTCGTCGTTGTGTCTACTTTTGCAATTTTATCAATCACATCAAGACCGTCAGTTACCTTGCCAAAAACGCAGTATCCCCAGCCCTGAGTAGACTCATCTTGAAAATCTAAGAAGTCATTATCTGCGACATTGATAAAAAATTGTGAGCTGGCAGAATGTGGATCCATGGTTCTAGCCATGCTAATGGTGCCTTTTTTATTACTTAGCTTGTTGCTCGCTTCGTTTTCAATAGGATCTTTAGAGTCTTTTTGAGACATTTCTTTGGTGAACCCACCACCTTGAATCATGAAACCATCGATAACTCTATGAAAAATAGTATCTTTATAGAAATCAGAATTCACATAATCAAGAAAATTCTCTACTGTTTTAGGTGCTTTTTCAGAATCTAACTCAATAGTGATGTCGCCGTGGTTTGTATGTAGTATTATCATCTGTTTTTAGCCTATCAATTATAAGTGGCGCTAGGTTACCATGAGGTGCCGCTTCTCGCTAGGCCTTATTATCGTAAAAAATAGGTTTTCTAACTCATGACCATGATCAAATCAAGATTTACTCCAAGTCCGACAGGGTACATCCATATTGGCAATCTGCGCACAGCGCTTTTTAGCTTTTTGTACGGAAAATCAGCATGCCAGCCACCTCAAGGTCAGTTTTTACTTCGAATTGAAGATACGGATTTAGCTCGCTCAAAAGAGACTTATTGCGAACAGCTATACCAAGATTTAGGGTGGCTGGGTATCACGTGGCAAGAAGGCCCAAATGTTGAAGGCCCGGATGCGCCATATTTTCAAAGCCAACGTGGCGAGATCTATGAAGACTACTACCAGCAGATGCTTGATAATAAACAGGCTTACTGGTGTTTTTGTTCAGAAAAAACATTAGAGCTAGCTCGTAAGGCCCAAATCAGAGCGGGCCATCCTCCACGCTATGAAGGGACTTGCAGGCATTTAACCCCAGAACAAATTGAAAGCAAGATAAACGAGGGGCTAAAACCAGCTTTGCGCTTTAAAATACCAGATGTTGAAACCATCGAGTACACAGATCTGGTTCAAGGTCTTAAAGTCTTTAAGTCGCAAGATATCGGTGATTTTATTGTCAAAAAAAATGATGGCACCGCGTCTTTTATGTTTTGCAACGCCGTGGATGATTCTTTGATGGGAGTCACTCATGTGATTCGTGGGGACGATCATTTAACCAACACACCTCGCCAGCTAGCCATTTTAAAGACTTTGGCTCTTAGAGCGCCCGAGTATGCGCATTCATCTTTAATTTTGGGCTCAGATGGTAAGCCACTTTCTAAGCGTAATGGCTCGCAGTCTGTGATTGACTTGAAGAAACAAGGTTACTTTCCGCTAACGATAGCTAATTATTTGGCTAGGATAGGTCATCATTATGAAGAAGATAAACTGTTATCTTTAGAGCAATTAAGTGCCGCATTTGATTTAAATAAGATTTCGAAATCGCCGTCACGTTTTGATTTGGCACAATTAAGCCACTGGCAAAAAGAAGTCATCATGCAACAATCAGATGATGAAATCAGTGACTGGATGACTGAAACGATGGGTCACCAAATACCAGATGAAAAGAAATCGCTTTTTGTTAAAACGATCCGTGAAAACGTTTTGGTCTTACAAGATGTGCAGGATTGGATTGAGCGTTTGTTTGATGGCAAGGTTGAGGATGATGGCGTCTTGAAGGCAGCAGGTGAATCTTATTTTATTGCCGCCATAGAAGCTGTTAAATCTCACGGCCTTGATCACAAAGCAGTGTTTAATTCGATTAAAGAGCAAGAGGGTGTTAAAGGTAAAGCTTTATTTATGCCCATGAGGGTCGCCATCAGCGGAGTCACCTTTGGCCCACAAATGCCTGAGTTGTTTGAGCTATTAGGCCAAGACGCTATTTTAAGAAAATTAGAAAATGCGAAGTCATCGTCATAGATAAGAAAGAATATAAAAATGTTAAAAATTTATAATACAATGTCTCGAGAAAAAGAGATTTTTAAACCGATTAATCCTGGTAAAATCGATCTTTATGTGTGCGGCATTACGGTCTACGATTATTGTCACCTTGGCCATGCGCGCGTATTTGTGGCTTTTGATATGGCTGCTCGATTTTTAAGATCCACTGGCTGGGATGTTAATTATGTCCGTAATATCACTGATATTGACGATAAAATCATCAAGCGAGCCCAAGACAATCATGAGCCTTATGGCGAGCTGACGGAGCGTTTTATTGAGGCCATGATAGAAGATGAAGCCAGACTAGGTGTCTTGCGTCCTAATGCAGAGCCTAGAGCGACCATGCATATTAGTCAGATTATCGATATGTGTGAGGCCTTGGTTAAAAAGGAACTCGCTTACGTTGGTCTTAATGGTGATCTTTTTTATCGTGTCGATAAGTTTGAAACGTATGGCCAATTAGCGAATAAAAATCTAGAAGATCTGCAAGCCGGAGTTCGAGTCGATATTCAAGAAGCTAAAGAGAACCCACTTGATTTTGTCTTATGGAAAAAATCTAAGCCAGGTGAGCCATGCTGGGATTCGCCTTGGGGCGAAGGGCGCCCGGGT
>CAYGPI010000013.1:0-34413 GCA_964351745.1 uncultured Francisellaceae bacterium
TAGTCGTCCAAGCAAGTCAGCGCGATTGGTTTTTCAAAAGATATCTTGGCGTTGATGTAGGCGCTCAAAACTTAAGCTGGGAAACTGGTTTTGGTGATGAGCATTTTAGCTCAAATCATCCGGTTGCTAATTTCAATGTTGGTGTTAATTTACACCAATTTGTTGGTATTGAGGCTGGCTACGAGCATATGTACCATAAAGAGAGAAATTCATTTTATACAGATTTTCTTCCGGCTCCTGTTTTAGGGTGGGTTTCTGCTTCTGGCCCAGGTGTTAATGACAGAGCTTATGAGTCAGATGTTTATAGTAATGGTTTTACGCTTAGCTTAATTCTTAAATACCCCTTTAATGAAGCTACTGAAGTGTTTGCAACTTTAGGGGCTAATTGGTCTAGAATGCATTACTCAACACTACTAAATCAAGATGGAAACTCAGCAAACCGTCCCGTATTTTGGAAAAGTGATAGGCATGCCGTTGGCCGCTATGGCGTAGGTATTAGCCATAAGATTTTACCAAACTTTGGTGGGCGTTTAATGTATATCTATGAAAGTACATCTAAATTAGATGCTTCGGTTTATCCTGGACTAGATATTGGTGTGCCTGGTGATGTTGTCGCAACGCCATCAAACTCATCTCATGTTTATACAGCGAAGCCAAAAGGCAGCCATATGTTCATGGCGGGTCTTTTTTATCAAGCTGATTGGGTTTAAAAAATAGAAAGGTGTGCCAGCTTTTGCTGGCACATCTTTATTGAGGATGATTATTTTTTTCTTGGATTCGCTCTTGATGCTGCAGAGTTACCAGCAAGTACTTCTTGTAGCGGGGTCAAATGAGAAAGGGCGCGATCTACGTCTGGTCTAGTCAACAGCCTTTGTTGGTTTCTATCTAGGCTCCTTTTCATTTTGTTTACATCGAGCAGGGTTGGATCTCTTTCGTTTTTGATTTGAAAGGTTCGAAGCGCTTCTGCAAGAGCACCTTCGACATCTCCTGCGCTTTGTATCCTGGATAGAATATTAGCAGGCGTTTCTAAAACCTCAATCCTTTGTGCTTGCTCATGAATCACAGCTTGCTGACTCTCGGCAATAATCACTAGCCTTTCTTTAGCCATAGCTTTTAAGTCTTCACTGACAAATTCGCCTTTAAGGATAGAAGAAAGAATAGCGTGTTGCAAGGCTGCTTCAAGAGGGTTTTGTGGATCTTCAGTCAAAGCTTTTGCGACTTGTTTTTGTCCCGCATCAAGTGCGGCTTGATTGCGTGGTCTTAAGTCTTCTTCCGTCAAGACGCGGCCTCCACCTTCAAGCTCTCTTTCATCTCTATAGCGTTGAATGGCCTCATGAATCTCTGCACCATCTCGTCTATTGGCAAGCCCTTGTGCAGGGAGTGGTGAATCGGAAGCTTCTGCTTTGGCTCGATCTCTTACTCTGGTTCTAAGCTCACCCATATGAGAGCTCGACGACATTGCTTCGACTGGAACACCCACATCGCTAGGCCTTGGACCACTACCAACTTGAGACACATCTCTATTGGCTTGTAAAATATCATCAAGGCTTGGCATGACAGAAGCATCAGCACTTGCGCTGGCTCCCACATTCGCCATTGGCTTTATCTCATATTTTGGATTTTGGTCAATTAGTCTCTGATAAAGAGCATCACGCCTTCTTTCTTTGCTTTTGTCAACACTTAGACTACCACCAAGGGGGTTCATAAGATTGACACCACCTTCTTTGTTTTGTCTTAAATGTCCCGAGGCGATAGCAATAAGCGCTATGGCTCCAACAGGCTCATGCTTTGCCATGCCAACAGGGTTTGCCATCTTTTTAAGGCGACTGAAGACTTCCTCATCGCTAAGGTGTTCACCCAACTCGGTTTCAAGCGTTACAAACCTTCTAGCATTTTCCAGTCTGTAACCCACAAAAATTGTAGTCTCCCAAATGTTATCATCAAAATCTGCACGAGCTAGTTGTACTGCATTATCATCATTAGACTGCTTAGCTTTTTGTCCAGTACTAATTTTGCGAGGAGCTGCTTTTGCAACTTCTAGAAAAGGTTTTCTTGCACCACTTATTTTCTCTTTAAGTTGTGCGACAGCTTTAAGGCGCTCTAAAGAATCAGTCAGCCCCTCCGTTAAAGGCTCAAGGTTTAGAGCGAGATTTTCTTCTAGGTATCGTCGCTTTTCATCAAGAGCTCGTAAGTCTGCTTCAATGTCAGCTTGTTCCTGAGCATCTAGAAAATTTCCTTCGTCTAAGAGTCGATTATTGTCTGCTATGCCTTTATCTATATCTGTTATAGCTGTCTGGTGAAGCTCGGTGAAGTTGTTGATTCTAGCACTTATGTCATCTACTAATTTCTTTAGCCTATCTTCTTCAACAATTGCTGCGGCGTTGAGATCAACTAAATCTTTGTTAGTGACACGTCCTGATTCAAGTCGATCAATGACGGTATTGTATTTTCCATACTCGTCTAGTTCAGCTAATTGGAGATATGGAAGAAGGGCCAGAGTCTGAGCAATAAAGGAGGCGATATCACCTTTAACACGTTTGGCAGGAGTATAATTGGGAGTGTGATTTTTTGGGTTCCAACTAGCGACTTCTCTGCAGTCAAATTCTCCTGCGGAAACTGAAAACTCATTGAGTGCATGAGCATTTAACCTATTTTGTTCTGTTCTTTGCACTTTAGGGTCCGGAATTTTTGCAATCCTGACCATTTCTTGCTCTAGCTCTTTTTGCTTTGCTAGAAATTCACCAGAAAGCACAATGCCCATTGGTGGTGGAGGTGGGGGAGCGCCACTAGAGGGAGGAGGAGGAGGAGGGCCGCCTGCGCTACTAGAAGCTCCATCGTCTTTTCTATCTTTACCTTTATCTTGGGGGCCACTTGTACTCATAATAAAGCCTCTCTCTTATATGTAACGTTATTAAACTACTTCTCATTCTAAGTTATCTAAATCACAATGTAAACACTGTTCTCTTGCACAGTAAATCACCAAAATTCATAGACTTAGTGATCACAATTTGATTGATAATTTGGTACTCTTGGATAAGTAAAGCAAAAATATAGCCGCGTTGCACAAATTTTGTTTGTAGGGAATAAAATGACTAAGGATGTACACGGATCTGGACCGAACGATGCGAAGCCAAAGCCGAGGATTATTGTTAGTTCAAGGCCTAAAAAAGACGGCTCTCTGGAATCAGAAATTGCTCCTAATTGTGGCCATGAAGTGGTTGCAAATCCTGTGGGGATGGATTTGGTGGATGAAGGCACCCTTTATCCCAAAAATAAGTCTAGTCTATCCACAGAAGACAAGGTTACTAAGTATCAAGTAGAGTCAAAAAAAGAGGAAACTATGACGCCACCCAAATCATCTAAGTCACAAGAAAACATTTCATTAGATAATGATGAAGGCTCAGGTGGTAGCTCCTCAGTCGGGAATGCCCTTGGCGCTCTAGCATTAGTCGCTGTCGCAGCTTTAGGCTATTTCGTATATCAAGGTCAAGAGCAAAACAAGCAGCTCCAAAACACATTGACAACGCTCGAAACAAAAATGAGTGGGGTAAGTGATAAACTAATTGGGATCTCTCAAGGACAAGAATCGCTCAAAGTCGACACCTCCAGCCAAGTTTCAAAATTAAATCAAGACATACAAGCTCAAAGCAGCCGTATCAACCAAATAGGCGGAGAGCAAGATTGGAAATCTCATGAAGCAAGATATTTAATAGTCATGGCGATAGAGCGACTGCAAGCGTTTGGCGATGTTTCTACAGCAATGACACTTTTGCAATCAGCGGATTTTCGTTTGCAAGAAATGGCATCTCCCGAAACATTAAAAGCGAGACAAGCCATTGCGCATGATTTATCGGTGTTAAGAGCTATAGCACTACCTGATACACAAGGGATTTGGGTGCAGCTTGGCGCATTAAGCCAGCAACTTGCACAATTGACCTTTTTTAGTCTGGAAGATCCAGATAAGAGACCACAATTTTTAGATTCAACTTCAGCTTCTCAAGAGAGCACATCAAAGACTTCTGATTCTAGCAGTGCTACATGGAAGGACTCTTTAAACCAATCCTGGCAAGAAGTTAAAGGGTTAGTCAAAGTTAGAGATTTCAAGCTAGAAGAATTTAGTTTGGTGATTTCTAATAAAGAGCAAGCCCAATTGCTTGCGACGATGCAGCTACTAGTAGAGCAAGCCAGATGGGCTGCAACCCATAAAAATCAAATGATTTTTGAGGGCAGCTTAGAAGATTTAAAAGCATGGGTTGAGAAATTTTTTGTTGATAATGCTCAGCGAGCAAGTGTTATGAAAGACATAGAGGGCTTGAAGCAAGCGCCCATTAGTTTTGAGCTACCAGATATCTCAGCATCGTTGATGAGCATGGATAGCTTGATTAGAAAAAAAGAAATGGGCTATCAAGCACCTGTACAATCAAGCGCTTTGCCTCAGAGCTTACCAGCTGAGCCCACAGTGGCACCACCACCAGAAGCAGCTATCGAAGAGATACCTTTAGACAGCGAGTCTGCTGAGCCCGAGCTACCCTCAGAAGATGGAGACACATCCTATGATTAGGTTAATTGTCCTTTGCTTATTATTAGCAGGTGGCATATGGCTTGGCCTTCATTTACGTGATGAGCAAGGCATGGTCATGATAGCTTTTGGCGGTAAAAGCTATGAAATGAGTTTATTTGTTGGTGGCGCTATAGCGCTTATCACATTTGGAGCTTTGTATTTTATTTTAAGACTACTTGCTGGATTCTTTCAGATACCTGCTTGGACAAAAAGCATGAGAGAAAAAAGAAGAGCAAAAAAATCTCAAAATAAAACACATTTAGGCCTGGTCGAATTGGCGCAGGGTCACTGGGCGCAAGCAGAAAACCTTTTAATACAGGGCACTAAGGGTGCTCATCTACCACTCATTAATTATTTATCTGCAGCTAAAGCTGCAAGTGAGCAAGGACTTTTACAACAAAGAGATGAATATTTAGCCTTAGCTCATGAATTAACCTCGGATAAAGATGTCGCGGTAGGGTTGACACAAGCTAAGTTACAGTTGAGTCATGGCCAGTTTGAGCAAAGCCTCGCAACTTTAAAACATTTGCGAACGGTATCACCAAAACATCCTCATATCCTTAAATTAATGAAGACTTTGTATTTACAATTAAAAGATTGGCCTCACTTAATTGAGCTATTGCCTTTGTTAGAGCGGCAGAATGTGATTACTCAATTAGAAAGAAGAAGCTTGGAAGAAATGGCTTATATTGAACAGTTGAAAGCTAGTTTGACTCAAGACATTGAAAGTATCAAAGCTTTGTGGCAAAAAATGCCCAAATATTTACATATTTCACCACAGATTGTGTTTGTCTATGCTCAACATTTGATATTCTCAAATCATAAAAGCGAAGCTGAGGCGGTTATTAAATATTGTCTTAAGAAGCAGTGGGATGAATCTTTGATTATTTTGTTTGGAAACTTTAAGTCAAGTAATCCAACAAAGAATTTAAGTCTTGCAGAAGGATGGCTGAAAAGCCACTCAGAAAGTGCCGGGTTACTCTTGACATGCGGGAGGCTTGCAGCGCAAAATGAGCTCTGGGGCAAGGCGCAGAGATATCTGGAAGCTTGTCTTCAAGTAGAAAAGAAAGTCGAAGCCTATGCTGCGCTAGGGATTATCTATGAAAAGATGGATAAACCTGCCTTAAGTGCTGAGTGTTTTCGCAAAGGAATGTTAGAAGCCTCCCACCATCAGAGCACCTCGCCAGACAATTTATTAGAGCATAAACCATCACAGAGTAGTCATGACGATATGGAATGAAGGTCGAGTTATTCGACAAAAGCAGTGGACATCATCCCTTTTTTCAATTTTCATAGAAGGTGAGGTTGCACCTTTTACAGCTGGACAATTTTGTAGAATTGCGCTAGATATTGATGATAAAAAAGTACCTAGGCCTTATTCTTTTGTGAATGCGCCTGATGATCCTATTAAAGAATTTTATTATATCCATGTGCCTGGTGGGTTACTGACATCAAAACTTATTGATTTAAAAGCAGATGATCCAATTTGGATCGCTAAAAAAGGCGCTGGGATTTTTACTTTGAATCAAGTTCAAGATGCAGATACACTTTGGTGTTTTGCGACAGGAACAGCGATTGGAGTTTTCCTTTCTATTTTAAAAACAAGTGCGCCATGGGCAAGATTTAAAAACATCGTTTTGGCACACTCAGTACGACTAAGCGAAGAGCTTAGCCATCAAGAAACGATCCATCAGTTTAAAGAAGCTTATCCAGCTCAATTTCAATACGTACCTTTAACCTCAAGAGAAAGCGCGCCAGGGGCTATTCATGGTCGAATCACAACAGCCATTGAAGATGGTCGGCTCTGCGATAAAGTTGGGTTAAGTTTGGATCCGGATCGCGCATCAACCATGCTTTGTGGTAACCCGCATATGGTCCTAGATACCAAAAATATGTTGGTAGAGGCTGGTTTAAGCGTCTCGACAATGAAGCAGCCTGGACAAATTACGATAGAAAACTATTGGAAGGATTAGCTCCTTTTGTCTTATCTACGTTGTTATACCATTCTATGTTGCAGCCAGATAATTTTTTTGCGTTAGCAATACCCTAAGAGGGTATTATCATTCTCATATGAACATAAAAACTTAGCACTAGCGAGATTACATCCATGTGGATATCGCTCATTTAATTAAATGATGATGATGAGTGTTGCATCGATAGGTTGGATTGATACACTGCGCCTGGGATGGTTTTCATCTGGGCTTATGTCTAACTTCAGGCTTATTAGCCTTTGAGTCAAAACGGCACTCTCTTTGTAAAAGAAATTGAGTTAACTCAGACGCCATATAATCTTCAATGCCATATGACGCTGAAGAATGCCCCAAGCTTAATAACCAAGGATCCACAACAAACCCTTTTTTCATTTCCCCTTTGGCTGTATTGATGATTTCATCTAGATCTATCAAAATGCGCTCCTCATCGCCGTCTTTTAAATCCAAATTTAAACCATCAAATTTATTGCCTGCTCTATTCATAAGGACATAGACATGACTTTCACGATTGTGATTGTGAGCAACAATCTCTACTCTTTCATTCGGAAAAAGAATTAGAAGTCTATTTGCAGCAGATAATGCAAAAGTTGTACAAACAGCTGCTTTTGACTCATCAACAGACTTAGCGGCACTCTCAATTTGTCCTCTAGTAAACCTACCTCCTTTTATAGGCTGTATGGAATTAGCTTGTAAATATTTGTCATTGAGTGGTTTTCTTGCCAAAATTTCTTGCTTATCAGCGCTATCCGGGATCATACTAGAAAATGTAAGAGCGTCTCCACACTGGTAAGTCCTGTAGTCACGCAGCACAGCATCCAGCAACCTTTTGCTTAGAGTGTCACTATTTATCTCATTAGTCATCGCTTCAAAAATTGATTTGTTGTCCGGACCAAGAACGTTGATTGCGGCTTTCTCTTCTAAAAATGTATCAACGATAGCATTGATAGCAGTTGTATTGTTCATTTCTAAAGCCATGTAAAAAATTGTTTTTCCATGCTTATTTGGTAAATTTAATTTGTTGATTGGTATACTTTTTAATAATTCAATCATATATTCGTGGCGGTTTTCTCTTATGGCTTGCTCTAACAATTTTAAATCACCAGGCATATATTTTCGCTTTGTCTTGCTGGTAATGGTTGAAGCGTCAGTGGCCAATGGCGCTTGATTTGAAGCAGTTACTTGTTGGTTTCTTAACAGAGCGTAGCGACCGTGATTGGGGTTTTGGTTGTTCATTGCAGCTAGAAAAACATCTGCATTATTTCTTATGGAAGCAGAGCTAAGCCTCGGGCTATGTCCTAGTCTCGAACTAGCTGGGGAGGTTGAGTTGCGAGCGCTGCTAGTCATCGTACTATCAACCATCTCTGACGCGTGAAGCAGTGATGATTCTTCAGGTACGATTTTAATAGGCCAATCAAAAGTATCTAGGTTAAAAGATGAAAGCCACTTAAAATTTTCATCTCTGGCGTGTTTGGTCAGCTCTATAATCTTACTAAATAAAAATTTATTTTGGCTTTGAACTAAAGCTTCGATCACTGGAACTTCCTTAAAATCTTTGGTCATATATGTTTCTGACAGTATCTCGACAAGCGTTGGAAAGTTTTTGTATCGAGCAGATAAACCCGCATGAATTTTAACAATCTGCGCAAAATTATCAGAAGGTATTGAATCTTTGTCCGCATGGTTGGAAGCAAGGTTGAGCAGGCTTTCTTTGATATAATTGGCTAGTAGCCTCTGCTCTAGAATGACGACAATACTATCATCAAGCTTCTCGGTAGATTCAAGGATTTGATCAAGCACAGTATCAGTAAAAAAAGGAGCTGAAACCATTCGCGCAACATTAGTCTCAATAAGTTTCCTATCTTGAGTCCTATATTGACCTGACAGAAGTGCTTTATTTACATCCAAAATCATTTTTGTTGACTCTTGAGCAAGACTTGCTAGCTGCTCTTTCTTGTGAGTTCTTGTTTGTCTACTCATGTAGGCCCCATGTAGATCTATCATTAGCTAATTTGGAAAACATTAGTATTATTTGGAAAAATTAAACAAATCTAATGCTTGTTTCTCCTTGGATAGTGCTCAGAGCAAAATAGTTCCGCAAAAATAACGTGCAACAGCATGTAAAGTCTCATGTTTTAGGTATACCCGGAGGGGTATGACACTAAAACCGGGAAGACATCCTATCAAGATGAAACTTTGATTATTCCTTTGACGAGAACCTATTAGCTTTTAAAGGAGGAATATCTCTCTTCAATTTTCTCATTGATATGTGAAAAGTCAGAGTTTCTAGAAGTCGACACAATGACTCATTGCGGTAACAGCTTTGAGTATCAGTTGGCATGGAGAGTCTTCTAATTTACCTATTTGCTGGACCTGAGCGAGGCTCTATGGGGCAAGAAAGGCCATGGTGCCTATGAGCAAATAACGATAGTAAATGATTGAAGAGATTAGACCGGATTGATTGAGCAAGGTGCTGGTTGTTGCGATTTGTTTCTAAGGTATCTTTTCAAGCATGTCAGACAATAAATTTTTTAGAGGCCAGTTGTTGTCTTCAAAGACCTGCTTGATTGCCATAATCATGGGGTAAGGGCCGCTGGCCAGCGTTAAACAATCTTTTAGCTCGTGCCTGAGATCTTCATACAAAGTTTGATGTACAAGTCCAGATGCGCCTTCCCAGAGCTTGCCGGGGTTAGATAGTACCAATGTTGTTTTAATACGATTTGATCTTCTCTCTAACTGTTCAAACCAATCTTTCAAATAGTATTCTTCAAGGCTGCTTACCCCCCAGTATAGAGTGATGGGAGGGTGATCTTTGTGAGAAAGAATGTCATCTAAGATGGCTTTGTGAGGGGCTATGCCTGTGCCGCCGGCTATAAAGACCAAAGGCCTTTCTTCATTTTCAGAACAAAGGCAGTGACCCATAGGCTCTGATAGTTGCAGTGTTTCTTGGGATTGTAATTTGTCAAAAAATTTTGTTGCTATTTCGTTATCAGGGGTATGTTTAAGGTGGAACTCTAAAATACCATGATGAATGCCAGCTACAGAAAAAGGTGCTTTTTCAGAAGCATTGAGATAAATATAAACGTATTGGCCGGGTATGATTGTTAAAGGCTCCGTGCCTTCTAACGGGCTTAGAGAAAATTGGCAAATATGTTTTGAAAAAGATTTCTGATTTGTGATCTGATAAGTTTTAAGTGGCATATCTAAGGATGAACTACATGGTAGGGTTAAGATAGGATAAGTCGCACCGTTTAAAGCGTGACTTATCCTGGGAGGTTTAGCCTCGCTTCATAGACTCGAAGAATTCTTCGTTGGTCTTGGCCATAGGTAAACGCTCAAGTAAGAACTCAGCAGCAGCAATTTCATCCATAGAGTGAAGAAGTTTGCGCAAAATCCAAACTTTTTGGAGCTGCTCTGCCGACATGAGTTTTTCTTCACGGCGTGTACCAGAGCGCTTAATATTAATCGCAGGATAAACACGCTTCTCAGCAATGCGTCTATCAAGATGAAGCTCTAGATTACCAGTTCCTTTGAATTCTTCGTAGATAACTTCATCCATTTTAGAGCCGGTATCAATCAAAGCCGTTGCTAAAATAGTTAAACTACCACCTTCTTCGATATTACGAGCAGCACCAAAAAAGCGTTTAGGGCGCTGTAGGGCTGCAGCATCAACACCACCGGTTAAGACCTTGCCAGAATGAGGCATGATGGTGTTATAAGCTCTTGCGAGTCGAGTGATGGAGTCTAGTAAAATGACAACATTTTGCTTATGTTCAACTAAACGTTTTGCCTTCTCAATGACCATTTCAGCAACCTGAACATGCCTACTAGCAGGTTCATCAAAGGTACTGGCTATCACCTCACCTTGAACGGAGCGCTCCATTTCTGTGACTTCTTCAGGGCGCTCATCAATGAGTAAAACCATTAAATGACAATCAGGATGGTTTTGTGAGATAGAATGAGCAATGTTTTGTAGCATCATAGTCTTACCAGCTTTAGGAGGTGAGACGATGAGGCCGCGTTGACCCATCCCTGTTGGTGAGACAAGATCAATCACCCTAGCGGTAATATCTTCTGTAGAGCCGTTACCAATTTCCATGGTGAGGCGCTCTTCAGGATGAAGAGGTGTCAAGTTTTCAAATAAAATCTTAGATCGGGTTGAATCAGGTGGCTCATGATTGATTTCATTGACCTTAAGAAGGGCAAAATAGCGCTCACCATCTTTAGGGGGTCTAATCTTGCCTGAGACTGTATCACCGGTTCGAAGACCAAAACGACGAATTTGGCTAGGTGAAACATAGATATCATCTGGCCCAGGTAAGTAGGAAGTGCGAGCAGAGCGTAAGAAGCCGAAGCCATCTTGTAGTAGCTCTAAAACACCATCACCACAAATATCTTCGCCATTGCGAGCATGACCTTTAAGGATGGCAAAGATAAGATCTTGCTTGCGCATCCGTTGAGTGTTTTCAAGGCCCATTTCTGCGGCTTTGTCGATCAATTTAGGGACAGGTAAATTTTTAAGTTCTGTTAGATTCATAGCTTCAGTTGTTTTGTCTTTTTTGATGGATGAAGGAGCTTTCTTTTTAGATATGACTTGTTGGTTTTCCAATGTTACACCGCGGGAGAAAAAGTTAGAAGATATGCCACCTAACGAACTCCCCATACAACACTTGAGAGCTTAGAGGCCTTAAACGCTCTGAGCTTCAATGATTGGGTCGGTGAGTTTGATAGTTTTTCGCCTTTCATGGTGAGTGGCTCAAGGTAATAAGTAAATTATAGGTTGCTATCTAGGAAAGCTGCCAGTTGTGATTTAGAGATGGAGCCAACCTTTGTTGCCTCTAATTCTCCGCCTTTAAATAGCATAAGCGTTGGTATGCCTCTAACACCAAATTTTTGTGGTGTATTAGAGTTATCGTCAATGTTTATTTTTGCAATTTTGACTTTACCGATGTAGCTAGTTGCTATCTCTTCGAGAATAGGTGCAATCATTTTGCACGGCCCACACCATTCTGCCCAAAAATCAACAAGCACAGGTGTATCTGAGTTAAGAACATCTTGTTCAAATGAGTCGTCTGAAACGATAGCAATATTTTCACTCATAGTGGCTAAACTCCTGAGCATAGTTAATGATAAATGGATAGCGAAATGAAAGGTTTGTCTCTGGGACAAGTATTTAACCCATATTCTCTCTTAATTGCAAGCGATAGGGAAGTTTAAAATGATATTTCTTAATAAAACTAACTTTTATTTCAAGATGTTCATCTAAAAACCATTTAAATTCAATAGATTATGAAAACCCTAAATTTATATCTTATCCCTAAACTTATTCAAAATAATGTCTTGAGCAGATTTGAGCTGGCCATCATGCGCTGGCATGAGCCGCTTATATTGGCCATCTGCTTGTAGTTGCCATGCAAAGTGGTTGTCAGATAAATAGGTTAGTAAGCCATCTTGTTTGACGATTTCAGCTAATTTTGGATCTAAGATAGGGTAAGCGACCTCGATTCTATGTTTAAAATTTCTTTCCATCCAGTCAGCACTGGCGCAATAGAGCCTTGGCTTGTCAGCGTTCTTAAAGTAGTAGATTCGCGAATGCTCTAAGAATCGACCCACAATAGAGTAGACTTTGATATTTTCAGATATGCCAGGGAGCCCAGGTCTTAAGCAACATATACCACGGACGATTAACTCAATTTTAACGCCTTCACAACTCGCCTTATAGAGCGCTTGTATCATTTTAGGGCAAGTTAAAGCATTAATTTTAATGATAATATGAGCGTCTTGCCCTTGGGATGCATGCTCTATTTCTGTATTTATCCATTCTAATAGTTTCGTTTGCAACACAAAGGGAGATTGGATTAATCGTTTTAATCGAAATGCCTTTCCCATGCCAGTAAGTTGTAAGAAAACTTTATGAACATCGTTGCAAATATCTTTGTCAGCCGTTAAAAGACTGTAGTCAGTATAAGTTTCAGCATTTTTGTTATGGTAATTGCCGGTGCCTAGATGGGCATATTTTTTTAACTTATCTGCTTCCTTGCGAACAATGAGCGTCATTTTGGCGTGCGTTTTAAATCCAAAGATTCCATAGACGACGAGAACGCCAGCAGCTTGCAACCGATTAGCAAGCTCAATATTATCTGCTTCATCAAATCTAGCTTGTAACTCAATCACTGCCGTGACCTCTTTGCCTTGCTTAGCTGCTTCAATCAAAGACTGAACAGTGGCTGACTCTAACCCTGTTCGATAAAGGGTTTGCTTGATGGCTAAGACATCTGGATCTTTTGCAGCTTGTTTGACGAAATCAATAACCGGTCTAAAAGACTGGTATGGGTGATGCATGAGAATATCATTTTCGTCAATGGCTTTAAACGTTTTTGAGTATTTGGTTAAATGCTTAGGCTTATGAGGCGTGAAAGGTTTAAACTTATGGTCTTTAAAGCCTCTTACATTATATAAAGGCATGAGTTTTGCTAAATTAATGGGCCCATCGATAGCGTAAATTTCGTCGCTCTTGAGGTCAAATTGTTTTTGCAAAAATTGTTGAATATCGTGTGGGCAAGCTTTATCTATTTCGAGTCGTACTGCGCGGCCATATCGTTTTGAAAGTAATTCGCCTTGCAGGGCTCTGGGTAAGTCTTCAATACCATCTGCGGCTAAAAAAACATCACTGTTTCTTGTTAGTCTAAATTGGTAACAGCCTTTGACGATCATGCCTGGAAAAATACCAGCGATAAATTTTTCAAGAAGCTGACTAAGAAGCACCATTTGGGTGCCTTCACATATGCTTTGAGGCAATTGTAATATTCGAGGAATAACCCTCGGTGCTTGGATGATAGCAAGACCACTGTTACGACCAAAGACATCAACCCCATCAAGAGAGACGATGAAGTTTAAACTTTTATTGATGAGTCTTGGAAACGGGTGAGATAAATCTAATCCGATGGGGGTTAAAATGGGTTGTATTTTTCGTTTGAAATATTTTCTAAGCCACGTCGTTTGTGCCTCAGTCCAAGCTTTGGGCTCTAAGATCGTGATACCAATCTCTTCGAGTTCGCGGAGAAAGAAATGATTGTAGACATCATATTGCTTTTGGACCAAATCATGAACGCATTCACTGATTTGCTTAAGGGATTGATCTGGAGGTAAATCATCGATACCAGGCTCTAGGCGATTTAAGGCGATCTGCTCTTTGAGTTGTGCGACACGGATTTCAAAAAACTCATCAAGATTTTTACAGCAAATGAATAAGAATTTTAAGCGCTCTAACAGAGGTAGGCGCTTATCTAGAGCAAGCTCCAAAATGCGACTGTTAAATTGTAATAAGCTAAGCTCGCGATTTAAATAATATTGCGAGTCTTGATGCGGCTGGTTAATAGGCTCTAAAGTTTTGCGAATCACCGCGATATCGTGAGCTTTTTGATTTCTTGTCATAATAGTAGGGGTAAGGCTCCTCGTCTCACTTAAGTTTAGAGGAAATTTAGGAAAAAAACAGGAGGCTGATTGAAATATAAAGTGTTGGAAGTAGCAAGGGCCTTCTGCCAAAAAGGCAGAAGGTTGAGATCTTAGCGTGCTGGCCCAGAGACAGAGCCGTTATGCGTAAGATATTCTGGGCACCAATTTAATCCTGAGTCGGCAAGAATATCAATGTCTTGTCTTCCCTGGATAAGTGACCTGAGTAGGTGATCCAATGCAAGCCGATCTTTTTTATAGTACTGTAGGGCTTGGATCCGGAGCAAGTGGTTGGGTTGGGTGCTTAGCACGTTTTGGATCCCCTCACTTATTATATGTCTGCTTAGTTGTTGAGAGCTGTCAGCAAAGATCTCGTTGGTTAACGAGGTGGTTAGCTGATATTCCTCATCCATGGCAGCATGATGCTCAAGGTAAACGTAATACAGGCTAAGCGAAGCAACCATCATTGCCACTAAAGTAGCAAGGACATCCATGGTTGGATTAGCAGGTAGTACTTGTAAACCGATTAAAGCAAAACAGCCGGTCATGGTGATAGCACTAAGCATTAAAGCTTTTAAGAGAGTGGGATTCATACGACTTTTATTATTTGAGTTTTTCATGATTAACACCTATTTTTTTTTAGTTATTGCCTGAATTTAAAGAAACCCAGGAAGTTAAAAATAAGGTGACGACCTTCGGAACTCCATAGTCACCCAGCTTATGTTAACTGCGAACCACTAAAACAAACATAAGACTGCGAGCCTATTACACCAAATGTCAGTTGTTGGCGCAAGAGCAAAGGTAGGTTTTTAGCTCGCAAAACCTTCCTTTTTAAAAAATGTTAAACTGTTCATCATGTTAAACTGTTTGTATAGTCACTGTGATAGAGCCTTAAGCTTTATCATGTTCTATTTAGTTAAGTATTCGGTTCGGTTGTTTGGAGCGTAGTGTCTTCGTTAAAGAAATCTTTGATGATGACCATAGGCACAACTATAGTTAGTTATTATTGAGAATATTGCGATGCAAGAATACATTTTCCAGTACGAAGCTTTTTTTAGGGCTTTCTTTTTCATCCTTTTTGTTGTCACCTTGGCTCATTTTGAAAATAAAATGACGTGGCGCTTTGTGTCTAATCGCAAAGAGCGATGGATCAACCACATACTCATGATAGGTCTATCAACTTTATTGATGCGACTGGTCTTTCCGTTCGTGTTGGTCGATTTGGCGATAAAGGTTTTAGATAGCCACCCTTGGAGTATTTTGCTGCTTCCAGAAATACAAATTTTGCCAAGGTGGTCTCATTACGTTCTAGCTTTTATTGGTTTAGATTTAGTCATGTATTGGCAGCATCGTGTTTTGCATAAGCTTAAATTTTTGTGGCGATTGCATTTGATGCATCATACCGATCGAAAATTAGATGCTTCCACTGGATTACGATTTCATCCGCTTGAAATTTCATTTTCAATGGCCTTTAAAATGCTAGGGGTTATCTTGATTGGTCCGCCAGCTATCATGGTGATTGTTTATGAAATTGTTTTAAATGGAGCATCTCTGTTTACACACGCCAATATTCGGTTGAATCCACAATTTGAAAGAAAACTAAGATGGTTCATCGTGACTCCGACCATGCATCGTATCCATCACTCTGATATTCCTGACGAAGCCAATAGCAACTTTGGTTTCTTCTTTTCTTGCTGGGACAGAATGCTTGGCACTTATAAGCCTTTCTCCATCATGACTGATCGTAAAGTTGTGTTAGGGGTCGAAACCTTCAGGGAGCCAGAAGGTCAAACGTTTAAAGGTATGTTGCTGCAACCTTTTTATAGTGAAAAAAAGCGGAAAAAACGACCTGGCGTGAAAAAGCTTATTGTGCCGCCAAGTACATAAGCGACGTATGAAAAAAATTCTTAAAATAGGCTCAGCCATGATTTTAATAGGGGCTATTGTTATCGCCGGTCTGTTACTCAGAGATGTTTTTGAGTTTAGCAAGCTTAACCGCTTTATTTTAGACCTTGGCGTATGGGGGCCAATACTTTTTATTGGCATTTATGCTTTGGCGACAGTTTTGTTTTTACCTGGTTCAGTTTTAACTTTAACGGGTGGTTTTGTCTTTGGTCCTTTGCTGGGGCTTTTGTATAATTTAACAGGAGCCGTATTGGGTGCTACTTTAGCCTTTTTAATTGCTCGCTTTATTGCTTCTGATTGGGTCGAGCATAAAATTGGCGGTAAGCTTATGTCTTTGAAAGATGGTGTCGAAGAGCAGGGTTGGAAATTTGTTGCCGTGGTTGGCTTAGTGCCGATGTTCCCTTTTAACCTGTTGAATTATGCGTTGGGGCTTACACAGATTTCTTTGCTAGGCTATGTGTTGGCTTCGGCTATTTTCATGTTGCCTGGTGCTGCGGCCTATACTTATTTAGGCACTTTGGGTGAGGCAGCGATATCCGGTGAGCCTAAAGAGTTACTGACCAAAATAGTGATTGCTTTTAGTCTATTGATCCTGGTTGCTATGATTCCTTGGATGATAAAAACATTTAAAAAACAAAATAACACTTAGAGGAAAGCCATGCAAATCAGGGATGTTGTCGTGCTCGGTGGTGGTGCTGGTGGGTTGGTTGTGGCCAGCGGGCTTGCTCAACTAGGTTTGAAGGTAGCACTCATTGAAAAAGCTGAAAAACTTGGTGGGGATTGTTTGCATTATGGCTGTGTGCCAAGCAAGACTTTGATACATAGCGCCAAAGTTGCCCATCTTATGAAACATGCCTCTCTTTTGGGGTTGCCGTCATGCCTGCCAGAAATCTTGCTGAGTCAAGTGAATGATCGCGTGGCGAAAGTGATCGAAAAAATACAAGTGCATGATTCTCCAGAGCGATTTGAAGCACTTGGCGTTGAAGTTATTTTTGGCCAAGCTAAATTTTTAGATAAAAAAATACTTGAAATTAACCATGAGAAGATGAGGGCTGCCAGATATGTCATTGCGACGGGCTCATCCCCGATGGTGCCACCTATCCCTGGGTTAGAGGATATTGATTATTTAACCAATGAAACCTTGTTTAAATGTCGGCAGTTACCGGAGCATTTGATTGTGATAGGTGCAGGGCCCATTGGCGTTGAGATTAGCCAAGCTGTGGCACGCTTTGGTGCTAAGGTTACAATCATAGAAGTCGCACCAAGATTATTAGCGACGCTTGATGAGCAGGCTGCCATATGTTTGCAGCAAGTTCTAGAGCATGAGGGTTTGCAAATAGAGACCGGTGTGAAAATCAAGCAGATCACGCAATCAAACTCAGACATTTCTGTGGAGATTGAGCGCGATGGTACAGCGAAGCTTATACAAGGAAGCCACCTATTCGTCGCCACAGGTCGCACACCTAATTTAGAGGGATTGAATCTTAAACAAGCAGGTGTTGGGTTTAATCGGCGAGGCATCGAGGTCAACAGTCGATTAAAAACATCGAACAGACATATCTATGCGGTTGGCGATATCATAGACTCTCCTTATAAATTTACGCATATCGCAGAGAGTCAGGCTGGAGTCGTCATTGCCAATATCGCCTTTAAATTTCCAAAAAAAATGGATTATCGATATGTGCCTTCTGTGGTTTTCTGTGACCCAGAGGTGGCTCAAATGGGCGCAACAAAGCGATCGCTTGAGCTTGCTAAAGTTAAATATCAAACCTTAGAGGTTGCTTTTAAAGATATTGACAGAGCCATCACCCAAGAAGAGACGGCTGGTTTTGTGAAGCTGTTTGTGCGCAAAAAGATCATTCTTGGGGCTGTGATAGTAGGACCTCATGCCGGCGAGCTTTTAGCAGAAGTGGCCTTAGCGATCCAGCATAAGATCAAGATTGGCAAGATTAGCGCGACAATTCACGCTTATCCTACCTTGTCGCAAGTGATCCGTCGTACCGTGAATACAGCATACGCTCCAAAATTATTTAGCACCAAAACAAGAAAACTTGTTTGGCTTTTGCAAAAACTCTTTTAACAAAGCTCTCAAATCAAAAGAAGGTTTGAGAGCTGAATTGCTAGGGGTTTAAGGTGTTATTATTCTTGGTGTTGGAGCACCTTGAACCACATGGTGACCTGTGCCGCCACTGACCTGGCTGACATGGGTTGTGCCTCCGGCATGAACAACAACGGTTGGAGGAGTCGGTGCAAAAACGAGAGGCATCATATGGTTTTGAACAAATTGAACAATGTTACCTCTGTGCTTTACGAGCGCATAAGCGCTTGCACCAGCAAGTATCGTGCCTACGACATATTCACCTTTTAAGGCGGTGTCTTGTGAGATCCAACCACCAGTTTTAGCAGATAAATGATAAGCATTATCATTTAGTAATTCATGAAGCTCGTTTAGCTTCTCATTAGTGACTTCGCTAAGTCCTTGTTCACTTAATTGAGTTGCTACACTGTAAAATGTCTTAAAAGGCCATAGTGAGGCATTAACAAATAGACCAGCACCTTGTTTGAACAGTGAAGCCGTGTTGAATAGTAAATTAGCCGTTTGCTTAGCTAAAGGAGCAAAGGTCTGACCCATTTCATACCAGCCTTCAGCAGCTGTTTCAGCACTTGTTTTTTTGTTAATGCCAAAGATGCCTAACAGCCCAAGATTTTTGGGGATATCATAAAGTAGATTTCTTAACACTTTAACAGGCGTACCCACAACGAGAGAGAATGCCTTTGAAAAATATCCAGGGTTAAGAGGCTCATCAGGTATTAATCCATAGATAGAAAAAGAGCGATCGCCAGAATGTTTATCCCAGACATCAATAAGGCCTTCTAAAATTGGACGCATGAGAGCTTTGGCTCTAGCTGAGAAAGAATCTTGCATGAAATGTTCATAGCCTTGGCCAATATACTGGTGCATCACATGTTGTGGGCCAAACCAAAGTAGTGCGCCGCGACAAGCGGCGGCGAACTTTTGGCCCCAAGTACGAGGTGACATGAGCGTATTCCAAGCAAGCAGCACTGTGTTTTTTGCCCCTTTAGCCATCTTTATTAGGAGGCTAGAGTTGGGTCTTTTGGGAGCTGTGGATTTGGGGCTCATTGCATACGAGTAGACTAGCCCAGGCACAGTTAGGGCTGCAAAAGAAATGATAGGCCATATGACTTCGGCCAAGTTAAGGGCAAGCCTCTCTCTTCTACTTAGAAATGTATCAAAACGTCCATTAAAAGCCATGGAAATGTCCTCAAAATTTATATAGGTGCACATTGTATGGATCTCGCCAGGCTATAGCTAGCAAACCAGCTTGTTAAGTGATAAACTGCTCAGCTCGGCCGATAGATGGCTTTTTGAGCTGATTAACAGATTGATTTGTGAAAGATAAAGGCTTGTAACCGTGTCCTATTTGAGAGCAGAAATAGCCGGGTTTGCTATGATAAATGTGTGTATAAACACTAAATCTTTAGATGAATGGCTTGTTAAATTGGGTGTTTACCCTTGAAAAATGGGTCACTCGAGCATATATTAGCTACCAGGACTCTTTATTTTCCTTGAATTTGTGAGTCGTTGTTTTAAAAGATATTAATGATTAGAGAGATGCCTATGTCAAAGGAAATACAGCTTATTTCCCAGAACTTGCCTAGTACAGGCAGCATAGAAGCTTACTCTGCTTCAGTGAATGCCTTTCCTGTATTGACGCAAGAAGAAGAGATTGAGCTTGCCAACCGCTATCAAAAAGATGGCGATTTAATGGCTGCTCAAAAATTAGTTTTATCCCAGCTGCGTTATGTTGTTCGTATTGCCAAAGGGTATATGGGCTATGGGTTACAGTTTGCTGATTTAGTTCAAGAAGGCACCGTGGGCCTCATGAAGGCGGTGAAACGTTACGATCCCAGCAAAGGTGTGCGATTAGTTTCCTTTGCGGTTCACTGGATAAAATCCGATATTCATGAATATGTCATTCGTAACTGGCGTATTGTTAAAGTTGCGACAACCAAAGCGCAACGTAAGCTTTTCTTTAATTTGCGACGCAATAAAAAGCGGTTAGGCTGGTTTAGTAAAGAGGAAGTAGAATCCGTCGCTCAAGATCTAGGCGTGCCAGCAAGAGAAGTGCTCGAGATGGAAATGCGCTTAAATGCCCATGATGCACCCTTTGATCGCAGCGCTAGTGACAGTGATGATGATGAGGGCTCTTATCATTATTCACCTGATCAATATTTAGAATCTTCATCGATTGATCCTGTTGATACCATTTCAAGTGAGGCACAAACACAAAATCATTTGCAGGCCTTGTCTTCTGGACTAAAGGAATTGGATGATAGAAGTCGAGATGTCGTTGAAAGCCGTTGGCTTCAAGATAAGAAAGCGACTCTAAAAGCACTCTCTGAAAAATATCAGGTATCTATTGAGCGTGTGCGCCAAATTGAGCAAGCAGCTTTTGTGAAACTTAAAGATGTTTATCAAGAAGAGCTAGAAGTTTAGTTTTTAACTTTCGAAATGAAAACTGATTCTTCTATCGCATATATTTTGTAATTCTACTGTTTTTTCGCTCTCTACGTTTAATAGTTTGTTCACTCCTTGTGTTTTGTGATTTATTTATTCTCTAGATTCCGCGGCTTGCCCGCGGAATCTAGTTACTATACCGCGAATAAATCGCAGGGCGTAGAAACGAAACCTGGTTCCCGGCGAACAAGTCGTATTCTTCCGGTACCTGAACACAAGCCGCTCTGCAGGTGCCACACCTCTGATGGACTATTACAAAATAAACACCAATATTGTGGAGCTAAGCAACTAGAATCAAACTATTCATCAAGCTCGTAATGGGTAAGTGTTCAGTACATGGAAGATATGACTTACTATATATTACGAAATCATTAAAGAATTTTACTTAACAAATAGGAGTACATGATGGCAAAAGGTCAAGATAAAGGTCACGATAAGGGAAAGTCAGGCAATAAAAAACTAACCATTAAAGAAAAGAAAGAAAAGAAAAAGAAAAAGGAAAAAGATAATAAATAGTTGTAGGCTTCGTGCTCAATTGCTTAGTTAATGACTAACGTTCCGGCGAGCAGGTCTTAGACAGCTCACCGGGAATTGAATAGTACAGTCACATGAAACTAAAATATGAGTATTAATATCCCTTCTTTTAGAAAATTAACAACCCATCACCCCAGCTTATACTATTCCCCTCAAACGATGTTAATTGGCGGCAAAGCTTTACCACAAAAAAACAATGAATAATTGCTCTAGGTAGCACTTAGTTTTATTGTCAGTGCCTCAGAAAATTATCGTAAAAGTTAAACTATGTTTTTGTCGAAGAAGCTCAAAATTTGACAAAATTCACCAAAAAATCATCCTAAGGGCGGCTTTTCTGTATGCTATCGCTTCCAGGGGGTAACTTATCCGACAGCCTTTTTTTGCTGCAATCAGACCTTAGAGTTTCAGAAGGTATGATTGGATTAGCCTTTTCATTAACTGACACATTTCTGTCATGAGCACACTTTGAATCTATTTCTTTATCATAGGGAGTAAAAAGGATTGGGGCTACCTTGGAAGCTACGCAAGAAATTGCTAGCTCGCGATTACGAGGCGTGTCACGAGGACCCCATATTGTCCCATTAGTATAATTATTAAGATTTACCTTTCTTACACGCGGTTGGCGCTGTCTTCTTGGGCCATTATCATTCATGGTTATGCTCTTTATTACTAAATGTGTAGAATCAATTAAACCAGACAACTCACATGGAGTCCAGAGTTTCTAGGGAATGCAAATCTGACTAGGACATGCATTGGTGAGAATTGTGTGGAATTCACGCATAGTGGGTGTCCTTTCTTTTACTTTCTTCAGTTGAAGTATTAGGGGTTCCCTCTAAAAGTTGATGCAAGATTGCTCAGAGCTGGATCACTCAAGTGCTTCATAACTAAAATGGTGCCATCAGCTCGTGTCAGCTCTACGATACTCCTAGCTAAATACCGGTTTGCTGATGCTTGATTGAAGGTAAAGATAGTTCATAATGATGGATCATCATTGTTTAATGTAAATGGATCTTTTGGCTTAAGCTTACGTTTTAACTGTGCACAACTTAATCTTAAGGCGCGGCAAACCTCTGTCATTGAGTGGCTATCTAGCCTTTTCAGCGTTTTAGATCAGATGTGATTAGGTAATTTTTTGGATTTATCTTTAGTGCTGCGCCAATGGTCGAGCTCATGAGAGACAACTTTTAAGGAATGGGTAGTGCTCATGTTGGCTCCAGTCAAACAGTGATGGGCCAACTATAAAATAAATGGTTATGGACTAGCTAGGCAAGCTAGCCGGATGGACACGAACAAGTCGCGGTACGTAGAAAAGAGAAAGGATATCAATTCAAATAGTATGATTGGGGCTGTTTGTAAACCTATCCAAGCAGCCCCAAATATTTAGCTGCGATGCCTGTTGACCAAAACTAATCCCTTAAGAATGTTTAAGGCTTCATGAAGCTGATAATCACGCTGAGCTAAAGGTAATTTATCTTTGTCACCTTTAATGCTTGATTGGCCGTCAGCGAGTCCATTACCGTTGGCAAGATGACCCGCTAGATCTTTTTCTTTAATAGATAAAGCGATAGGGCCTAACTCTTGAGCAGGGATCTTCATATTGTCAATCACGATGTCTGGCACGATCCCTTTCGCTTGGATAGAGCGACCCTGAGGGGTGTAATAAAGTGCGGTTGTTAGTTTCAAACCATAGTTGTCTTTCAGGGGTAAAACAGTTTGAACAGAGCCTTTACCAAAGCTATCTGTACCAGTGACGACAGCTCTTTTGTGATCTTGCAAGGCACCAGCTACAATTTCTGAAGCCGAAGCTGAGCCACCGTTAATAAGTACAACAATAGGCGCACCATTCAAGACATCGCCACTATGAGCTTTCTCTCGAATTTTTGAACCAGCAAGTCTTCCTTCAGTATAAACAATAAGACCATCGTGTTTTAGGGATGGGCCATCCAAGAAAGCATCTGAAACCTTGACGGAAGCTTCTAAAATACCACCTGGATTATTTCTTAAGTCAAGAATTAAACCTTGAATGCCTTCAGGATTTTCCTTCTTAAGCTCAGCAATACTTGCGACTAAATCTTCACCAGTTCTGGTTTGGAATTGGCTGATCCTCACGTAGGCAAAACCATTAGCAATCATTTCCTTTTTGATACTTTGAACTTTGATAATGTCGCGTGTGACTTTAATTTGTAAAGGTTGACTGACGCCTTCACGAATCACTGTCAGTAAAATATCGCTGCCACGCTCCCCGCGCATAATATCAACAGCTTGGCGAAGGGTTAACCCTTTGACAGGCGTGTCATCTAGTTTAATGAGCATGTCACCAGGCAAGAGACCGGCTTGCTCTGCAGGCGTGCCATCGATAGGACTGATAACTTTAACATAGCCTTCTTCCATCGTAACCTCTAAGCCAAGGCCACCAAACTTACCAGAGGTGCTGACTTTAAGATCATCAAATTCGGATTTATCTAAAAAAGCTGAATGTGGATCAAGGCCTGATAACATGCCTCGGATAGCATCTTCAAAGAGATCTTTATCGTCAGAGGGCTCGACATAATATTTCTGAATATGCTCAATGACCGTCGTAAAACGTTGTAAATCGTCAAGGGGCAGTGGTTGGGGTTTCAACGTTTCACTAGCGTGTACCGACCAGGCCATCATGCTTGTAAGAAAGGCTGCAAGCAAAATCTTTTTTGCTATTGGGTCGCAGGTCATAAGCTATCCTCGGGGTTATAGGTGACCCAAGTATAGCCCTGAGACAACCATTATTATCCTTCGCTCGCCAGGGCCCCTATGAGAAGGTTTAGATAGATGGTTTCACCGAAGTCCATTGATCTAACACTGTCTTTCCATAAAAAAAGAGCTTTAAATGACCAGCGTCTATTTTGTTTTCTTTTTAAGAGTAGCACAAGTTGGAAATATGCCTTAGCCATGATGGATCCATTTTCTAGAATCTAGGGGATAGCCATTCTTCCTTATCTCAAAGTATAAGCCTGGCTTGCTTTGTCCGCCGCTTTTTCCAACAAGAGAAATTTGATCTCCCTGTTTAACCCAGTCCCCTGTTGATTTTAACAAGGCCTGATTGTTCCCATATAACGACATATAGCCTTGACCGTGATCAATGATGATGAGTAATCCTAACCCCCTTAACCATTCAGAAAAGACGACTCTGCCAGGGTGGATGGCATGCACTTGAGTGCCTTCCTTGGCAAATAAATAACTGTCACTAAAAACAACGGATTGCAGCTGATTGGCCAAGATAGGCATAGGAAGTTGGCCTATCATTTGTTGGAATTGCTTGGGTAACTCAACATACTCTAGTTTTGAGGCTTGCTCGAGCTTCGCTAATAATAGTGTTAATCCCTTGTGCTGCGCTTTTATCTCGTCTTGTGAGTGAGTATCGCGCTCTAAGAAAGTCTGATAATGCTCTATGAGATTAAGTTGTTTTTCTCTCGTTAGTTTAAGATTTTGCTGCTGTTTAGTGTGTATCTCCCTGAGCTTTATAAGCGTTTCTTGATGAAGAGAGTGTTCTTGTTTGGCTGCTTCGCTTTGTTTGACTTTGAGTCGCAAGTCTTTCAGAAGTTTTGCTTCTGCTTTAGCAAAATATTCATACCAAACGCTAAGTTTTTGAACATCTGTTATTTTTTGCTGCTTTAAAATAATTTTAAGAGGGTGACGTTGTGAATCATGGCTTAATTTTTGTATATAAACTTCCAGTCGTTGAAGTAGAGCCTCCTTTTCTTTTTCGAGTAAGGCCATTTTATCCACAAGATGTTCAATGTTTTTTTCAATATAAGTGATGCTATGTTGTGTTTTATTGAGGCTTAAGGTGATTTTTTGGATTGTTTTATCTGTTTGAGAAAGATTTTTTTGCTCGGTAGAGATATGTTTTTCAGTCCGTTTAATATTAAGCTCAATACCCTTTAACTTTGACTCTAAAGCTTGAATTTTCTTCTGAACTTGCTCCGTGCTCTCTGCGGCGAAGGCGTTAAGACTCCAAATCAACAAAAGAAAATAGCTAATGCGTTTTATCCAAATCATGGGATCAATGATCTTCCTGTCATAAGTTTAGGTTTTTGAATGTCCATTAGTTTAAGTATAGTGGCTGCAATATCAGTAAGGCAGCCTTGATCAGAGAATGTGACGGTTTGAGAGCCGACATAAACGAGTGGAACTAACTCCGTGGTATGCGCAGTATGAGGCTGGCCTGTAAAAATATTTTGCATGAGCTCAGCATTACCATGATCTGCGGTGATCAAAGCTTCACCATCAACTGCACGAAGAGCTTCAACGACACGACCTAGACACAGATCTAGGGTTTCAACCGCTTTGATAGTAGCATCCATCTTGCCTGTATGGCCGACCATATCGGCATTGGCATAATTACAGACGATAAAATCATGGGTTTGCTCTGTAATGGCCTTGACTAAGTGATCGGTCACTTCATGAGCACTCATTTCGGGTTTTTGATCATAGGTTAGGACATTCGGTGAATCCACCAAGATCCGCTCTTCATTTTGAAAAAGCGTCTCTTTGCCGCCATTAAAGAAAAAGGTCACATGAGCGTACTTTTCAGTTTCAGCGATTCGCAATTGAGATAAACCTTGGTTCTGAATGATCTCTCCAAGTGTTTGGGTGATTTTTTGAGGTTTGAAAGCAACGATGGCATCTAAAGTCTCATCGTAATGAGTTAATGTGAGAAATTGTTTGAGCTTCACTATTTTAGTGCGCTTGAACCCTTGAAAATTGGGGTTTTGTATTGCGTGACTAAGTTGTCTTGCTCGATCAGATCTGAAATTCATAAAGATCACAGTATCACCATCTTCAACAAGCGCTGGTTGCCCTATCAGAGTCGGCTCTATGAATTCATCAGTGATTTCTTTGGTGTAAGCGGTCAGCAGACCTTGTGCGGGATCTTGGACATGATGGGTGGCTTGTCCTAACGTTAGCATGTCATAAGCTTTTTGTATTCTATCAAAGTTTTGATCTCTATCCATGGCATAGTAGCGTCCTATGAGACTGGCTATTTTTCCAATAGGGTTCTTTTTGAACCATAGATGAATAAGCTCTAAGGCGTTGCTAGCACTCTTGGGTGGACAGTCCCTACCATCTAAAAAAGCATGGACATATAAATGATGAAGTTCGTGAGCTTTAGCAAAGTTAAGCATGGCGAGAAAGTGATTGAGATGACTATGCACGCCACCATCAGAAAGCAAACCGATGAGGTGAACTTTGCCACCATTTTTTTTGGCTGTTTTGAACGCTTTTTTTAAGGCAGCATTTTTATAGAAACTGTGATCGTCTATGGCGACATTTATTCTTTGTAGATCTTGGTATAAGGTTCGGCCAGCACCTAAACTCATGTGCCCAACTTCAGAATTGCCCATTTGGTGGCTTGGAAGACCAACGTGAGAGCCAGAGGCGTTGATGATAGTATGTGGGCAGCTAGATAACAAAGAATCCCAGTGTGGTGTTTTTGCTAGGGCAATCGCATTGTGATCAACTTGCTCTCTGTGGCCCCATCCATCAAGTATTAGTAACACGCATGGCTTCTTATTAGGCATCATTATTTCCTTATTTGGTCATTTGTGCATTGTAAGAGTCGCGGATAAGCGCTTGCAAGTCGCTCTTTGCATATTGAGGCGTTATACTGTTTCCTTTTTGGATGAACAGAAAAGAGTATGGCGGAGATAATTGAGTTTTTAAGTAGTCACTGGATGTTAAGTGGTGGCTTTGTGATTGTGTTGGTTCTCTTCCTTGCAAATGAAATGAAGCAGAAGGTTAGTGGAGCTATGCGAGTTAGCCCGGCTGAAGCTGTAAGCCTTATGAACCATTCAGACACGGTTGTGATTGATGTGCGACATCTGGATGCTTTTAAAGAAGGCCATATTGTTGATTCACAAAACATACCGTTTTCTGAATTAGACAATAAAAAGGCAACAGTCAATCGTTTGAAGAAAAAACAGATCCTTGTTGTGTGTGAGCAAGGTTTGCAATCTCCTAAAGCGGTTAAACAGCTGCAAGCTGATGGCTTTGAGCAAGTTTCCTTTATTGCCGGTGGCATTTTGTCATGGAAAGCAGAAAATCTCCCATTGACCAAAAAAAATTAACAACAACGAAGTTCTGATTGAATTTAATATAACAACATAAAGAGGTAATTATCATGGCTGAAGAGCAACCTAAAGGTCCAGTTTTTACAATTCAACGTATCTATATTAAAGATGTTTCATATGAAGCACCAAACTCACCGAAGATCTTTCGTGAAGATTGGAAACCAGAAGTTAACGTGGATCTACAAACTAAAACAGATACCATTGAAGATGATATTTATGATGTCATTTTGCATTTGACTGTCACTGTAAAAATGGGCGACAAAACAGCCTTCTTATGTGAAGTCCATCAAGCTGGTATCTTTACTTTAAAAGGGTTTCCTGAAGAGCAGTTAAACCATGCTTTAGGTAGTATGTGCCCTAATATTTTATATCCGTATGCGAGAGAAGCGGTTTCTGATATCGTGACTCGTGGTGGATTCCCACAATTATTATTAGCGCCTGTGAATTTTGATGCTTTATATCTGCAACATTTAGAGCAACAGAAAAAGGAAGGCGGCGCAGCTTAATGACAACGCCAATTTTGGTTTTAGGCGCAGGCTCCTGGGGGACTGCGCTTAGTATTCATCTTGCACGAAATCATCAAGAAGTTTGGCTGTGGTCGCATGAGCCAGATGTGGTTGATGCCATCAATCAAAAAAGAGAAAATATTCGCTATCTGCCAGGAGAAAAGCTGCCGGCAAAGATTAAAGCCATTGATCACCTGGATTCTTTTTTTAAAACTTATCAAGAAGAGCCCCATGATGTGATGTTGGCTATTCCTAGTTTTGTCTTTGACGAAGTGCTTGATAAGCTTGAAGCTTATAAAAACCAAAAGACACGACTACTTTGGGTGACTAAAGGTCTTTCTGAGAGAGGTGGATTGCTGCACGAAACAGTTTTGGCACGCGGATTTAAAGTTTTTGGTGTGCTTAGTGGGCCAAGCTTTGCTAAAGAAGTTGCTAAAGATTTGCCAACTTCAGTCACTCTGGCTTGTGAGGATGACAAGTTTGCCAAAGATTTAATCCAAAGATTCCATACCCCTCATTTTCGAGTTTATCGATCAGACGATATCATTGGTGTTCAATTAGGTGGCGCGCTAAAAAATGTTTTAGCGATAGCGGTTTCACTGGTTGATGGCTTAGGTTATGGCATGAATGTCAAAGCTGCCATGATGACTCGTGGGTTGTACGAACTTAGCCAGTTGGCCGTAGCGATGGGCGCGAATAAAGAAACTTTATTTGGTCTATCAGGCATGGGTGATATTATTTTAACGTGCTCTGATAATCAGTCACGTAATCGTCGTTTTGGTCTCAATTTGGCCAAAGGGCTTGATGCTGACGAAGCTGAGCGACAAGTTGGTCAGGTGGTTGAAGGTCGACGAAATACTCTGCAGGCTTATCAGCTTTTTAAACAGCATGAAGTGCCAGCCCCTATCTGCCAAATGGTATACAGCATTCTATATGAGCATGTTCCGGCTAAAGTAGCTATTAAAAAAAGGTTTGATGAAGCCCCTGGTCTTGAGTTTTAGCTAAACATAAAAGCTTGTGGGCAATGTGACCATGCCCAGTCTCTAGCAATTTCGTCGGCGTGAGTACTAACCATAGAGACTGACTGGCTTCTTTCGCGGCGAGTCAATTGCTGTAAAGGTAAAATGGCTTGCGCTGCTGTTTGGGAGTGGCAATACTCATCAATTTTTTTTTCTGTCTGATCTTTCTTATCTTCTAAACTTAAAGCGCTAAGCCGTAAAGCCATATCTAGCTCTATGTTTTGTGTCTCGTCTCTAGGTCTTAAATCGGCAACCCATTGGCGTAAATTTATAATTTCTAAAGGAACCGTCTCATTGACTGCAAAACATGTTGATATGCGGGAAAACAGTTGCTCAAACATGTCTGATGGGATCAATGGGTATACTTTCTTAAACCAAATGACTGATTTTTCAAGATCTTTCTTGTAGCAGTAAACCATGAGCAAAGCTAAAGAAGCTTCTTTTTGATGCTCTGGGTTAATATTTTTAAAGTCAACGAGGCAAATGTTAGCGCAAAGTAGAATCAAAGATAAAGGAGGGCTTTCAAGTTGGAAAAACTTTTCTATGAGATAAATCAGGATGCGCGACTCAAAAAAGGGGTGCGTGATGATAAGATCTTTGGCGCCTTCCCATTTTAGGAAAGACTTTAAAAAATTTTCGTTGTATATAAATGACGGATAAAAATGAAAGATTTTTTTTATTCGCTCCTCGTCAAGGTCAGATGGGAATTCTATTTGGTATTTCATGTCTTTGATGGGAGCCATTGAGCAGCAAATACCAACATAAATATTTTCGAAATCTTGGTAAAATAGATCACGAAAAGATGGCTCTTTTTCTAGCAAATAATTGTAGTTTGTTTTAACCCATGCTCTTTGTTCTGGGGATTGGTGATAGGTATGATTCAATTTTTGCATGATCATTAAAGATAAATCAGGGTATGCGTGCACAATCTGCCTAAAACCATAATAACTAATTTTAAAAAAAAGCCTCTCATGATTTAAAATAGACTCAATTAAGTGTTTCTCTTGATACTGAATGCCCCATGATATAATTCTTTGGATACTTTGCTCACGTACTAAATCTTCACTGTTTGCAATGGCAAGTCTGATGCTTGAAGAGACACTTGCAAGACTCAATCGATCCTTAGAGGTTAAAAGTCTTTCAAAAACGGAGTGAGTAAATAGAAAGTCACTCATCTGATGGTCTGGCACTTGTAAGAGGAGATTGATGATTTCACGTAACGTGCGATCAGAGTACTGATTATTTCCTATCTTAGAAAGCTGAGAAATGAGTATCGATCGAGAGGTATTTTTTGATAGAAAGCTCCAAGTGCGAACATCATGACTAAAACTTTCTATGGCAGTAAGAAGAGGCTTGGGTATATAGCTAGTCGGTGATTTTTTAGATTTTTTGTCATGGTGCGCTAACCAAGAGTGGGGGCTGCTAATCAAGAAAAACATCCTTGTTTTTCTTTTTACATTACATGGTCGTCTTAAGAATCACAATAGTGGCATTGGCGCCAAGCTTCATAAACCATAATAGCTGCTGAATTTGAAAGATTTAATGTTCTTGAGTTGGGTTTCTGTGGGATCACTAATTTTTGAGCACTGGAAAAATTATCATGAATCTGTTTTGGCAGACCAGATGTTTCAGAGCCAAAGAGGAAAGCATCACCGCTTTTAAATTCAGGCTCACTGAAAATAGTGCTGGCTTTTGAGGTGAGCACAAAGATTCTGCTTGATTTTAATTGTTCAAAACAGGCTTGCGCCGTTGCATGGTGATGAATTTGGGCAAACTCATGGTAGTCAAGTCCTGCACGCTGTAGCCGCTTATCATCCCAGGTAAAGCGTAGAGGATGAATTAATTGAAGCGAGCATCCAGTATTAGCACTAAGGCGAATAATATTACCAGTATTCGGTGGAATTTCTGGTTGGTATAAAATAATATGAAACATGTTAGTTAACTTGGTGTTTTTGTGGTAGCTTGAAACTAATTTGTAGTTGTTTGCCTCTAGCCAATGATCTGCTATATAAATGCAAGAGGGATCCTTGCATGAAAATATGCAGATAGCAAGCAAATCAGCTAAGCTTATTGGACCTAATAATTTTAAAATAACTAATATGAGGGACTATCAAATGCGCATGGTTTTAAAATTTATTTCTCTAGGGGTTTTAGCTTTACCTCTTTTCTCTTTAACAGGTTGTGCCATGTATGATACTTCTGAAGAAGCTCTGCAGCGTGCAGATAGAGCTCTTGAGCAAGCTGAAATGTGCAACCAAAGAGTCGACAGACTAACTGATGCTTACGGCGGCAAATAATAATATCGCTTTAAGATGATGATCGGCCAAGCTTTAAGCTTAGCCGATCTTTAGTTTCGTATTTTAATGAAGGTTCCCAATTCGTTGAGGGTACCCGTTTGCTACTTTTGAATAGTTGCGAGCATCATTCCATCGGACATTAAACTTTCCTTGATATCCATAGGTTGCAGCGGTCTTCATGACAAGTTGGTTTATCGACATAGGGTTTTGGTAAATAGATTCACGAAGTGGCACATGGGCCTCTAGATAAATATTACCACCAACGATGCCTACTTTGTGCGGCTCATGGACGACCCTCACTTGCATGCCAACCGTTACCTGTCCAAATAGCTCTTGAATATCCTCAGGCAACATGCGCATGCAACCATGACTGCTGCGAAGACCGACGCCTTTAGGGTAAGGTGTGCCATGGATCACAATATTTTTGAATCCAAGGTTCATCTTATATTTCCCTAACGGATTTTTGGGGCCAGGAGGCATTTTTGCAGGAATAGGCTTTCCACTGCGAGCATGTTTTTCTAGGATAGAGTCAGGCACTATCCACCATGGATCTTTTTGCATGCGCACGACTTGAGTTTTTCCTAAAGGAGTCAACCAGCCCTGCTTACCAATACCTATAGGATAGGTACTGACTGTACGTCCATTTGGGTGGTAAAAATATAACCGCATTTCAGCTAGGTTCACGACAATACCTTTTCGCTCGCCAGAAGGAAGAATGAAACGTGTTGGTATCGTTAATCTTGATCCAGGCTCTGGAAATAAATAGTTCACTCCAGGATTGGCCTCTTTCATTTCGTAGCCACCTATATCATATCGTCTGCCGACGGTTGATAAGGTGTCGTTACCTCGAACAGTTGCAGTTTTGATGGTGCCAACGATGTTTCCATCAGCAGGTATATCAAAGGTTAGTGCTGAAGCTTTGCCAGCGATTAATATTCCCATCCCTAGAATTAAATGAGCTATCCATTTTTTACTCTGCTCATCTTTTTTAACGGTTTTTGAGACGGCTGTATACATATATAACCCCATATCTGATCTTTCTTGTTTCAATAGGGTTATCGACCCGCAGTGCAATATCTGAAGCGGTGCAACATAAAAAAAGTAACTTTTTTGAGCTTGGATTAAAATTTATGGAAGATTTAGGACATCCAGAATATGTACTAAGTTAGGTTTCTACTAATATTATATTAGGTTCGAACCTGTGGATTTGGTGGTTTCATATTAATAAGATTAAACAGTGGTTATTTCCTCAGCCAAAGATTTCATTGGGCATTTATTTTGGCCCCGATGCTCTACATTTAGTTGGTCTAGATACGAACGCGAAAACTTGCCATCTAAAGACATGGGCAGGTGATGAGCGAGTGCATGCGCTTGTGTCCTATATAAAGGAGTGCAAGCTTCAAAAAAGTCCCTGCGTAGGCATTTTATCCAGCGAAGACTATGAAACCTACTTAATTGAAAAACCAGCTGTCTCAACACAAGAGCTTCGCAGTGCCCTTCGATGGCGAGTGGCTGATCTGATTGAGCTGCCTTTAGAATCAGTGGCCATTGATTATATTGAGCTCCCCAAAAAAAGAGCAAGTGCTGTGGATATGATTTATATGATTGCTGCTAACCAAAATGCCATTGCCCAAAATGTTGCTATCATGAAAGCGGCTCATTTGAAGCCAATCAGTATGGATATACCAGAGAGTGCTTTAGCTTGTTTCTTTTCTAAGCAACAAGATATTCAGCGTCCGAAAGCTTTTATTTCTGTGCAAGGCAACAGTGTTCATCTCCAAATCATTAAGCATGATTGGCTGCTAATGATGCGACGCTTAGATATCGATATAGAGCAGTATCACGGAGAAACAAATCTTTTCTGTCAAGAGCTCGGGTTACAAATTCAGCGATCGCTAGATTATTGCTCATCAACTTTTTCAGACACCTCCAATGCCATCATTATTCTTGAGAGAAGTATCTATAATGAAGCTTTGCAATCACACCTTGAAAATACTTTGGGCTTAAGTGTGCACCCTATGCACTTAACACAGATCGAGGATATATCAGATCCATTCGTCCTTCAATCTTTTGCTGCCATGGGCGGCATTATGAGGAGGTTGTCATCATGAAACAAACAATTAATCTTTTGCCGGATGAAAAAATCATATGGTTGACCCCTAGGCAAATGACGTTAGGTTTAGGAGGCATGCTTCTTGCGTTAATCGCTATCGCTTTCTGTTTATATGCGTATCGTGTTTATCTAGGCTTTGAGCTACATGCCACACAAGCCAAAGTTAAGTCCTCTTTGGCTCTGTTGAAGACTGTCAAGTCAAACCCAGTGGTTGAGGAGTTACAGAAAGTCCGTGATGACATGAAAGAGTCGCTATTGATAGCGACAGAATCTCAAAAAGTCATGTCGGAAGTACCCATGATTTCATTCTCAAAAGCCTTAGAAAACCTGGCTTTATCTCAAACAAAGGGAGCTTGGATCCAGCAATTAGAGCTTGAGCGTCAGCCTAGAAAAATGCTTATGCTTGGCGGAGCTATCCATCCAAAATTCATGGTTGAAATGCTTCAAAAACTTAAAAGTCAACCAGGTATGAATCAAACAAAACTAAGTGTGATCGATGTTAAGCAAGTGGAGCCTCAGCAATACCAATTTAAGGTTGAGGGCCCATGAAAGTATTAAAGCAATCCATTTTAGATATAGAGAAGAAACTTGCTTTTCGGACTATCCGAGAAAAGATTATGATATTAGTTGTCTTTGTGGTCCTCATTTACTTGTTGATGGAAGCGTTGTTCTTAAAGCCTTTGGTTCAGACAATAAGCACTAAACATAGTTTAATAGCAGAGCAAGAGCAGACTCTTCAAGCTCTTGTGTTGACTCAACAACAAAGCGATGAGTCAGCGCTTCATATAGAATCCAAACTTGAAAATGAGATTAAAGAGCTGACTCATGAGCTCAAAGAAGCAAGAAAAAGCGTTTATTACGGCATTCGAGCTCAAGAAGTTTTGCTTGTCCTTGAGACTCTTTTTAAAGCAGATCAAACCATTGACTTTCAAGAAATGAAAAATAATCCAAGTTCAGCTTTAGGAGATGCTAATATCTTGTATGGCCATCCAATCGAGTTAGTTTTTCAAGGGAAATTCCATGATTTGCTCACGTTTATGAAAAAAATAGAGTTTCTTGGGTTACCTATTATTTATGAAAGCATGCACTATGAGGTTCAAACTTATCCACTCGCTCAATTGAATTTAAGAATCAATCTGTTAACACAAAGCCAAGCCTTTTTAGAGTTTTAAGATGATGAAAAAAATAAGATTAGGTGATTTGCTGTTGAAACATCAGGTGTTAACCCAAGATGAGGTCGCCCTTGCGTTGGATTCACAAAAATCTACAGGATCTCGTATAGGGCATACCTTGGTTGAATTGTGACTAATTGATGAAGTCAAGATGCAAAATATTATAGCTCAGCAATAAGCGATCCCTCTAAATTAATTAAAAAAAATAAAAGTATAGCA
>CAYGPI010000014.1:0-25538 GCA_964351745.1 uncultured Francisellaceae bacterium
GGAAGCGTCCGCAGTAAAAACATGGTCGAAGAGCTCCTCTTCTGGCACAAGCAAATGGACTTCAGCATGCAAGTGGTTGATCAATGTATTTTTTAAATTTAACCACTGCTCAAAAGCTTGCTCACAATATTTTTCTGGATCTTGCTGATAGAGCGCCCATCCCTTTTTGGATTGATCGTTAAAATGCCCCCATTTAGAATCAGGCTCCGGTATTTTAAAGTATTTGGGGGGACACATGAGTATGATTGGCGCTTCTTGTTGAGTTGAGACCAGTACATCCTTGCTCATATCCATATTTTCATCCTAAAATTTGATTCACTCAAATCATACTAGCAATGCCCACCAATGAGATGCAATCAACATAAACAAAGTCAAAAGACAGAATCTACTTTATTAGGATTGCATAACTTAATCATGAGTGATTTATCTCAAACGATACAAATCCATACCCAAATTTATCAGTCTCTAACATCAATTCCTAGATTTTATGTAACTCATCCAATCCAAGGGCCTTTCGCACCCTAATATATAGTCAGTAAACTTGGTGACAAATTATATTTAATAAGCAGATCCGAGAGCAACTCTTACATGGCTAAAAAATATTTTTATACAACAGATTCAGTGGCTTACCACATAGATCATAAACTTTCATCAAAATAGTTTATCAACTTGATTATATCCAAACTAGGTCATTAACGTTTCAGATCAAGATCCATTATAATACTGCCTCTTATATAAGCAGGTAAAATTATGATTGGATCGAGTCGGAGCTCTAGCAGCAGCTCATCAACCCAAAGCCAAACAAGTCTTAGGGCTTTAGAGGATGAGCCAGGATTTATGCTAACTCTTTTCGACATGGATGATACTTTAGTTCGCATGAAAGAAGATCCTTTGCATGGTCTCAAAGCTGATTCAATCAAAAATGCTCATTTGCTGTTACCTATCTTACTCTTTATCTCAAGTAGCCGTCACCATGATTTTGGTATTTGCACGAATCGAGCTCCCAATGAAAGTGAAGGTTGCTATCCAGTTTCTGCATTTATAAAAACCTTAGCCTCATTTGGCATAGTCATTCCCTCTGATCATATTATTATCGCTGGCGGAGAAAACAATAGAGATGCCGTGGAAACACAGCATGAACTTGATCAAGCAATGAGCGTTTTAAACAAACACCTCGAAGCCTTACGATTCACTCAAGTAGGTACTGAGGCTACAGACACCCTAGTTTTATTAAAAAAGCAACTTGAATCAAGATTTCATGGAAAAAATTTCCACATCCTTAAATTTTTAGAGGAGCGACTTGATAGACAAGATAGTCATTTTGTCATTCAAGGGAAAGCACATGCAAAAGACTCTTTTATCTGTGGCATCGTCGATGATCGGGCCTCCATTGCAGATGAAGTCGTCATGAAGCCGCTAGGCCTTGAGCATTTTTTTGGTGTTAAAGCAACAGATGGTGGCAACCCTCCTAAGCATGAAGATGTCAGAGGCGACTACTATGAAGACAAATATCTGATCGTCTTAGCAAAAAAAATTGGACTACACGAGCTCAGTCAAGATCTAACGCAGTCCATGCCACCTATGATGCTGATGGCTGCAACCCTCTATGCTTGGCAGGCATTAAAGGATAAGACATCCTTAAGCATGCTAGAGCGCTGTTTCGAAAGATTAAATACAACTCAAATGAATCAAATCATTTTGATGTTACAAGAGATAATAACAGCTCCCAATCTTCACCCTGATGCACAATACAATGCTGTTGATCTACTTTTGCCATTAGCTCAAGACCATTGGAACCTTAGGTTCCTAGAAGAAGCTCCTAGGCGATTAGCTGAAATTAACTACCAAATAGATATGCAAGAAGCCCAATCTAAACTGAAAACTTTATCGCTATCAACTTCTGAGTTAGAATCAGATTTTCAAAAAGTAGAGCAAGAAGCTGAAAAATCAAGCAAGAAAGGTTTTTTATTTTCCTTAAAAAGAAGTAAAAGTGCCAGAAGCTCTGCAGACGAAGAGCCTCCACTCCCTCAAGTGAACAAATTACAAGAAGCCCTTGAGCACGAAAAACAAGAAATACGCGCTCGAATTAACGCTCTTTGTCGCCATAAAAATAAAGACATATCGATCAAGGCTCAGAAAGTATTAGAGTCTCTTAGCTCTAACTCCTGGCAAGTTTCTTCCCCAGCAATTCTTTTATCTAGAAGTAGTAGTAGCGCGAGCCGTCCTGAAAGAAAGCTATCGCGCCGATCTCGCAGCACACGAATACAGCCACCTCTGTACGTTTCGCAAACATCTTCGACTTCTGAAGAAGCGCCCATAGATGTTAAAAAGAAATCCAAACGAAGAACCAAGAGAGATCCTAATCAATAACGCAGTTTAAAGTTGATTAGTCTATATTTTTGACCATAAGAAAACTTTGTTGTCCTTCAAAAAAACCTGAACGCATCGTATAAGTACCAACCGTCGCAAAGCCAGCTTTCTCATAAACGTGCTTTGCACGGGGATTATCTCCATCTGGGTCGATGAAAAAAGTATCAATTTTTGGATCAACTTTAGTTTGAATATATTGAGCAAAAGCCTCTAGGGTCTTAGCTGCTAATCCTTGCCCCAAATACTTTAGATGGCCTATACAAAAATCTAAACTGCATGTTTGATTCTCTTTAGAAAGATTCTCTATCCAAATTTCTGGCAAATCATCTTTGGCACTTAGCAAAGAGGTCATTAATAAACAGTAAGGCTCTTGATCGATAGAGCCTATCCAGTAAGAGAAGGTCCCTTTAAAATAGGCTGAAGGCTCATTTCTACCTTCAACAAAATTTTTGATATCATCTTTATGCGCTTGACTATTATCCCAAAATTCTTTGACATGAGGTTGCTCTAACCAACTTAAAACCTCATCTAGATGACCTTTATTCATAGCCTCAAAAGACATTTGATCCATGATGACTCCTTATTCAAAATGACTACATCAATATTTCTTACTTATTTGTAACACGGCTCTTGCTATATCTTGCATACGGTGAGCATCCATCGAGCGGTGCTCTTCAACGAACCAAACTGCAGCAAGCATCGCTTGAACAAAGCTCCAATCTAAAATTCTTTTATGTGATAGACTTAAGTGCTGGCTAAACCATTTTGATCGACATTCTAAGATCTCAATCAAATCATTATCCATGGCAATCCCTGGGAATGGGTTTCTCATAAAAGCCCCAACCTCATAGGCTTTGTCACCGATGATGCCTTTTGGATCAATGGCCTTCCAATCTTTGCCATGACTTAAAATATTACTATGGTGCAAATCGGCATGTAACAAAACTTGCTCTTGGGTTGTGTTTACTAAGCTTTGCCCTACCATCATTGCTTTGGTGCACAACTTTAAATCTAAACACGGCTCAGTACTCTCTGAAGCGTCTAAATATCGCTCAAATCCTTTTAGCCAATGCTCAACACTAAGATACAACATGTTTGGATCTGGCTTCACCCAAAGCTTTTGCATAATCTTCGAAGAAATTATGACGGCTTCTTGCTCATCGATAACTGAATCTAGCGTTTCACCAGGCATAAGCCTTTCTAATAATATAAATCCCCGAACTTCGCATGCAGCAAGCACCTTAGCAGCCCCCTTGCCCTTATATTGCTCTAAGGCTGTCAGCTCGGCGCTAAATTCTTGATTAGGTGGGCTCAATTTGAGGGCATATTCTGAGACTTCATCACGAACAATCATTACCCAGTTATAACTGAGATTTTCCATCTCTTTAACAAAAGACAGACAATACTCATCAAAAAGTTGAGTCATTAACTGGGGTAACTTTTCTAGCCAGGCACCTGCCGCCTCACCATGAATTTGCTTGAGTCGTCGGTAAAGAGTATCGGGGATTTGAGGTAATGAATTTGGCATCAATGATCTTATCTATTCAAAGTGCTATTAGTTTACACTATTTGAAGAAAAACCAAGGACAACAATCTTTCACTCTCACCGGGATCTCATCCGTGCTTAACTCTTCGCTGTCTTCAGAGAAAGCTGAATATCCGAAATCAATTTCTGGTATTTTAGGACAGTTTAAGAAAGTTTCAAGTGAGTAACCGCTGATCGGTGTTACCGACGCCTCTAATATATTGAATGGTTGGCCATGAATGGCTTGCTGAAGAAAACCATTAGATCTCGCAAGTTTAACAATGTTATCTAACAAATTTGTATTATAAAATAAGATCTCTCCATTAGGTTTCACAAAACAACTCAGATCTTGGTTAAGGCAAATTTGACCTTTATCTTGAAAGGTATATTTTATAATAAATAAGCGCCCACGCTGCAAATCAAAACAAGTTTCAAAGGGATTCGGACCAATAGCACAAAGATTTGCATATTCGTCTTTTGATTGAAAAGCGATTGATTCCAATTCTCGATTAAAAGACGGCTGATTAATATTTGCGTTAAAATTGATATCAGACTCAATTCTAGAGACAAGTGCTAGGCTCTGATGAATGTTAAAAGAATGAAGCATGCCAATACCATAAAGACTTGATTGTTGAGCTTTATGACATACTCTAAGAATCAACACAACTAAAATCCTATGATAAGCCTTTATAAGCAGATAAAAGCATACTCACCCAGATGGGTGAGTACTTACCATCACATTAATAAGAAGCTTTTAAAGTCTGACGTCCCTCTTGTGTAGATGTTTGTGAAGTTGGCGCTGGAGAAGGATCAGAGCTCTGCAAAAGATTTGGTGAAGAAGCCCTTCTTCTTAATGTATCTCTAGAAGCTCCAGAGTGGTTGAAAGGCCCACCTGAAAGCAATACAGGTGATACTGTCGATTCAGCCTCTTCAGACGCTTCTCTTGGGGCTGCACCTGAATTCATTGGAGTGTAACCTTGGTTGACTTGTGCTAAGCGATACAATATAGATCCACTATGGTTAACTGCCAAATCAAAAAGGTTTGCAACAAAGGGAATCGTTGAGCTTCCTTCTGACATTCTAAATACAATTTGACTAGCTCTAACACCATTGAGCGCTAAACTCGTAAAGTGATATCTATTAGGATTAACTGCTTCAAAACCATGAGCAACAACGTCTAGTCCGTACTCCAGCAAAGCCGCATTTGGATCAACACAGTACTTATAAGCCACGCCTACAGCAACGGCACCATTCACTAATCGATAAGCGTTCTCATAAGTGGCTAATGCCCTAGCTTTTTCAGTATAAGATTCAAACATAAAATTCCTTTTTTCATTGATTGGTAATAACAAGAGATCCTAAAGGCATTCAATACAGTATCTTGTATAACTTTCTAATACAATATTTCCTGAATGTGATCTTCGCTCAAACCTTAAGCTTTCCAAAATCAAGCTTAGATCTTTCTCATTCAGTAGTAAATTAACTAACCGGCAAGACAATGATTATACAAAGCAATTTAAGGTGACTAAACAATAAAACTGAATAGGCGACGGTTACTAAACTTACGCTTGATTCATTGTCAAGCGACACGATTAAATTTTTTTCAAAAATTGAAAGATGCTTATCTAGCGGGACCTAGTGTATTATCTCAGCAATAGCTCTCTTAGGAAATAGTATGAATTATAGCTTAATAATACCTAGGTATTTAACATTATTTCTCGCTATCGTCTCTTTCTTTCCCAGCGTAGCTGGCGCCGCAACCATGGATGATTTAGTTCAAGCGGCAAAGCTTCGAACTCAAATCAACATTCATTATTCACCTGAATATTATGTTCTTGATTATCCTAATGGTGATGTACCTAACCACATTGGTGTGTGTACTGATTTAATTATTCGATCTTATAGAGCAGCATTTAATTTTGACCTTCAAGAAAAAGTTCATGAAGATATCAAAGGTCATTTTACACACTATCCAAATTTTTGGGGCTTAAATAAACCTGATAGCAATATTGATCACCGCAGAGTTCCCAATCTTCAAACTTTTTTTAAGCGCATGGGTGCAAGCCTTGGGGTTAGTCAAAATGCTGAAGATTATCAACCAGGGGATTTAGTCACTTGGAACATGCGAGCTCCTAAAAGTAACATGCCACACATTGGCCTAGTTTCAAATCAACGATCACAAGATAATCAAAGATATCTCATTATCCACAACATGGGTTTTGGCCCGCAAATACAAGATATGCTTTTCCATTATCACATTACTGGGCATTACAGATTCAACCCGGCTGAAGCAGCAGAATCGTTTTCTTAAAGCAAGTATATCGACCAAACTGTGCCCTCTGTCATAAAGAGCTAGAATTTAACACGAAAAAAAAGGATAATTACGCCAGATATTACTAAATTAATGAGAATTTTATGCTTAGAGGATCAGATAAGACAACCAGTACCACTAGCACCACCGCGACTAGCAGTACCTCAACGCAAAACCTACCTGTCCTGTGTTGGGACTTTGATGGATGTTGGACTGGACCACATATGCACAACGCTCTGCTTATGCATTTTGATGAATGCATCAAACCAACTGCCGAGTATCAAGAGTTTCGTAGTACCTTGCAAGAATCTGAGTGTCCTATGGCCGAAGTTCTAGAAAAATTCAGCCAGAATTTTCTAGATTACTACAAAAGCCATTTACTTAAAAAAGAGAACATTAGAAATTTAGAGATGCTTGCGCAAACACTCATTGTAGCCATGCAAAAAGGGCACCCTCAAGCTGTTGTCTCTTTCACTTGGTTTCCACAAGTTATTAAACCGACAGCGCGTTTTATCCTTGAAAATTATCTAAAATCTAAAAATGACGGCGAAATATCAATCGATAATCAAACTGTGATTGATCAGTTTATTAATATCCTTTTTGTTGTTGGCGGTTTTCCAGATCAAGGAGGCGTGAAAGTTGGAGGTGGTCAACAAAGTCACTATCTAGCAAAACTTTTTCATCTGCAGATCGTGCAAAATCATTTTAATGTTGAAGATAGATCAAGCCTCTGTTTGATTGACGATAGCCACCGAAACTTTAGTACCGCCCAAAGACAAGGCTTTCAATGCATTTGGGCCAATCCTACAGATAGAGATCATTATCTTACATTAGTGAATCGTATGATTACCCCAATAACGGCATCCGTGCTACATCAAGCTTTTAGATCTTTAACTCTAAACGGTGATGAGTCTTCAGAAGATGACTCTGAACCATCACTTGAAGGCTCTAGTGAAAATACTTCACATGGCCTGGCTTTTAGACAAAGGCAATCGTTAGCTTTATCGCAATCTGACTCTAGCAGCTCTGAAGATTTTTCAGAGGAAGCTGCACCTGCGCCGGTTACTTTCCAGATAGATCGAGATCGAGCGCTATCACAAGCCGTCCAATCGCCTCTATCTAGATCTGGGGATTCCATACTGTGCTGTCGACGAAAAGCGGCGAAACAGGAGCTTGGTCGCTCTAGTCTAGTTAGGAGCCAATGATTGATTTAACAGCGAATGAGATGCTTCAATCGTGAGCTTCTCATTCAAGCGTTAATCGCAACATCTTTCCCTTAATAAGTAAGCGTTATATAGCTCTTTTATTATTCATAGTCGTTTATTCTTTGAGTATGAGCTCTGCTCTATCCAATATCATGCCATACCATGCTTAATACTATTTAAACAAATTGCATTTCAATGTTGCACTTGATCGTGCCTCGCGAGGAGCTGATGTTTCAACCTTGCTATGCTTCTTTGATTCCTTCAAGACTAAATTTGCTTGATTAATTTCATCTATACGAAGCTTTAAAGAGTGAGACGAGTAAACCCTTTTTACATTTTTAGGTAGTTTTAAACCACTTTGAAGTGCTCTATGCATTTGCTTAGACATCGGAGAAAGTGGCTCTTTAATAGAGCCCTTTCGAAAATCTTTTTTCATTTCAGATAGCGTGTACGAAGTAGCATCACTCTTTGTTTTAATCGCAGAAGCTTCTTGTGAGAGGGGCCTTACTTCCAAGACACGACCCTTCACCTTTTGGTAAAGGGGAGTTACCGCTCTTGGGTGTTCTGATAGCTGGCTTAAGCACTGCGCCGCATTATGTCGTTCTGAAGCTTTCTGAAGACCTTTATTTAACATCATATTACCTGAATAAATTAGATTTTAGGCTTTATACTATAATTGACCACTTCCTCAAAGGAAAGTCTGTCAACAAATTTTTTATAGAAAACTACCATCAATGTCGCCAGCTTCTTTCAAAATCCAACATCAAAGGTGTCTCAAATTGAACCTGATTTGTGGCCCTTCCTCTTTTGTAATATTCCCATCCCTTCTCTTGTGAATGATTCGCGCAGCCGCAAAGACCACCTAACATCAAAAGTACAACTAATCGTTTCATGTTTTAAATCCTACGTTTTACCTATTAAAGATATCAATTTATTTTGACATTGAGCAGCTTTAACTAGAATTGACAAGCCATTATTATCAGGAACTATCTTATATCTACCCTCACCATGGCTAAAATCAACGGCAAATACCTGGTATTTATTTCCTACAGTTTCATATGAATCACTCAATTTATTTGTGACTGACTTAGTATGACCATGCTATATGCTTAAACATTTTACTATCATTGATTATCTCTCAAACCATTTAATTGTCCACAAAAGTTTTCAACTTGGCTTATGCCTAATAGCTTCATTTGCCTTTTGCATGAGACTAAACCGATCCTAAACTACCCTCGTGTGGAGGATCAATAAAATTTCTTACCTAGAAGAGTCTGATAGATTGACTTGAGGAAAATTAAAGCCCTGTGTGCTTTTTCTTTCTAGAAGGTAACAACTAAGATACGAAACCAAGACATGAAAAACACAATTATTGAAATGAGGTGATGTTTTAAGTGTTTTACCGCTTTGACCAGCAGTGAGTTTAGTCCTTGCCATGATACTTCCTAAAGTAAATCCAAATACTTTGAATCAGAACACTGTGTATATGCCTGATTATTCCCAGTTTTTATAAAAGTGGGCAAAGATTAACCGAAGAAATACTGCGGCGCAACTGAAACTTGCAACCCAGCCAAATAGTCATCAACCCAAATAAAATCATCATGGAATCAATCAGAAAAATATTTAGAATGCTCTGCGCAATGATCTATTCATTGTTATAATCACTTTTGGATTCATCCACGATGAATAGTAAATACCACTCAATATAAATGAACCCTATAACTGGGCAACCTGATTGATAAGACGAGAATTCATATGACTGAAACGAATCACGATAATATTCTGGGTAATCCCAACTATCGAGTTTTAAAAAGAGTCGCTGAGCATTTTGAAAAAAACACTTCAGCAAGCGGCAAAATACGACACGCCATGATCATCGATCTTGAAACCATGGGTTTAAACTCTAAAGAAGATGCCATTATTGAGCTTGGGTTATTAAAATTTTCATATTCGAGACAAGATGGGATTGTTGATGTTTTAACAACATATAACGGTTTACAAGATCCACAAAAGCCAATCCCTGAGCAGATAACAAAATTAACTGGCATCACCGATGACGATGTGAAAGGCCAAAAAATTGACTGGGATAACATAGCTGCTCTTTTAGACGACTGTCATTTGGTTCTTTGCCACAACAGTGGCTTTGATAGGCTATTTTTAGAAAACCAAACCCCAGAGATAATTCAAGATCTTTTCAAAGCCAAACCTTTTGCATGTACCTTAAAAGATATTGATTGGAGCGAGAGAGGCTATGAATCTAGCAAATTAGATTATCTAAATTTTAAAATGGGTTATTTTTACGACGGACACAGAGCCATTACAGATTGCTGGGCGACTTTTAACCTGCTTACCCATGAGCCAAGTGCTTTCGATGAGCTAACTCTAAATGCGAGAAAAACAGAAACATTGATTTGCGCAGAGAGAGCCGATTTTGCTAAGAAAGACATGCTTAAAGAAAGAGGTTATTACTGGTCAGATGGCTCTAACCAATTACCAAAATGTTGGCATATCTCTGTCAAAAATGAGCAACTTGAGGAAGAATGCAAGTTTTTAGATACCATGATCTATGGCAGAGAAGGCGCTACCGAAAAGCTAACCAAGTTTGAAATAAATGCCTATAACCGTTATTCGTCAAGATTGACAGCTTAGCTCATGATTGGCATGTAAGGGCGCTGTATCACACAGATTATCCTTGCATGCCAACCTCATACCGCTAAACACAAACAAAGTTGCTTAACTTTCACTCAAAATCTACATCATTTAATATAACTATCTCAAAAAAGTACTTTATCTTAAAAATAAGCGCTTCTGTCGTTATCCCCTGGCGCGACAAGTCATATATGACTAATCTGCCAATCAATCTATTTTTAATTTAAGGAGCTATAGAATGTTGGGACTTTTAGGGCACTTGCTCGAATCATCACAAGAAGCTGTCTTGGACTACGTGGGCATCACCAGTCCAGTGATAGCAGAGCCGCTTTACCATGAAGAGGTATATAGGCATTTATCTAATTACGCCGTTGAAGTTGCTTCAGTGGGTATCACAAGCAGTGCTTTGCTGACTTTTTCTTTATATAAGCTAGCATCATCTTGCTTAGCAAGCGAAGGTAAACACACCAATATTGAAGCCAAAGAAGCCATTAAGCCGCGTTAGGAGTCAATAAAAGCTAAAAATAAGCACATATAGCTTCATAAGCATAAGAATCATTGGCTCTTTACGACTAATGCTTTGTATACTTGTATGTTCTCGCTTTTATGTTTGTTCATCGGGGTATCTTAGCAAACTATCTTATAGCTGTTTGCATGTTGTAAAGTTTTCTGTAAAATCCAAACATATTTTACAAAAACTACCCAAAATAAGAGGTTATTGACATGGCTACTACTGGACCAACTCCCTTTACGAAAGAAGAAATTACTAAATTTGAGCCTTTAATCCAAGATATTAGTGAAGGAAAAAAGGATCTTCGCGCAGCTGCTATGGCAGTTGGGAGAACCGACTTCCCAAGATTTAAAGAATATTACAAAGCCAGACAAACACTCTCTCAAGCTCAATTTCAAATTGATGAAAGAAGAGAAGCTGTCGAAGCTCAAAGAGCCATACTTAATCAGCTAGATGCTCAACGTCAAACAGCCACTGCATTTATAGCTCAAGCCGAATCGGAGGTTGAAGCATCACGCTCAGCCCTAGCAGCTAAGCTTGTTACAGCTTTTAAATAAGTAACCACTTTTACTAAACAAGATTAGAGAAACTGTTTTCTCTAATCTTGTTAATTTACTACTTTAGACAAGGTCTAGAGCGGGTATCCGGTTGAATTGGCTCGTCAAAATCGAAATCGAAATCATCTATATCTTCATGCAAATGTACATCTTTTATCAGATCTGAGGGAGACTCAACCTGAAAGACATCTCTATTATTCTTATCAAGTTCAATCGCGTCATTACTAATATCAGATTCTGATGTTGATATACTTGCAGAAATCTCGGCATGTAATTGCTCAACATTTTTAAGCTCGCTTCTTTTTTCACGAATCAAACCATCATTCTTCACTGCCAAATCAGCATGAACTTTAACTTTCTGACCAATAGTGCTATGGCTTTCAATTGAATTATGAAGTTTTTCGGCCTTGTCATTATCTATTTCACAAACTTGTGTTAATTTCATAAAAGCACTTTTGGCTTCTTGCTTAACAGATACTTTTTTCTGCTTAAGTCTTACGACCTCAAGGTTATCATGACTCGATGAGGATTGATTAAAGCCATGTAATGGCAAACCACCATGCCCCTGTTGAAAGTTATTAATCGGCTTTTTTTGTGCTATTGCTATTTGCTTTTCAAGAGCAGCGAGCTGTTTTGCTTCAACCTCTTTGATTGCAACATAACCTTCAGAAAGCTTGACTAGATTTTCATGACTCAAACCTGCCAAAACTTTTTCGCCATCAACATCAAGGTTTTTCAAATCGTCTTGGATATCAACAGCTGTTTTCTTTCGAGACTGAACAACTTCATGGGATAAAACCTGGATCTGTTGGTTTAAGTTATCTTTTCGAGCAGTAAGGTCTTTTAACATTTGTTCATGATGAGCTTTCTGATCCATCATCATGGCTATCTCAAGCTGCTTCATATCATCCGCTCTTAATTGATCTGCACTCTCAAGCCAAGCAGTGTGTGTTTTCTCATCTTCTAGCTGTCGACGTCTATCCAAGAGCTGTGCTTTTCTCTCTTCATGGGCCATTTGCATCGCTACGCCTTCAAACTTTAATAGTTCGATATTAGCGGCATAAACCAAATTGGAGAAATTCAAGTTATTTAAAAATTTTTTATAATCCTCAGAGCCAATGACCGTGGTAATATCAAAAACTTCCTGCTTATTATAAATAAACGTTTTCTCAAGACTTGAAATCAAATCATTTTTTGCACTAAGTAACTCTGCTTGACTCATGAGTTTTGGATCAATCTTATAAACGATTTGATCGACAATCTCAAGAAGCCGCTCATAGCTCACACTACCCTTTTTTTGATCATCTTGATTAAACCACATAGATCGCCAGCCCATACTAATACTATATATTAGTAGACAAACCGCAGGTTCAAAAAGTTCTGGTTATTCTTATCCTATTGTTTTTATTGAATATAAATAGCATTTAATCTCAGACTTTTCACCTAAGATGATATTAAACGTGTATAGGCAGTCAATTTGCTCCGAGCCAGGGCCACATCTTTGAATGATTAGCCACCTTTCTTATGTGTTAAAGTAATAAATAATCAGCAAAACTTGTGCCACATCAGGGCTCACAAAAAATGTTAAATCAACGAATTGGCACTATAAAAACCTTACTCGATGCTCTCTGTCGTATAGATGTTTGAATATGAGCTATACATTGTGAGCTTGCGCACCTATTCTAAAAGTAGGCTCTTTATTTTTAACCTTTTCTTTTAGCTCTTCGTCATACTGTTTGCGAGAATACATAATGATGCCTCATCCCATATAAAGAAATAACTCTAATCTGATCCATAGAAAGTTGTTCTTTCATCCTAGCCCTAACGATACTTAAAGCGCTATCACTAAAATTTGGACTCGACTTCTTCTATCCCTTCAATCATAGGCTTGGCCATTTCAGGATAGTGATCTTTGATTCGATCAATCAAATATTTGATATTAAAACATTTAAGCTTTCTTCAAAACCTTCTATTTGATAAAACTCTGGAAAGAGCCACTTTATAACTGCAGCCAAACCTCATTCAAAACTCAGCACTTACATGCTTGTTAAGAATCAATCGCGTCATCAAGTAAAGTCAACATATCTTGATACCTCTCTTCTTCGCCACCGCGATTAATCGCTTCTTCAATCATTTTTTTCATCAGTTTTTTTTCATCTGAATTCATATCTTGAATGCGCAATAAAGCCATATCTTTTGGATGACCATGAATGGTGTCTTTCGTGAGTTTATCGATGATCAAAGTGCCATTAATATGATCTATCTCATGCTGAAGAACCCTTGCCGTAAAACCTCTCGCCTCTTGCTCAATAGTCTCACCTTGCTCATTGAAAGCCGTGTAAACAATATGCTCATAACGAGGCACCTTACCGGTCACCGTTTCAACAGAGAAACATCCTTCCCAATCATCAACCATCGCAGTCTTATCTAAAGCTCGGTAGCTAGGGTTAATTAGGATTGTCGGCTCAATGGTCTCTTGCGCATCTTTGCGGATCCCTTTGGCCTCTTCTGAAATGTAAACCACAACGATGGACAAGGCTTGACCAATCTGAGGCGCCGCCAATCCAACACCACCCATCTCAACCACGCTCTTTTTCATAAAAGCAATCAAATCTAAAAGATCTGGCGATAATGGAAAAGTCACTTGCTGACAAGGCCCTCTCAAAACTTCCTTATTTGAAGAATTTTCAATTGTAACTAACTCATAATCGGCCATCGTCATCCCTTATCTAATTTTAATGTCAGCTCTGTCATTTACTTAAAGGTTGGTTTTAAAATCTTATCCAGCTGTACCTGCTGCTGTTCATGTTATAATATGCATCACAATAAAGCTAAACAACTAATAATGGTGATATTATGCTTCGTCGCGCAGCGCTTTTTTCTTTGTGTCTTGGCACATTTTTTACTTCGGCTCCAAGCCTTGCCTCAATTGTTCCTATCGACAGAATAGTAGCCGTGGTCAATGAAGGCATCATCACTGAAAGCCAACTAAATTCTGAGTTTTCTGAAGTAAAAACGCATCTTAGCCGATCACAAGGTCAATTACCTAGCGACCAAGACCTTAAAAAACAAGTCTTAGATAAGCTAGTGCTTGACGAAGTTCAAGTTCAGTTAGGTGAGCGCACAGGCATTATCATTGACGATCAAACCTTAGACACGATGATTAGTGACGTTGCAGAGCGTAACAACCTGACTCTAACCCAACTACGCGAAACATTAGAGAAAGATAACATTGATTTTAAGCAATTTAGAGAAATGCTTAAACGTCAAAACATCATTAACCAATTGCAACAAAGAGATGTTGTTAGAGAAGTCAATGTTTCTAAAGCTGAACTTGATCAATTCTTAAATAGTGCTCAAGGTCAATCAATGCAAGGCTACGAGTACCAACTAAGTCATATTTTAGTTGCTTTGCCTGAAGCGCCAACACCTGAGGACATCCAAAAAGCTCAATTAGAAGCTGACGCCATTTTAACGAAACTTCAAGCAGGGGCTGACTTTAATCAAACAGCTCTTTCTAAATCAAACAGCTCTTCAGCTCTTAGTGGTGGCGACTTAGGATGGAAAGCACTCCCTGAATTACCAACTATTTTTGCTGACGATGCTGCTAGATTGAAAGTTGGTGAAATTGCTGGCCCTATTCGTAGTGCGAGTGGCTTCCATTTGGTGAAATTAAAAGATAAGCGACTAAGCGAAAAGCAAGAATCTTCCATCGACAAAACTTTAGTACGCCATATCTTAATTAAACCCAATGCTTTATTAACTGACAGCGAAGCTCAAATGCGCCTTGAAAATTTAAAGCACGAAATAGCTAGCGGTACTGATTTTTCTGTTTTAGCAAAAACACACTCTGAAGATTTAGCTTCTAGCAATCAAGGCGGCAGTCTAAGCTGGGTGACAGCAGAGCAGCTTGTACCAGAATTCACAGAAGTCATGGAATCTGCAAAAATTGGTGAAGTTAGCGCACCTTTTAAGTCACCTTTCGGTTGGCATATTCTTGAAGTGCTAGAGCGCAAAACTGAAAGTAATTTAGAAGAAATTATTAAGCTAAACGCTCAAAATATGATTAGAAGCCGCAAGGTCGATGAAAAACTAGAGAATTGGATGAGACAAATGCGTGACGAAGCCTTTGTTGAAATTCATCTTGACGGTTACAAGCATGATCAATCCTAAACGCATTGGTTATTCGGTTGGCGACCCTGCAGGTATAGGGGCAGATATTATTCTGGCCCTTGCTCAAAAGCCTTTCGATGCGCAAATTGTCGTCTTTGGATGTCCTGAGAATTTAAGTCATAGAGCCAAGCATTTAGGGTTGGATATTGAATTAAATCTTATCGATTACACCCAGCCTATTAAAAAAAATGGGTGCGGTGTACTTGATGTGCATGCCATCTCTCTACCTAATGCTCATAGTATTGGCGTGCCTGACATCGCTAACCGTGACGCTATTATTGATTCTCTTAAAGCCTTGTACCAAGCTTGTGTAGACAAGAAAATTGATGCGCTAGTCACAGGCCCTGTTAGCAAGTCTCACTTACATACCGAAAAAAATCCTTTTATAGGACACACTGAGTTTTTTGCACAATGTGCAGGTGTGCAAGATGTCATGATGTCTTTTTATCATCCAAAATGTCTAGTTGGATTGTTGACGACTCACATCCCCTTAAAAGATGTCAGTGCTCAAATAACAGCATCTCGCCTTCAAGTCGCGATGACTTTGCTTCATCAAAGCTTAATCAAAGATTTTGGTATTAAAGATCCACTGATTGCAACCTTAGGCCTCAACCCTCATGCTGGGGAGAATGGTCAATTAGGACAAGAGGAAGAAGACATTATCAAGCCGACTTTAGAGAAGCTTAGAAAGCAGGGGATCCGTATTGATGGTCCGATTGCTGGCGATACAGCCTTTCTGCCTCACAACCTTGAAAAATTTGATGGCCTTTTAGCCATGTACCATGACCAAGGCTTAGCACCACTTAAAGCTCTAGGCTTTGGCGATCTCGTGAATTACACACTTGGGCTACCTGTCATTAGAACTTCTGTCGATCATGGCACAGCTTTTGACATCGCAGGCAAACATATGGCCGACCCAAGTGGCCTACAATCAGCAATACGCTTAGCAATGACGCTTTGCCAAGAGAGAACCAATGGCTCATCGCGCTAAAAAACATCTCGGACAACATTTTTTAAATGATCAACTTATCATTGAGCAAATTATTCGTGTCATACGCGTAAAAGAAACTGATAAGCTTGTCGAAATAGGCCCCGGCCAAGGCGCATTAACCACGCATCTATTTGAAAAAAATCCAAATATGGCCTGTATCGAGTTTGATCCAGACTTGATTGAATTCCTGACCCGCAGATATCCAGAGCTCAAGCTATTTTATCAAGATGCACTAACCTTTGATTTTAAAGAATACGCTGGAGACACGCCTATTCGTGTCGTTGGGAATTTACCTTATAATATTTCAACCCCAATTATTTTTCATCTAATTGAGCAGTTAGAATCCATCAAAGATATGTATTTTATGCTTCAAAAAGAAGTTGTTGACAGAATCTGCGCTGAGCCTGGATCTAAAAAATATGGCCGCTTAAGTGTGATGGTTCAGTATGCCTGCCAGACCTTTAACCTCTTTGACGTGCCTGAAACCGCTTTTACGCCCCCACCCAAGGTACAATCAGCCATTGTTCATTTGAAGCCTTATACACAAGACAACTTTCCTTATGAGCCAGTTGATTTGGAAGCCTTAAAACACGTGGTCACCTCCGCTTTTTCGATGAGAAGGAAAACGTTGCGTAATGCTCTAAAGCCTCTATTCGATGCAGAGCAGCTAGAAAGTATGGATCTTAATTTACAAGCAAGACCTGAAACTTTAAGTGTTTCAGATTTTGTTTACATTGCAAAACAATTGGGTCCGACTTCGAAAGAAACTTAATCTTTCGAGCTGATAGATTGACACCACAAATTGATTTAAATTGAAACGTAAGGTTTGCTATGGAAAAGTATAAAATTAACATTGATGTTCAAACAAAATTTATGCCCGAGCAATCTGACTTTGATGAAGATAAATTTGTTTTTTGCTATACCATCACTCTTATCAATGATGGTTGCCTGCCTGCAAAGTTATTGCGTCGAAATTGGCGGATCACAAATGCGAATGGAAAAATTCATGAAATTGAGGGTGAAGGTGTTATCGGAGAGCAACCTCACTTAGAGCCAGGTGAAAGCTTTCGTTATACCAGTGGTGCCATTATTGATACGCCTGTGGCCAGCATGGAAGGTACTTACGACATGCTTTGCGATGATGGCACATCTTTTCAAGCTATCATTTCACCTTTTCCTCTTGCTATGCCTGAACTGGTTCATTAAGTTATGTCAACTTATGCTATCGGCGATGTGCAAGGGTGCTATGAGCCCCTCATCCAGTTGCTCGAAAAAATTAACTTCAATCCATCCTGCGATCAGCTTCTTTTTGCTGGTGATATTATCAATCGTGGTCCTGACTCCCTCAAAACCATAGATTTCATTAAGGGGCTTGGTAACAAAGCGATTTGTGTACTTGGTAATCACGATTTATCACTACTTGCACGAAGCGTGAACGCCATTAAGCCCAAGAAGAAAGATACTTTTGAACCAATCCTTGAAGCGCCCCATGCGCATGAGTTAGTAAATTGGCTTAAGCAGCAACCTTTGGCTTATCAGCATTCAAGTGGGTTTTTCATGTCTCACGCTGGCCTATATCCTCTTTGGTCGACGCAGCAAGCCTTGGCGCTGGCCCAAGAAGTTCATGAGATCTTAATAGGCGATCAATTTGAAACTTTTATGCACCATATGTTTGGTTCAAAACCAGATATTTGGAGTGAAGAGCTAGAGGGATGGGACAGACTAAGATTTATAACTAACTCTCTGACAAGGATGCGGTATTGTACGAATAATGGTAAATTAGATCTTAAAACCAAAGGGTCTCCTAAAAAACAAAAAAATCAAAGTATTCCATGGTTTCTCTATCCAAACCCTCACTTAAATGGCGCAAAAATCATTTTTGGACATTGGGCTTCTCTCAAGGGAGAATGTGAGGTAGAAAACATTCAAGCGTTAGATACTGGCTGCGTTTGGGGTGGATGTCTGACAGCTTTCTGTCTAGAAAATGAAGAGCGTTTCCATATAAACTGTGGTTAACTCATTTACTAATAATAATTTATAAAATAAGACTGAATGATTGAACAAATACAACCAGGCTGGTATTCGCTTTTACCACCCGCGGTAGCATTAATCCTATCTTTTACAACTAGGCAGGTTGTTCTGGCACTCTTCGCAGGCGTGCTCACTGGAGCAGCTGTCTTATTGTGCATTACACATGATCCGCTCCAATCAAGCGTGATTGAAAGCTTCATGCTGCCAGCTTTAGGATCTAGAACTTTCGCTATTATTTTATTAGTTTACTTGTGGTCTTTAGGCGGCATTATAGGTATTTGGGAAAAAACTGGCAGTGCACATTATTTCGCATCTAAGCTAGGCTCCAAAATAGTTAAAGGCCCTCGCTCAGCTCTATTTTTTACTTGGTTAGTTGGTATGATTTTTCATCAAGGCGGTACGGTTAGTACTGTTCTCGCCGGCACAACAGTAAAACCTGCGACAGATGCTCATAAGATAAGCCACGAAGAGCTTTCTTACGTTGTCGACTCTACAGCTAGCCCAGTTGCAACACTGATTCCACTCAACGTTTGGCCTTTATATATTGGTGGTATTGTTGCAGGAAGAGCTGCAGAAAGCGGCGCCTGGGTACCTTTAATCCCAATCATTGACAAAACGAATGCTTATCAATTTTACATTTCGTCTTTAAAATATAATTACTATGCCATCTTCACTGTCATTGCTACTTTGCTATTTGCCTTAAACCTCCTACCTTGGGTTGGCAAAAAAATGAAAGAAGCCAGACTTAGGGCAAGAACTACGGGTGAATTAGATGCCCCTGGTGCAGAGCCTCTCATGACTTCCGATCCTAATAAGAACAAAACCACAAACTACCAACCCAATGTATGGGATTTTTTAGTTCCAATAGGTCTGCTGCTCACAATCACGATTACCCCTTTCATTTTGTGGAAGTTTGATATGATAGGCCAGGAAGATGCCAATTGGATCAACGCAGGATTCTTAACCGCATCTCTAGCAGCTATGTTCCTTGCTTTTGTTAGAGGTCTACCACTTAATGAAGTTCTAGATGGGTTCAGTCGAGGCTGCAAATCTATGACCTTAGGCGCCATTATTATCGGATTAGCAGTAGCTTTAGGGATTGTTGCTCAAAGAGTTGGCACAGCAGACTACTTAATGACTATATCCCAAGGAAAAATTACACCATTAGCTTTACCTGCCATGTTAACTGTTTTATGTATGATTGTTGCTTTCGCAACAGGAACAGCCCTTGGTACCTATGCGGTAGTCTTTCCTGTGGCACTTCCTTTAGCTTACAATTTAAATCCTGATTTTACCTTTGTTCAAATCTGCTTTGGTGCAGTTCTCGGAGGTACAGTTTTTGGTGATCAATGCTCCCCAATATCAGATACAACCATTCTATCAAGTATGTTTACTGGCTGTGATCTCATGGATCATGTTCGAACACAAATTCCATTAGCTCTCATGACAGCCTTTGCTGGGGCAATAGCCTCAACTGTCGCTGTCATATTATGTGTTCCTTATTAAAATAATGTTACAAATCAAACCCATGTTGACTGCCAAAAACATGAATGGCCGTGTTGAAAAACGACAATCTAGTGTTAGGCAGACTTTATATCCGTCTAGATTCAAGGTAAAGTACGCGAAGCAATGATTATTGTTAAGTATGTATTACCTTGCTCTGCAAAATAGTATCTACCTAACCTAATTTCAGCAATACACTGCAACTAAGTCTTTAGATCTCATGGAGAGAAATGGCATGTCATTTCGTTGGTCATTTGGTGCCATACTGGCCGTAACACAACTTTTATTCTGCTCAACTGCCTTTGCTAATTACAACTTAAATTTGACACCTGGTGTCACAGAAGTTAGTAATCAAGTTTACGATCTCCACATGATCATCTTAGGTCTATGCACCATTATTGGTATTGCTGTGTATTCAGTTATGTTGTGGGCCATTTTCAGACACAGAAAAGCTAGTGGCGCAAAAGCTGCAACATTTCATGAAAGCACCTTTGTTGAAATTATTTGGACAGTTATTCCTTTTATCATACTTCTTGCGATGGCTGTGCCTGCAACAAAGACCCTTATCTTTATGGAAAACACAGAAGATGCAGATATCACGATTAAAATAACTGGATACCGATGGTATTGGCATTATGACTATGTCCATGATGATCTTAATTTCTATAGTTACCTGTCTACACCAGAAACTGAGATGAGAAACATAACACCTAAAAACGAACATTATCTACTGCAAGTGGACAAGCCTCTAGTTCTTCCTGTTGGTAAAAAAGTACGGTTCCTCATTACAGCAAATGATGTTTTACATTCTTGGTGGGTGCCAGCTTTAGGCTTTAAAAAAGATGCGATCCCTGGTTTCATCAATGAAGCTTGGTCTAAGATTGAAAAACCTGGTACTTACCGTGGCCAATGCGCAGAGCTATGCGGCGTACAACACGGCTTCATGCCTATTGTTGTCGAAGCTTTATCAAGCGAAGATTACGATGCTTGGTTAGAAAAACAACAACAAGCAAAAACTGGCTTAACCCACAACATGATGATGATGGGTTAGACATTAAGAACATACTCTTGTTTTATATTTAGAATATTAAGGGTTACTGAATGAGCGCAAACACCCACACTCTAGCGGGCGATTCACATGAAGAGCACCATCACGGACCAGCTAAAGGCTTAATGCGATGGGTTCTGACAACAAATCATAAAGATATTGGTACCATGTACTTATGGTTTAGCTTTTTGATGTTTCTTAGCGGTGGCGCCATGGCTATGGTCATAAGAGCCGAGCTATTTCAACCTGGTCAACATCTTGTTCAACCAGAATTTTTTAATCAAATGACCACGATGCACGGCCTCATTATGGTTTTTGGCGCGGTGATGCCCGCTTTTGTTGGTCTTGCCAACTGGTTGATTCCTTTGATGATTGGCGCCCCTGATATGGCGCTCCCACGCATGAATAACTGGAGTTTTTGGATCCTACCTGTTGCCTTTGGCATCATGGCTTCTACTTTATTTATGGATGGGTCTGCTCCCAACTTTGGTTGGACTTTTTACGCCCCTTTGTCAACAACCTATGGCCCTCCGAGTACTGATTTCTTTATCTTTGCCGTGCATTTAATGGGGATGTCTTCCATCATGGGTGCCATCAATGTGATTGCAACGATTCTAAATCTTAGAGCGCCAGGCATGACCATGATGAAACTGCCTATTTTCGTTTGGACATGGCTAATCACCGCTTTTCTTCTAATTGCCGTGATGCCCGTGCTTGCTGGCTGCGTCACCATGATGCTAACCGATAGAAATTTTGGCACAAGCTTCTTTAATGCAGCTGGTGGTGGCGATCCTGTTTTATTTCAGCATGTCTTTTGGTTCTTTGGACATCCTGAAGTGTACATTATGATCTTGCCTGCGTTTGGGATTGTGTCTCAAATTTTACCAACTTTCACCCGTAAACCTTTATTTGGCTACGCCTCTATGGTTTACGCCACTTGCTCTATTGCATTACTTTCGTTTCTTGTTTGGGCGCATCACATGTTCACCGTTGGATTACCACTCGCGGGTGAATTATTTTTCATGTATGCCACCATGTTAATTGCAGTACCAACCGGAGTTAAGGTTTTTAACTGGGTTGCAACCATGTATAGAGGATCGTTAACTTTTGAAACCCCAATGTTATTTGCACTGGCCTTTATCTTTTTATTCACTTGCGGTGGATTATCAGGTCTTATGCTATCGATAACACCTGTCGACTTTCAATATCACGACACTTACTTTGTCGTTGCTCATTTCCATTACGTGTTAGTCCCTGGCGCTATTTTCTCCATCATGGCCGCTGTTTATTACTGGCTTCCAAAATGGACTGGCAATCATTGCTCAGACACTTTAAGTAAGCTGCATTTTTGGTTATCTGCGATCTCAATCAACGTGACTTTTTTCCCAATGCATTTCTTAGGCCTTGCAGGTATGCCAAGGCGTATTCCTGACTATGCATTACAGTTTGTGGAGTTTAACCAGATAGCTTCTATTGGGGCTTTTGTCTTTGGACTGTCACAATTCTTATTCTTATACATTGTTATCAAAACAATTAGAGGCGGTAAAAAAGCTGATGCTAAAGTTTGGGATAACCCTGAAGGGTTAGAATGGGCTCTACCTAGCCCAACCCCTTACCACACTCACGTAACCCCTCCCGCTATCCCTTGAGGTTAAGGCCCTCTCCTTAACTGGAGAGGGTAATTTTATGGAAAAAACATACAACAAAAAATTAAGTAAGCACCTAAAACTGCTAACCCTATCCGTCATTCTTATGTTTGGCTTCGCTTTTGCATTAGTTCCCCTTTACAACACTCTCTGTAAAGTTGCTGGGCTAAACGGCAAAACACAAATGAATGATATTATTCTCCCAGATATTCCCATTGATACTTCTCGGTATATCACCGTAGAGCTGATCAGTGGCTTAAATGAGAATGCACCTGCCATTTTTTACCCGCAGCGTAAAAAATTTAGAGTCCATCCTGGTGAATTTATAGACACTGCCTTTTGGGTTGAGAACCTATCTAGCGAACCTCTAACCATTCAAGCAATCCCCAGTGTTGCCCCAGGCTTAGCAGCCTCACATGTCAAAAAACAAGTTTGTTTTTGCTTTCAACACCAAGATTTGGATGGCAACCAAACCATGAAGATGCCTCTTAGATTTGCAGTGCATCCCGATTTGCCCAAAAAGTTCACAACCGTAACATTAGCCTACACTTTATTTGATGTGACCTAACAGGAAAGCCTCACAATGACAGAAAAATATGAACACTATTACGTTCCAGAGCAGAGTAAATGGCCTATCGTAGGCTCTATTGGTTTAGGCGCCATGGCCATTGGTATAGCGAATATGCTTCATAATAACCCTGCCGGCCATTATTTATTTTTTTCCGGATCTCTCATCATCGCATGGATGATGTTTGGCTGGTTTAAAGATGTCATCATTGAAAGTGGTCAAAACCTTTACAGTAAGCAAATGGACAAATCTTTTCGCTGGGGTATGGTCTGGTTCATCTTCAGTGAAGTGATGTTTTTTGCGGCTTTTTTTGGCGCCTTATTTTATGCTCGCGTTCTGTCTGTGCCGTGGCTTGGCGGTGAAGGAAACAATGCTGCGACCCATGAATTCTTATGGCCAACCTTTCAAGCAGCCTGGCCTTTACTCTCAACACCTGATCCAGAAGCTTTCACTCAAGCCCTCAAGCCAATGGGTGCATGGGGTCTGCCAGCCATTAACACCGCACTACTTTTAACCAGCGGCTTAACCGTGACTTGGGCGCACTGGGCACTCATTAAGAATAAAAGAGCTCAGCTGATTATTGGTCTCTTTTTAACCGTTGCCTTAGGATCTGCCTTCATTGTATGTCAGGGGTTCGAGTATTATGAAGCTTACCAGCACTACCACATCAAACTTGATGGCGGTATGTATGGCACAACCTTCTTTATGCTGACTGGTTTCCACGGTGCCCATGTCACCTTAGGTACCATCATGCTTATCACCATCATGCTTCGCGCGATGAAAGGTCACTTTTCTGCTGAAAAACATTTTGCCTTTGAAGCTGTCGCTTGGTATTGGCACTTTGTTGATGTTGTTTGGCTATTTCTATTTATTTTTGTATATTGGCTATAAACCAATTGATGCCTTTGGCTCAGTCTTAAACTGAGCCAAAGCTCCCAAATTTATTCAACCAAATAACCCATGTGGCTGGATCCAGCCAAACGCAAACCCCACCAATAAAAATAGAAACAAAATCACCGATACAACAATACGCACGGTTAATGCTTTGATTGTTTTAGAGTTTCGCTTCCTATCACTAACCAGGTAAAATAAGCCTGACGCCAAAGAAAAAACAATAACAATCATAAAAATAATAATGACTACAGAAACCAACGATCCACTCATCCTAAAATTTTCTCCTACAAAGATGCCTTTATGGCTGCACATCATAACCTTTGCTTTACTTGGATTATTTTTACTTCTAAGTTTTTGGCAAGCTAAAAGAGGGCTCTCAAAGCAAGCCATCATCAATCAAGTAGAAGAAAAACATGATGGTACAGGTTTAAACAGCACACAGCTTATCACTGATCTAAGCGGTCAAACATATTCTATTGGCCAACCGGTCACTTTAACAGGAAAGTTTGAAAACCAACGTTTTTTTCTCCTTGAAAACAAAATGCATCAGGGAAAAATAGGATTTGATGTCATTCAACCCTTTTTAATCGACAACAATCTTTCTATTTTGGTTAATAGAGGTTGGATCCCCCGGCATATGAATAAAGATGGCCTCCTAGCTATTGCGCCTGTTGTAGAGATCGTTACAATTGGTGGTCAATTGTATCGGCCAACCCACAATGTGTTTATCACTCAAAATATTGTAGAAGAGCAATGGCCGCAACAAGCATTAGAAATAAATCCCGAGTCTTTCGCGAAGCGACTTGATACAAAATTATTTCCAATGGTAGTTAATTTACACAATGAATCACCTTATAGTTTTGTTGGACCCTTACCTATTGGCCAAACATTGAGTCCACAACGCCATTATGGATATAGCGCGCAATGGCTATGCTTCGCACTAATCTTAGCGAGTATTTGGATTTATAAACTATTTCGCCAAACGGAGAAGTCATGAGCACAACAATCAAACCGGACACACGTAAAGTCAAACCACGGTTGGTCCTAGCTCTTTTAATTGTCGTATTCATGGGGCCGATGCTTTTTGCTTGGGGCATGTATCAAAGAGCCGATAATCTTTCTTTTAGTTACATCAATCAAGGGGAGCTTATCTTACCAACCGTGCCCATTGAAAAAATGGAGCTAAAAGATAGCCGAACAGATCAAGTATTCCCCCTCACTCAAATGGCTGGCAAATGGTCTGTTGCATACCTTTTGCCCGATCTATGCGGTGAGCTTTGCCATAAAAATCTATACAACATTAGACAAGTTCATACCGCTTTGGGTAAAAATGCTGATCGAGTACAGCGTATGGTCTGGGCTTTGCCACACCAAAATCAACAACCCAATGCTTTTATCTTTGATACTTATCCTGAAGTCATACAAACCACGTTATTGGCAGCTCCATTCAAACAACATCTCAATCCCTTTGTGGATGAAGTGGAAAGAATCGAAATAGGTGCCTTCTTTATTATTGATCCCTTAGGCAATGTCATGATGGCATACGCCGGAGACAT
>CAYGPI010000014.1:25548-34125 GCA_964351745.1 uncultured Francisellaceae bacterium
CATCATGAAAGATCTGAAACGTTTGCTTAAAGTTTCGCAAATTGGATAAGTTATGCGCCAAAAATTAATTTTACTGATTGTCTGTCTAACTTTTGCCGTGATTGTCCTTGGTGGGTATACGCGGCTGACAGATGCTGGTTTAGGATGTCCTGATTGGCCAGGCTGTTATGGTCAAGTCCTTGCTCCTTCTAGTGATAAGGCTATTGTTCAGGCATCAGCGCAATATCCTCATGCCCCAGTCGATGTTTCCAAAGCTTGGACAGAAATGGTTCATCGGTATTTTGCGTCAAGTCTTGGATTTTTTATTCTAATTTTAGCCGCCATCACTCATTTTAGTAAAACAGCCCAGCCCTCTGAAAAATGGTTAACCAAAGGACTGCTTGCTCTTGTTATTTTCCAAGGCGCTCTGGGCATGTGGACCGTCACCCTCAAATTGTTTCCCTTGGTTGTGATGTCCCACTTACTTGGAGGCATCTTGACCTTATCTTTGCTATGGATTCTATGGCACATCAAATCGCCCTCTCAATATAAAATGAGCCCCTTTTCTCCTAAAAGACTTATTGGGTTTACGATATTTGCCTTAGTGATTCAAATTGCCCTAGGTGGTTGGACATCAACGAATTATGCAGCCCTCAGCTGCCCCAATTTCCCCTTTTGCGCTGAAAGCTTTTTTCCTCAATTTGATTGGCAAGCCTTTGATTTCTGGGGTGCCTTAGCTTACGACAACCCTTTGACCTATCTTTCTCTAGAAGCCAGACAAACCATTCATATGCTTCATCGTATGGGTGCCTTAGTGGTTACCTTACTGATCATGGCTTGCAGTTTTTCTCTTATGAAATTTAGAATCAAAGAGCCGTCACTGCGTCAATTGCCTATTCTTAACTGGTTAATGATTTTACTGTTAGTTGTGCAAGTTGTTTTAGGTATCACGAACGTCTTAGCCCAACTACCACTTAGCATCGCCATGCTTCATCATAGTGTCGCCGTTCTCTTGCTGATGCTTATGCTTAAAATTTATATGGCCCTACCTAAGAAAGGGATAGCTTATGCTTGATCTTCCAATCGCCAAGGCATCATTTAGAGATTATTTAGAGCTTACCAAGCCTAAAGTTGTTCTGCTCATGTTGGTCACGGCTATGGTTGGCATGCTCTTAGCCTCGCCACCTAATATTCTACCGACCAAAGCACTTTTATTAGGCACCATAGGTATCGCCTTTGCGGCAGGTAGTGCTGCCATTATCAACCACTTAGTTGATAAACGTATCGATACCCTTATGAAACGCACCCAAGCACGTCCTGTTGCAACTGGGCGTATTCAACCATTTAAGGCGGCATTGTTTTCAATGCTGCTCGGGGTTATCGGCCTTGGTATTTTACATTTTTTCTTTAATGGACTTAGCGCTTGGCTCACTTTCTTGAGCTTAGTCGGTTACGCTGGTATTTATACTTTGTTCCTAAAACACGCCACACCACAAAATATAGTCATTGGTGGGCTTGCTGGTGCGACGCCTCCCTTGCTTGGCTGGGTGGTTGTGACAGGCCAGTTAGATGCCAATGCATTACTTCTTGTTCTCATTATCTTTGCTTGGACGCCACCCCATTTTTGGGCACTCAGTATTTACCGTCTTGAAGATTATAAAAAAGCTAAAATCCCCATGCTTCCTGTCACCCATGGCGTCGCTTTTACAAAACTTAATATCGTGTTGTATACCTTATTAATGATAATCAGCACGATGTTACCTTTTGTCTCTGGTTTGTGCGGTTGGATCTACCTTGTTCCCGCCCTTATTCTAGGTCTTACTTTTTTAGGTTTTAGCATCGCTCTCTATCGAAGCTCTGATCCAAAAATTGCTTTTTATACTTTTTTATTCTCTATTTTTTATTTGTTAGGGCTTTTTATAAGTCTCTTACTTGATCATTATGTTTTATTCTGGTTGGATGGTATCTTATGAAATGGCATCATAAAATTTTATTTTTTACATTTGCAGTCGTTGCCCTTGGGCTCATAGTCGGTATCTGGAAAGAGTCCTATCATCAATCAAATGAAGTTCCCACGCTTTATACCGGCACGACGCTGCCTGCAACCAAACCTTTTCCTAGTTTCTCTCTAACAGATGATCATAACCGCGTTGTCGATCAAACGCTTTTTACCCACCATTGGAGCCTTGTCTTTTTTGGATATACACAATGCCCTGAGCTATGCCCAAAAACCTTAAGTCTAATGTCTGAAGTCAAACAAATCGTAGGTCTTCAAGCGCCTTTTAATATGTTCATCATCTCCATCAATCCGAATGAAGATACGCCAGATCAATTGAATTATTTTCTATCGCAACCCCACTACAAAAAAGGGCTGCTTAAAGGTCTTACTGGAAACCGCGATCAAATCAAAGCGCTGGCAGAGACCATCGGACTATATATCCAAGAAGATATTCCTGATGTTGGTCACATCGAGCACAGTGGCACCATCATTGTCATTAATCCTAAAGGCGAGCTTCATGCTTTAATCACAAAGCCAAACGATCCGTTTCTTATCGCTAAAGATCTACAAAAATTAATGCAACATCACGCAAAGCAAGTCTAGATCATCGTTCAAATAAGCCATTCGTCAAAATAAGTTTGTTTTGACGAATGAGATCTTTTAATATGTTTCCATATTTTCTTAACTTAAAAAAACTTATGAAAGAAGCCATTATCGCCTGGATAGACAAAGTCAAATCAACACTTGCCCAGCGCCGTCTCAATATGCCAACAGGACTCAAAGCCCACCAAGCGTTTATTCAAGACATTGAAGCTCAAGAGCAATCACTAGAAAACTTTAAAGAGTCTGTTGATAAGCTGGATGAATCAATCAAACCATCGTTTAGTGCATCCTTGTTTGTTTTATTCATTGATTCTGTTGTCCCTGTTTTCAGAGCTTGGCGAAGCCGGTTTAGCAAAATTAGTGAGAAAGGACAGGCTAATCTTTCCTCCCATCAAAATGCTTTGAGTGAATTTATACCTTTAAAGTTAAGTATGATTGAGTGGCTAGCTCTATTAAACCAACAAGGCGCCTTTTATCCTGTGACTGATCCAGAAAGACCTGCCATGTCTATCCTTCAAGCTTATGATAAAGTTAGATTTTTAGAAAGCCACACCTTGCAGAGTCAGGGTCAGGATGCTGATGACACCAAAGACAACTCTCATCAATCGGCGCCCCTCAGAAATACAAAATAGCATGCAAAAAAAAGCCTTCATTCCTGAAGGCTTTTTTATTTTCATAACAAAGCAAAAATTAAGCTTTTTTCCTTAGTGCCTTACGAGCTCTTGGTGCCGCTTCAGCTTCAGCTTCCTCTTCGTCTCTATCAACCAAATACACCACGGTTGGATTATATGGATCAAAAGAAACTTCAAAACCACGCTCACCTAAGCGCTCTTTCAGAGCCGACAATCGACAGTTAGAGCGAGCGCGCTCAGTTGGAGTCACCTTTGGTAAATGTACTGGGATTTGTTTTGGATCAATCTGGTTATTATGAAAACCCAGCCCCTGCAAAGCATGAATCGGCGCGGTTAAACCGATGAGTGTTGTCGCAAACGACCAAACAGCTGCTGTACCAGCAAAAGCTTGCAATGCGATTGGCGACAAAGCGCTCAGCAAAGATGAACCAAGCGTGGCAGCAAAAACAGCCGTCGCTCCCATATAAGCCGCATATCCTACACAAGCAAATAAAATCGTCGATCTAAATGCTTTTTTACGATCAATGTTGTCTGTAGAAAGAAAGTTCTTGCTCAAATTCCAACGCAAATCTCTCCATAACCATTCTCCGACACCATAAGTCGTAAATTGATTTGCCGTATCATTAACCACAAGAGCTGCAAAACCTGCCATGACAGCAAAAAGAGGATTAGTCATGACAACGACCGTAGCAAGCACAAAGCTCATGGTTAAAATCAAAGCTGTAGCGCCCATCAAATAATGAACCTGATCTTCTTTAGTCTTAGGTTTTTTATTGTCTAATGTGATGCAAAGCTCTTTATTGCCATCTTCTTTGATGCGATATTCTGTTTCTTGCAAACGACCAAGCCATTCTTCTAGTCTCAAACGAAAAATTTCTTGTGGCAGATAGCCATGATCTTGCTGCCAAGTGTACTCAGCTCGCAAACGTTTTTGAATATCAGTGCGATTCGTTGTTGGCAATAAAGCAAGCTCAAAGGCTGACTTGGCTTGCCCTTTTAATGGCCCTTCTTGGGTATGATATAAACTGGCATGAATTTTTTTTAAAGTCTGTTTTAAATCTTTGTCTGACTTTTCAGGATAAAACTCTTCAACTAGATTTCGTAACACACGATCACGAGAATTGAGTAAATCTTTTGCTGAAAATTGATAAGTTTTTCTAGCCTGCTTTTTTAGTCGAATGAATTCAGACTGAAAACGTTGATTGCGTAAACCTGCAGGTTTTTTAGCAAGCTGATAAAGACCTAGAACAAAAGCCCCAACATCTTCACCTTGTGCATTTTCAATTTGTGCATAAGCACTAGACACCGTGCGCTGACTAGGGGCTGAGCCTTTTGTAAATGAATTTAACCATCCAAGGGCTCTGGCATACATAGGCTGCGAAGCTTCTCTTTTTGGTGTTGCAATCATGACTTATCTCCTAAAATACCAAATCTAATTCGATCAATGTGAACGACCAAATATTTTAGCAGCCCCTGAGATGCAAGCAAAGACAAATCGAAACCCTTAGTTAACTTTCTTTATTGTCACCAAAAGACTACCAAAGAAAATAATGCCCATGGTCACTACTAGAGCTGGCCCTGTTGGCACATCAATCCATTGGGAGAAGGCAAAACCAATTAACACACTCACGCAAGCTATGATGACCGCAATGACAGCCAAACCCAAAGGACTTTTTGCAAAACACCTAGCGGCCGCCGCTGGCATGATAAGCATAGCGGTCATTAATAAAACCCCTACGATTTTTATGCCCATAGCAACCACAAAGGCTAGTAGAAGAATGAAATAGGCCCGTTGACGCTTTACTTCAACACCCTCAACTTGAGCCAGATCAGGATGCACAATGATTCTTAGCAAATTTGACCAAATTCGAGTTAAAACAGCGAAGACGATCAGAGCACTGCCAGCTATCACCCCTAAATCAAACCATGTGACCGCTAACACATCTCCGTAAAGGTAAGACAACAAATCAACTCGAGATGGCAAAAAGCTAAAGCATAATAAACCCAGAGCAAGTCCGGTGTGCGAGAGCAATCCTAACAAGGTATCGTTACTGAACCAGGTGTATTGTTGTAAAGACAACATAATCCCTGCAACCATAAGCGCAATAACCAAAATACCTAGGGTTGGATCAATGGCAAGAAATAAACTAAAGGTAATTCCAAGTAAACTAGCGTGTGCAAGTGCATCACCAAAATAGGCCATGCGTTGCCATATGACCAAAGCACCTAATGGTCCTGTCATCATGGCCACACCAAGCCCTGCTAACACGGCTCTCAACAAATAGCTGGGCAACAACTCAGTCATCTTTTGGCTCCTTGGCCGGTGTAATATGCCCTTCTATATCGTGGCTATGATCATGATGATGCGTATAAAGAGCCAACCCTTTCGCATCCATACCAAAAAGTTGAGCAAAAGCAGGATCTTTGGCAACGACTTCCGGTCGCCCAGAGCAACAAACATGCTGATTCAAACAAACAACTTTGTCTGTTTCAGCCATAACTAAGCTTAAATCATGCGAGACAACCAAAATACCACAGTGACGATTTCTTCGAATTCGAGCCAACAAACGATACATTTCTGCCTGTCCTGTAATATCAACGCCTGCTGCAGGCTCATCCAAAACGAGAAGATCTGGTTGCTGACTTAATGCTCTCGCCAATAAGACTCTCTGGAGTTCCCCCCCAGACAGACGATACATCCAAGACGAAATTAAATGCTGCCCACCAACTTCATCTAAAGCTGATAACAAATCAAGGTTTTGGGGTTGACCTAATTTTAAAAACTGCTCAACTGATAAAGGCATCGACTGCTCAAACAGTATTTTTTGAGGTGTATAACCAACTTTTAAGTTTTTAGGCTTGATGATTTGACCCGCAGTTGGCTTGATAAGGCCTAAGATGCATTTCAGCAAACAAGATTTGCCTGCGCCATTAGGACCCATAATCGTCAAAATTTCATCGGAATGTATATTAAGTGAAATATTTCTTAATATCTCGCGCTTTTCTAAGACCAAACCAAGGTCATTTACTTGAATTAATGCATCGTTATCTTGCATTCGTTGAACCTTACTTTTATCCTGTTTGGGAAAGCGCTCATACTAGCTAAGCCGAATATTGTATCACGGTCTGGAGAGAACCATCTTGAAAAAGTTAATTGCATCACTCTTAATTCTATTTTGTCAATCCATCTTGGCTAAACCTGGGCCTAATGTTGTTGTGACTATTCAACCAATCCATAGCTTAGCAACAGCTGTGATGAAAGGTGTAGCTCAACCTAAATTGCTTTTACCCTCAAATAGTTCGCCTCATTTTTTTCAACTCAAGCCAAAAGACGCGAAAACGATCCATCATGCCGATCTCATTATATGGGTTGGTCCTGAGCTAGAAAATTTCTTAGAGAAACCCTTTAAAGCACTCAACCCGAATGCCAAACAGTTAATTCTCATGAATTCAGAGTCGCTCACCCTATTGAGCAGTGATCACCACCACGAGGCTCACGAACATCATAGCCATCAGCCTGATGATCATAGCGCGCATCACCACCACGGTCTCAATGATCCACATATTTGGCTCTCACCAACCAATGCAAAAATTATTGTCAAAGAAATTGCTGACAGCTTAATGGCACTCGATCCACCCAATAAAAAACAATATCAGCTCAATGCTGCCCGTACCTATAAGAAGCTGGATCAGCTTGAGTTAGAAATAAAAACTATCCTACAAGATAGCCACGACCACCCATTTCTAGTGTTTCATGACGGCTATCAATATTTTAATACCAACTTTGACTTAAACCAAAAAGGCCATATCACGGATAACCCACACGTCCCACTCAGCCTCCATAAAATTAAAATGATCAAACGTCAAATGGTTGAAGATAAAATCGTCTGCCTTTTTGGTGAGCCTGATGCCAACTTTAAGATACTTGAACAAATGGCAAGTCACACGCAAGCTAATGTTGGCAAGCTTGATCCAATTGGCATGACCTTGGAGCCAGGCGAAACGGCCTATGCAGAAATGATGCTCAATCTCGCGACTTCTCTAAGAGATGGTCTGACTAACAATCTGCAAAGCAAACCCCAAAAACCATAGGCCTCCCAGCCATTGGTTATTTAAAAAAGCCCTAAAGCAATTTTGGGGCTCATATCCTTTAAGCAAACGTTGTTGATAAGCCATCAAGCCCAAGCCAAGCACCACGCTGGTTATTGTCCAAACACCTAACAGCTGTGAAAAATAAGCAAAGCCAAGCAAGCAAAGACAAACGCACAACTGGGCCATTAAAATCATCTTGCTGGATCTGCGACCAAAATAAATAGCTGTTGATTTTACACCAATTTTTCTATCATCCTCGACATCAACTAAGGCATATTGCGTATCGTAAGCCAGCGCCCAGCAAACTGTTGCAAAGTACAATAACCATGCCTCATGAGGAACGTATGAAAGGATGGCGCAATAACTCATGGGAATTGCCCATGCAAACGCAAATCCTAAAAATAGCTGAGGCCCATGAGTCCATCGCTTCGTAAAAGGATAAATTGAGGCTAATGCGAGGCCAATAAAGGACAAATAGACTGTTGCAATATTCGTACACAAAACCATAGCAAACGCTAATAAAGCCAACAGTGCATAAACGATGAGAGCTTCTAACGGATAGATCTTTTTTTGTGCCAAAGGTCGATGAGCTGTTCTTGCGACATGATCATCCACGTGTCTATCTGCGAAATCATTAATAGCGCATCCAGAAGATCTCATTAGAAAACAACCCATTACAAAGATAGTTAGCTCTTTTAATGGCACCATGCCATGACTTGCAACCATTAACGCTATCAACATTGGCCACAACAATAGTAATGTACCAATAGGCTTATCCATTCGAATCAATTGATAATAGGCCACCATTCTTTGGGACAACAACCTATAAAAACTCTGACTTGCATTCATAACAACCAACAATCACACATTTGAAAAAAAGCATTATCGTCCACACATAGATAATCTTTATTTTTTTATAAAAAAGAAAAATTTGAACTGATTTACAGTCAACAGACAAACTGAAAGGCTAGTCACGTCACAAATTCTATCAAAAATATTTCATTATTTTCATTTAATTTTTGCAAATTTAACAAATCTTTTCGTTATGGTCTAAAATACAGGGTATAGAGTCTCGTTTTTAAGACTCTGTTAGGGGATCTTGTCATTGACCAATGCAAAAGGGCTGACAAGCAAAGGATAATGGTTGGATCCCCTATACTCTCTTCTTTTTTCCTGGATAAACCTTCGCCAACGCTTGATGACCTGACTTCGAACCCATCCATAACGACAATAAAACGAAGCCAATTCCAAGGCCCTCAATCAAATCAAATC
>CAYGPI010000015.1:0-33837 GCA_964351745.1 uncultured Francisellaceae bacterium
AATTAAGCAATCTGGTATTGTTCCATTTTCAGAATTTGCTCGAATGGCATTCGTTGGTGTAACTTTTTTGCAAGAATTTGTTGAGCTTGGTGTTTTGCGGCAAGAAGCTGTAGATCTAATGCTTTATAGTATTCCCAGTGTTGCAACCGAGTTACTAGAATACCAACAACAATTTCATAAAAAACAGATTAGTAAAGAAGTTCTTATCGATAAATTTGGGCATTTAAGGCCAAAATCTTATGATATTACAGCATCAAATTATGCTCAAAACCCTGAGCTCTATCTTGCCAAGAATGTAAGTCAAATCAATGTCTCTTCTAAAAGTATTAAAAAGGCTCTATCTTACGTTCAGGAGTCTTTTGACTTGGTTGATACTATTCTTGCTGACTTGGGACTGGAAGTTAAAGCTCAAGATCTGTTTGCGTTCATTGCCTTAAGCATTCAGCAACGTGAAGCGGTTAAGTTTGATTTTATGAAGCTTGTAAACCTTCTATTGGAGCGTTGCGCTGAAATTGGAGCAAAGAGTGGACTTGATAGAAGCGATATGTCGTTTATATCGATAGAAGATCTTAAGGAGCTTTCGCATGCGAATCAAGTGTATGGCGATGAGTATCAACTTGTTAAGGCTATGCGGTATGCCAAAAAGCGTTGGGAAATGTGCTCTATGTCCATGTTGCCAGATCTTATATTTGAGCCGCAAGATGTCATGAGGTTTGCTAGGTTAGATACCCAGCCCAATTTCATTACTAGAGAATCAGCACAGTCAGAGATTTGTGTTTTAGAAAATGATGACATCCAAGATTTGGCAGGTAAAATCATCCTTATTGAGGCAGCTGATCCTGGTTATGATTGGATTTTCAGTCATCCTATAAAGGGGTTAATAACTGCTTTTGGCGGCGTTGCTTCCCATATGGCTATCCGTTGTTCAGAGTTCAATATTCCAGCAGCTATTGGCTGTGGCAAGCACACTTATGAGAGTTTGAAGAAAGTTTCTCGAGTTGAACTTGATTGTCTTAATAGAACTATAAAGGCGCTTACATGAATATTTTACTTTCCATGAGAGTGACTAAGCATCATGCTTACCATGAGGTGCAAGATGCGATTAGCCATGACTGGCTAAATTTTTTTTCTAAAAGGCAATTATACCCAATATTGGTGCCTAATATGCCTTTGCCGGAAGAGTTTTTAAATGAACTTCCTGCTCGAGGGCTCATTTTAACTGGTGGAAACAGTCTTGGAGAATATAAAACTAAGCCATTACAATTCAAAGATAATAGAGATTGTTGTGAGCTTAGACTTGTTCAGTATGCTTTATCGAGGAATATGCCAATTTTAGGCGTTTGTCGTGGATTCCAGCTTCTGAACATTTTTTATAACGGTCACCTAACTCGAAACATCCCACGATATCATGATGCCCAGCCTCATGAGTTATGTTTGCGAAGCGCACAATTTACAATGAAGGATGATCAAAACATATTTGTGAATAGCTATCATACGCAGGGTGTGACAACACAGGACTTGAGTCCGGAGCTAGATTTAGTTGCGACAGATGGGCAAGGCTGGGTAGAAGCCTTTAAGCACAAAACACAACAAATTTGGGGAATGCAATGGCATCCTGAGAGAGTTAACCCTCAAGCAAAGGAGATTGATGACATGATAATCAACCAATGGGTGGAAGCATGCGCCTAATCATTCTTGCGGCGGGCCAGGGTACACGCCTTAGACCTTTAACAAACGACATGCCAAAATGTTTAGTTCCAGTCCATGGCCGCCCTTTACTAGAATGGCAGCTAGAGGCAGCTTTTGAAAATGGTATTGATGATGTTGTTATTGTGACCGGATACCATGCGGAGAAACTGGATGGTTTTGCCGTGACTTTACGTCATAACCCAAGATACAGTGTCACTAATATGGTTTATTCTTTGCATTGTGTGGAGGACCTTCTGGAAGGTGATGTTATCTTAAGTTATGGTGATATCATTTATGATCCTTCTGTCCTTGCTGGTCTCATGAATAGCCAAGGTGACTTGGTCGTGACTGTTGATATGCAATGGGAATCTTATTGGAAAGACAGATTTTCAAATCCTTTAGAGGACGCTGAAAGTTTAAAATTAAACGATAAGAACTGTATCGTAGATATCGGCTCTAAATGTCAAAGTGTTAGTGAAATAGAGGCTCAATATATAGGATTAATGAAATTCTCAGGACATGGTTGCAAAATTTTAAAAAAAACAATGACTGGCATATTAAAGAATGATAGTCAAAAGCTTGATAGTATGTATATGACTGATTTATTAAAGGATCTAATCTTTTTGAAACATGCAGTACTTGCTCATCGTATTGAGCGTGGCTGGTTTGAGGTTGATGATCTTTCGGATTTAGGTATTGCTAATCAGCAAATGAATTCGAAGATAGATAATATTGATGCTTTTAATTTTGTAGAGTGATGTTTGAATATTTTATGGTTCTCGGAGATTTTATGGTTTTTTGGATAATTGGGCTATCTGGCGCTGGAAAAAGTCATATTGGCCAGGCACTATCGGAGACTTTAAAGGAAAAGCATAATAATGTACTTTTCTTAGATGGTGACATCATTCGTGGTATTGTCGGTGATAATCTGGGGTATGATTTAGAAGCACGAAGAGAAAGCGGTTGGAGAATTTGTCGTCTATGTCAGTATCTTGACTCGCAAGGCGTCTTAGTTGTTTGCTCTGTTATTTCATTATTTGAAGAGCATCGTATTTGGAATAGAGAGCATTACTCTAATTACTATGAAACTTTTGTGAGAGTACCGTTAAAAGAACTCATTTCACGTGACCCAAAGAAATTATATTCTAAAAACTTGCAAGGAGCGTGCCCTAATGTTGCAGGGATGGACTTGCCTTTTACTGAGCCAACTTCTTCAGATTTAATTATTGATAATGTTGAGCCTTTTCAAGATGCTTCTATGTGGGCATCTATGATTATAGAAAAGGCAGGATTTTTTCAATCCAACCTCTCTCAAAAAAGAAGTCAACTATGATTAAGTCGCTTTGTTTAATTTTTGACTTGTTTGATAAAGCTGGCCAAAGAAGGTTGTCATTTATTATATTGGGTTCTCTTCTAAGTGGTTTGGCTGAGATTTTGGCTTTAACGGCGGTTATTCCTTTTGTTATGTTTGCCTCTAATCCTGATATTGCTGAGCATAGTCAAAAGATCCAGAAAATTGCCAATTTTCTTCATTTAACAAATAATAATCAAATTTTTGTAGGGCTTATTCTTTTAGCCATTAGTGCTTTAATTCTTGGCAACATGTATCTTATCTTTATTGCAAGTCATCAAATCAGATTCGCTCATAAACAGGCGCATCAGCTTTCCTTTCAGCTTTTCAAACAGTATCTGCGAAGACCTTATTCATTTTATTTAGACAAGAATACTAATGAACTAAGTAAGAACGTGCTTTCAGAAGTAGGAAGGGTTGTACTTGGTGTTTTGTTACCTTTTATGCAAATGCTAACTAAAGCACTTGCCGTAGTTTCTATCCTTTGTGTTCTGCTTTATAAAGAGCCAGCGTTAACATTAGGTATAGTTGTGTTTCTATCAAGTACTTATTTGTTGACTTATAAGTTAGTTCAAAAGAGATTGGAAAAATACGGATCTATACACTCAAAGAGCAATGAGCTTAGATATAGGATTGTTGGTGATTTGTTAGCTGGGATTAAGGTCATCAAGTTAAGTACAAAATTTGATTTTCTCTTAGAGCAATACAATGAACCTAGCAGCCTTCTGGCCCAATCAGATATAAAAAGTCAAATTATTCCGCAGGTCGTCAGATATTTATTAGAAATAATAGTTTATGGTGGGTTACTTGTTATTGCCCTTTATTTAATTCTACGATTTGGCTCCTTAAGCGCTAGTCTTCCAACTTTAGCTTTATTTGCTTTTGCTGGATATCGTATAATGCCTGCGGCGCAACAAATATTTAGCTGTTTAACCACAATTGAGTTTCATAAAGAAGCAATTCATTTAGTTCATGAAAATATTAAAGCCAATCATGAAATTCCTGAGATAGATAGATACCTAGAGACGCCAGTTTTATTAAAAGCACAAAAATCTATTCATTTAAAAGACATTTGCTATCAATATCCAGGTGCGGAGACTAAAGCGCTACATAACATTAACCTTTCTATTAAAATGCATGAAGCCGTTGGTATTGTTGGGCCAACTGGCTCAGGTAAAACAACAATCATTGATATTTTGCTTGGATTATTGCCAGCTGAAAAGGGGCTAATTTGGGCTGATGGGTATCCTTTAGATGTACAGGCGGATTCATATAAAAACCAAATTGGCTATGTTCCACAAGATGTGTTTTTAACAGATGACACTATTTTGAATAATATTGCTTTAGGTGAGGCCGGTGAAGAGATAGATGTATGCGCTGTAAAGCAAGCATGTCAAATAGCACAAATTCATGAATTTATTCAAGACTTGCCGCAAGGTTATGCTACTCCAATTGGCCAGCAAGGTGTGAAGTTAAGTGGTGGCCAACGTCAAAGACTTGGGATTGCTAGAGCTCTTTATAGTGCGCCAACGTTGCTTGTATTAGATGAGGCAACTAGCGCTCTTGATAGTCGAACAGAGTATCAATTTTTACAATCGTTGAAAGAGCAAAGCTCGGTTAGATTTATTGTTATGATTGCTCACCGATTAGCCAGTATTCAGCATTGTGATTCTATTTATTATATTGTTGATGGTCAGTGCGTTGCTCATGGTCCATATGATCAGCTCAAAAAAGATTCTAGTGATTTTAATGAGCTGACTAAACAGCAGGCGGTCGTGTAATTTTGGTTATTAGGTATTAAGCATTACTCGAAAGATACTTTTGATAGATATATGGTTTTTCGCGAAGAGCCTTTTTTAGTTTAGAAGTCATTTGCTCTGGGAGCTTCACTTGGTCGTAAGTGCCTCCAAATAAGCTGCTGGAATAAATGATTTCAAACATGAGCCTGAAGCCACTTAAAGGAGGCTTGCCACGGTGAAATCCTATGGTGTCCACCGCGATAATAGTTCCTCTAGGCCCAGTTAACTCTACCATTTTATCTTCGCCATAGGCCTTTTGAATATCCTCATCAGGAATGCGAACATACCCTTTTTTTAAAAGCTTTTTAGCTTTTTTATTATTAAAGTGATGGCTTTGATGAACATAACAATGAGGGCCATTTTCCGGCCCAACATCGCTTAAGTAAACAAAGAAATTCAGCCATTTAGCTCGTGACATATCAAAATGAAATTGCTGACCGCCGTGATCGTCATTATTCTTAGGTGGACAAGAGCTATGCCAACTGTTAACACTACAAAGGACAGGGTTAGCATTGATATATTGGGCGCTGATGTTTTGAAAAGCTGGATCAGCCATAATATTTTGGATGCTAGGTACTTTGACTAAAGCTGATTCTTCATATTTGTATACTTGCGCTTCAGGAGTTTTTGGATTAAATTTTTGAACTTTATGTTGCCCATTAATCCAAGTGTTAGCTTCCATTTCGTTAACTGCGTTCTCGATATCTGCGCACACATTTTCCGGCATTATCTGGTCAAATTTATAAAATCCGTTGTCCTGAATTGACTTTACGATGGATGAGACTTCATTTTCACTGAAATTAAATAGTGAGCTTTTAGTCGTGTCATACGCAGGTTTTGGATTGAGTTTGCTAAAATGATGAGCAAGATATCTAGTAGATCGACCATTAGTTTGGCCGTGCAGTTGAATCATAGCTTGGTAAGCATCTTCAGGAGTTAAATGAGTTTTTTTAAAATGCTTGAGTCCTTTTATAAGCTTAGTTGCATTATTGATATTGCGCATAGGTTGCCAAGAGGCTCTTAGTATATCTTTTAACATGACGTTTCCTTATTGCTAATAGCTGATCCAGACTGGGCAAGAACTTTCTTGGTTAGTGGTAAACTGAAGTAAATTAGAGTTTATGGCTAAAGCATTGATTGGGAAGATTATTTCAATGTTCGTGTTGCTGTTAGCTCTGAGTTCTAGTGAGAATGGGTAGCTAGATAATTTTAAGACCTTCTCAAGGTCGCTCATGGAAATAATATGACTTCCAGTATCAGATGGCTCAAAAGAAAATGATTCTCCTGATATGGTAATTTGGTGATTTAAATTTTCGAACTGTATCAGCCATGGTATTTCCATCAAATGGATTAACTCAGTTTGCTTTGCGTCTAGTTTGAATAAAAGCCTTGCTGGGATTCTGCCATAAAAGATCTTACAGAACTCATAGGCTATTGCAGGTATTTTAGAGCTGTTATGCCTGGGATGTAATCCAATATCCAAGATTGAGTTTGCTGGTAATGTTTGTTCGATAGGATCCCACTGACTCATAAAAGGTATACCAGTATGGCCACTCTCTTTAGCTTTATCTCTATAAATTTTTTTCCAAGGATAATCTTCAGCATATAAATCTAGTCGCTCTTCGCTATGAATCCGCGCCTGTTGAAAAAGGTTTGAAAAATCATTCTTGTCAGGATGTTGATCATAAATGATAGCATTTGGTATCAATTTAAACTCGTTTAGCAGAGTATGCGTCATTTTATAGAAGGAGTCTGAATCTGAGTTGACGCACATTTTCTCATAGGCGTGAAAGCCTGCTTTTCCTAGTAACTGGAATATAAGACCTGGAGAATAGCTTTGATTTAATTTGGAATCATAGCAATGAATCTTTTGATCTGCATCTAAATAGTACTTTTCACCATGCTGGACATACCGATTATAAACATGCATAAATTCACGTTTAGATCCACAGCTGTAATACGTATCGATATCGATGTTCAAAAAATGCTTGATAAAACTCTGTATTAAGATGCCAAGAAGAACACAGTTGCCATCCCCGTGGCAAGTGAGGTAGCGCATACCCATTAAGATAGGGTAATAATAATCAGCTTGAGATCTAAAATCACCAAAAGCATTGGTATGAGCAGTGCTATAGATGAAGATGTTGAAAGCGGACTCAATATCAACGACGCGATGACTGAATTGTTCACTGATTTGAAGAGTGACTGGTTCGTCATAAGGGTTTTCTATGCTCATGTGCATAATTTTAGAATAATCCACGGACTTTGATAAATTTTGTTGGATTTCTAGAGTGACTTTTTTTGAAGTTAACAATGGGTACTCTAGCGCTTTCTTATAAGGCGAGGCCATAAAGCGATCTAAAAATTTTTGCTGGCTTTGAGAGCCAGAATGAAGGGATACCAATTTGTTTAATTCACTAACTATGTCCATTGTGTTAAGTAGAGTTTTATCTTAATTATTTTGATTAGAGTATACCGTATTGGTAAAACTAGAGTATGAATTTTAGGCGTAGTAGCTTTCTATGTGCCCTATATCTTATTCGTTTTAATTGAAACTGACTTACCCAGGGTTAAGTAATAGTGGTATTATGGCAGGCATTCATTATTGTTGAGATGGTTCATGCAGCATCAAAGGAAAATATCAGTTGTAGGGCTTGGTTACGTAGGATTACCTGTGGCTGTTGCCTTTAGTAAGCTTAGTCAAGTGAAAGGATTTGATGTTGATAGCAATAGAATCAGTAGCTTAAAGGCAGGTCATGATTGGACCGATGAAATAACTAGCGAAGAGTTAGAATGTTCCCAAATTGAATTTACAGATAACCTTAATGATTTGATAGGAGCAGATTTTCATATTATTGCTGTCCCCACTCCTGTAGATGAGAATCATACTCCTGATTTGTTTTTTTTGAAAGAAGCTTCGAGGATGGTTGGATCAATTTTAAAACAAGGGGATATCGTTGTTTTTGAATCTACCGTTTACCCAGGTGCAACTGAAGAAATTTGCGCTCCGATCCTTGAAAAACATTCTAAGTTAACTTTATCAATAGACTTTAATATAGGTTACTCTCCAGAAAGGATTAATCCTGGTGACAGGATGCACACTTTCAGTCAAATAACAAAAGTTGTTTCTGCACAAAACCTAATGACTCTAGATATCATTGCTGATGTTTATGGGTCAGCTATTGAGGCAGGTATCCACAAGGCGTCATCCATTAAAGTAGCAGAGGCGGCAAAGGTAATAGAAAATACCCAGAGAGATCTTAATATAGCGTTAATGAATGAGTTAGCCATTGTCTTTTCAAAAATGCATATTGATACAGCTGATGTGTTAGAAGCAGCTGGAACAAAGTGGAATTTTATGCCATTTGCTCCAGGGTTTGTTGGTGGCCATTGTATTGGTGTTGATCCTTACTATTTAACTTTTAAAGCTAAGCAACTCGGATATCGGCCAGAGGTCATACTGGCCGGCAGAAAAATTAACGATAATATGGCAAAATATGTGGCTGATGAAGTCATAAAAAAAATGATCCTTGCTGGCTGTCTTATTCACAAAGCCAAAGTACTTATTTTAGGATTAACCTTCAAAGAGAATTGTCCAGATCTTCGTAATTCTAAAGTTGTTGATTTAATCTGTGAGCTTAAAAGCTATGGGGTCCAAGTTGTGGTACATGATCCTTTAGCATGTCCTGAGCAAGCTAAACAATATTATGATATTGAGCTAAGTACATGGGATGAGATTCAAGAGGTAGACGCTATTATTTTAAGTGTAGCCCATAAAAACTATTTGGAAATGAATATTGTAGAGTTCGATAAAAAATTAAATCATTTAAAATTGATTTTTGATGTCAAATCTAAGCTTGATAGAGAGCAACTTGCAGCAAATAATATTAATCTGTGGAGACTGTAGTGCATATACTTATCACCGGATGTGCGGGATTTATTGGTTATTGGTTGTCCAAAAAATGTTTAGAGTATGGGTTTAACGTTCACGGTCTTGATAACCTCAATGACTATTATGATGTGTCTTTAAAAGAGTCCCGTTTAAAACTGCTTATAGAAAGAGATAGCTTTCATTTTTCTAAAGTAGATATCGCAGATAAAAATGCTTTAGAAAAAATTTTTAAACGCCATGAATTCGATGTGGTTGTAAATTTGGCTGCCCAAGCGGGCGTTCGCTATTCTTTAACTAACCCTCAAGCATATATTGATTCTAATATTATAGGTTTTACTAATGTTTTAGAGAGTTGCCGGCATCATGCAGTTAAACATTTAGTTTATGCATCATCAAGTTCCGTTTATGGAGCTAATACAAATTTACCTTTTAGTGTTGAAGACAATGTAGATCATCCTGTTTCTTTATATGCTGCGACTAAAAAATCTAATGAGTTAATGGCACATACATATGCTCATTTGTTTCAGCTGCCAGTAACGGGCTTAAGATTTTTTACAGTTTATGGTCCTTGGGGCCGGCCGGATATGGCTCTTTTCAAATTTGTTGATGCTATCTTTAAAGATAAGCCAATTGATGTTTATAATCATGGGCAGATGGTAAGAGATTTTACCTATGTAGAAGATATTGTTGAAGGATTGTTTCGTATACTACAAAAACCACCGAAAGGGGATCCTAAGTGGTCAGGTATGGAGCCGAATCCAGCAACAAGTTACGCACCATATAGAATATACAATATTGGCCATAATAAACCTGAAACATTAATGGACTTCATAAAAGCTACAGAGTTAGCTGTTGGGAAAAAGGCGATATTAAATAAGTTACCTATGCAACCAGGAGACGTCCCAGCAACGCATGCCAATATAGATGCTCTTGTAGAAGACTTTGGCTTTTCGCCTAAGACTTCTATCAATGATGGCATTAGTAAATTTGTTGAATGGTATCAGTACTACTATCGGTAAGACTCGGAAAGGATGATAAGACTGAGATGATAGACCTAGAAACTCTCAAAGGTAATAAAAATCTTAAATCAAGATCTATTTTAGCACGCTTAAAGAAGATATATATTGATTTAACTAATGTTGACCCAGAACACGGAAAAGCACTAGCTTATATTAGAAAATACTGCGTTGAGAGTGGGCAAGTGCTCGATGTCGGTTGTGGATATGGTCGTTTTTTAAAGCCGTTAACTACTCTAGGATATAAGGTAACAGGTGTAGAAATTAATGAAGATATTGTCTTAGATCTACAGAAAAAAAATCTAAATAGCATATTACCTCAAGAGTTAGATGTACAAGATAAACAGTACGATCTTATTTTAATGTCTCATATTATTGAGCATTTTTCGCCTAATGACCTATTGCCATTCATGGATAACTATTTGTCACGGTTAAAGGTAGGTGGTCATTTAATTATATTGACACCTCTATATTCAAACTATTTTTACGATGATTTTGACCATGTTAAGCCTTACCAGCCAGCAGGTATTCAAATGGTCTTTAGTGAGCATAAAGCCCAAGTTCAATATCAATCTATGCATCATTTGAAATTGGTTGATCTTTGGTTTAGAAAGAGCCCTATCACAACCAGTTTTGTTAAAAGTGCTTATTTAAACAGCTGGAAGACAAAGTTATATCAAGCGAAGCGAGCTTTCTGGTGTTTGATGTATAGGTTATCTTTTGGTTGGATTGGCCGCCAAGATGGCTGGATCGGTGTTTTTGAAAAAAAGTAAGTGGTGTTTGTAAATTACAGTGAGTGCCTAATGAAATACAGCCCTGTCGCCTTATTCATTTTCAACCGACCGGAACACACTCGGCTAGCTTTGCAGTCGTTGCAAGAAAGTGAGCTGGCTGAAAAAACGAATTTATTCATATTCAGCGATGGCCCTCGAACACAAAATGACGTAGAAAAAATTAATGAAACAAGAGCTCTCTTTGATGATCTGAAGGGCTTTAAATCAGTTCAACTGATTGCTCGTGAGGAAAATAGAGGACTTGCTAATAATATTGTGGCCGGTGTTTCTGAGCTTTTACAAGACCATGAGTCGGTGATCGTCTTAGAAGATGACTTGGTTTTATCAAAGTATTTTTTAACCTATATGAATGATGCTTTGAATAAATACAGAGATGACGAGCAAGTTTGCTCCATTCATGGTTATAGTTTTCCCACACAACAGCCTTTACCTAATCTGTTCTTCCTCAAAGGCGCCGATTGTTGGGGATGGGCTACTTGGCGCAACGCTTGGGCATCCTTTGAGCCGGATGGCAAAAAACTTTTAGATGACATTCTGAGCAAAGGCTTAAGCCATGAGTTTGATATGGAGGGTGTGGTAGCCTATACCCAGATGCTTCGCGATCAAGTCGCGGGCAAGAATAATTCATGGGCTATTCGTTGGCATGCCTCAACTTTCCTTAAAAATCAGCTTTGCTTATTTTCAGGTCAAAGCTTAGTCAACAATATTGGGAATGATAACTCAGGCCAACATTGTGAAACAACCGATGCTTACTCTACAGAGGTCGCTCAAAAGCCCATCAATTTAGATGATATTCCAGTTGCCGAAAGCCTTGAAGCTAAAGAAATCATCAAATCTTACTATCGCTCAATTAAGCCATCACTGTTTTCAAGAGTTGTCGTTAGACTAAAAAAAGAATTAGGGTTGGCTCAATATGCAAAATAATCTGCTGAAGAAAGTTGTACCGCCTGTCTTGACCCAAGCTTATCGAGGGTTAATGGCCAAGCGTTTAGGGCATGGTGTTTATACAGGGCCTTATGAACATTGGGATAAAGCCTTAGAGCATGCCCAAGGATATGAAAGCAAAACTATCCTCGACTTTTCTTTAGAAGCCATTGCTAAAGCAAAAACCGCTGGCGTTGGTTTTGAAAGAGACGGTATTTATATTGAAAGAAACGATTATGCATATCCCATGATAGCCTACCTAGCGAAAAAGGCCTTACACAATGATGGGCAACTAAATATCATTGATTTTGGTGGTGGTTTAGGTAGTAGTTATTTTCAATGTAAGCAATTTTTTGGGAGCAGCATTCACTTTAACTGGCAAGTCGTTGAACAAAAACATTTTGTAGAGAAAGGAAGGTCGTTAGCTTTATGTGATCAACTAAGCTTTGTTGAATCTCTAGAATCATGTACTAGAGAGGCCAACGATCTTTTACTTATTTCAGGTGTCCTTCAATATTTGGAGAAACCTTTTGAAATTTTAAAGCAGGCTAGAGAACTTAAGTTCAAATCTTTGCTAATTGATAGAACACCAGTCATAGATGGCTCTAAACATAAATTGATGATTCAACATGTGCCAAAGAGTCTTTATCAAGCTAGTTACCCGTCATGGTTATTTTCGAAAGAATGTTTTCTTCAAGAGATCACTAAAATTGGCGATCTCTCTGATAGCTTTTCTGCGATTGATGGTCGAATTCAAACCTTGAGTCTAGATATTCAGTTTGAGGGCTATATGGTAGATATCGTATGAATCATTACTGCACTTTGTTTGATATTCGCTATCTCTCAAGAGGTTTGGCGCTGTATGAGTCCCTAGTCAATACTGGGGCAACTTTTCACTTATATATTTTTCCATTTTGTGAGCAATCTCAACAGGCGTTGCAATCTCTTTCCTTAGAGCATGTGACGCTTGTCTCTCAATCTCAATTTGAAACACCAGCTTTGTTAGCCGTCAAGAAAGACAGAAGTGCAGGGGAGTACTGTTGGACTTGCACCCCCGCTATTATAGAGCATGTTTTACGCAATTATGCTTGTGATAGTTGTACTTATCTAGATGCCGATCTTTATTTTTTTGCGGATCCAAATATTCTGATAGAGGAAATGGGTGAACAATCCATTCTAATCACAGAGCATCGTTACACACCTAAGTACGATAATGCAGACTTAAGTGGGATTTATTGTGTTCAGTTTATGTGTTTTAAAAACGACGAGGCAGGATTAAAAGTTCTATATTGGTGGAGAGATCGATGCTTGGCATGGTGTTTCGATAGAGTTGAGCCTGGCTTGTTTGGGGATCAAAAGTATTTAGATGACTGGACTTCTCGCTTTGAAGGCGTGCATGTTCTTAAAAATCTAGGTGGTGGGTTAGCTCCTTGGAATATTCAGCAATATGAGCTAAATCAAGAAGGCCGCGAGATTGTTGGGCAAGATGTCAATGGGCAACGGTTTAAAGCCATTTTCTATCATTTCCATCAACTTAAATTTATTGCCAACGATAAACTTGATCTGGGCGGCTATCAATTGAGCCAAGAAGTTATCCGTTATATTTACAAGCCCTATATCCAACATTTAAAAAGTATTGAGTCACTCAATATGTACCCTTTTAAATCGATGAATATTCATGGTAAGGTTGCGCAAAAATCAAGTGTTTTAGTTGCTATAAAACGTTGGCTTCGAGGAAACTATAATGTCTTTTCACTGAGGAGGTTGTGTGATGGCTGAATTAATGGCCTTGCCTACGTTTCGAGATGAGCGTGGTGCATTAACTGTCTTAGAGAAGAAATTACCTTTTGAAGTTAAACGTGTTTATTGGATGCACGATTTGAACGGAGAAGATCGAGGTGGGCACCGTCACCTTAAAACCACACAGGCTTTAGTTTGTCTACATGGCTCATGTGAGGTTTTGATCCAATACAAGGGGGAGCAGAACTTTTCATTAAAGAGCCCAGAACAGTGTCTTATCTTAAATCCTGAAGATTGGCACTTGATTCAAAAAATAGCTCCTCACAGTGTTTTAATGGTTTTAGCGTCGCACGAATATGATGCGAGTGACTATAGGACAGATCCGTTATGATTGAATATGAAAATTTAGGACGAACAAATCAGTCCTTTATGCAAGAGTTTGAATTGAAAGCCAAGCAAGTTATTCATTCTGGTTGGTATATTTTAGGTCAAGAGCTTCAAGCCTTTGAAGAGAATTTTGCAAGTTATTTAGGTGTGAAACATTGTGTTGGTGTCGCTAGCGGTCTTGATGCTTTGAAGATATCCTTAAAGGTTTTAGATTTGCCCAAAGGTAGTGAAGTGATTGTGGCGTCTAATAGTTATATCGCCACGGTCTTAGCCATTATAGAGTGTGGTTTAAAACCAGTTTTAGTTGAGCCGTCTATTGATGATTATAACATCGATATTCGTCAAATTGAGAAACATATCACCTCTAAAACGAAAGCTATCTTGCCTGTTCACTTATATGGTTATGCCTGTGATATGAAAGCAATCATGGCCTTAGCAAAAGAGCGCGACTTAAAGATTGTTGAAGACTGTGCTCAAGCTCATGGGGCTAAACATGATGGGCAAATGGTGGGTACCTTTGGCGATTGTAATGCTTGGAGCTTTTACCCAACTAAAAACCTGGGTGCTCTAGGTGATGGTGGCGCCATCACAACGAATGACGAAACCTTAGCAAAGCGATGCAGACAGTTAAGAAACTATGGCTCTTCTATCAAATATCATAATGAGCGATTAGGTTATAACTCCAGGCTTGATGAAATCCAAGCTGCTTTCTTAAATGTTAAATTGGCTGCTTTAGATCAAATGACGCAACATAAGCAAGCCTTAGCTAAAAGTTACCACGACTCTTTAAGTTCGACATACCAAAAGCCCGGTTACGATGAGATGTCATCGGTCTATCATATTTATCCAGTGCGTATATCAGATAGAGATAAAATGAAGGCGCATCTATTAGAGCTAGGATTAAAAACAGAAGTTCATTATCCAATCCCACCGTATAAACAAAATGCTTTGGCGGGGATGTTTGATGGGCATTTTCCTATCTCAGATGAGATTCATCAGACTGTTCTAAGTTTACCTATATCGTATGGTCACACCCAACAAGATATTAAACAAGTCATCACGATAATGAATGGGGCTATTTTATGAAAGGCATTATCTTAGCCGGGGGTTTAGGGACAAGACTCTATCCTCTCACACAGATTACCTCAAAACATTTGCTACCTATTTATGATAAGCCGATGATTTATTATTCCCTGTCAGTTCTAATGCTAGCGGGGTTGCAAGAAATCTTGTTAATTTCAACGCCTGATGACTTGCCTCAATACAAAAAGCTACTTGGTGACGGTAGTCAACTGGGTCTTCACATTGATTATGTCGCCCAGTCCCAACCAAAAGGTATTGCTGATGCATTTATCCTTGGTGAGTCCTTTATTGGGCAAGATTCTGTCGCTTTGATCTTAGGCGACAATATATTCTATGGTGATGGTTTGCCTGCGATTTTAAATAAGCATCGATCTCTAGAGCAAGGCGCTAGTATCTTTGCTTATTATGTCAATGATCCTTCTCGATATGGCGTGATAGAGTTTAAAGATGGCCTGCCGACTGTTATCAAAGAGAAACCAAAACAAACGCACTCCAACTGGGCTGTTACAGGGCTCTATTTCTATGATAACCAAGTGGTTGATATTGCAAAACACCTCCAACCCTCAAATCGAGGTGAGCTTGAAATCACCGATGTGAATAATGTTTATTTAGAGAATAAACAATTAACAGTTGAGCAGTTTGGTAGAGGGATGGCATGGCTTGATACAGGAACTCATGAAAGCCTGCTGCAAGCAAGTCAGTTTGTAGAAGTCATCGAATCTAGGCAGGGCCTTAAAATTGCTTGTCTTGAGGAAATCGCCTATCGCAAAGGTTTCATTGGCATGCAGCAGCTGCAATCACAAGCTGAAAAATGGGGCTCCAGTCAATACGGTGAATATTTGCAACGGTATATTTCAAGGGAGCTTTTGTGAGAACTTTATTAGTCACGGGTGGAGCTGGCTTCATTGGTAGTCATTTGATAGATCATTTACTTGAAACGTATCCAGATTACAAAATTATAAACGTAGACAAGCTGACGTACGCTGGCAATTTAGAAAATCTTAAAAAGGCCTCACAAAATGCCAGGTATCACTTTATTCAAGCAGATATTAATGACAAACCTCAGTTAGATCATTTGTTCTCTACCTATGATTTTTATGGGATCTTTCATTTAGCCGCGGAATCACACGTTGATAATTCCATTAAAGGGCCTGGCGAATTTATTCAAACGAACATCTGTGGCACGTTTCAGTTGCTTGAAAAGGCTAGAGAGCGACATGCTCAAAATAAGCCTATTCGCTTTCTTCATGTCTCAACCGATGAAGTCTACGGTAGTTTAGGTGAGACCGGATTTTTTACTGAAACAAGTCAATACCAACCTAATTCTCCCTATAGTGCTAGTAAGGCCTCTAGTGATATGTTGGTTAGGAGTTATTTTAAAACGTATGGCTTAGATACTGTGATATCTAATTGCTCGAATAACTTTGGGCCAAGACAGCACCATGAAAAACTCATCCCAACGGTGATTACCAAGGCCATAGCTGGTCAAAGTATCCCTGTCTATGGGCAAGGGCTTAATGTTAGAGATTGGCTCTATGTCACAGAGCATTGTAAAGCCTTAGACTTGGTTTTTCATCAAGGAAGCTCTGGAGAAGTCTACAATATTGGAACTCACCACGAGTTGAGCAACATTGAGCTTGTTCGCCATATCTGTAAAATATTAGATCGATTAGTACCGGGTCAAAATTCTTTTGAAGATCAGATTGTTTTTGTTGATGATAGGGCAGGGCATGATTTTAGATATGCCATCGATGCTAGTAAAATAAAGCAGCTCGGTTGGCAAGATGCTCAAGATTTTGAAGGTCATTTAGAAAAGACATTAGTCTGGTATTTAGATCACATGAGCGAGAGTATGAGTTTAACAGCTTGATTTTCAAATGAGCGCTAGTTTAAACATGTTTTTTGATAAAAATATGACTGCCCCTTTCGAAATTAATTATTTAAGGGGCGATGAAAGTAATTTTTTTAGAGAATGAATGGAAATACTCAGGTGACCAATTACCAAGAACCTGTCTATCTTGGATAAAAGGTATAATATCGTTTAATGCATTATCAATATCTAAACCATTTATTTTGTCATTAAGTTTTTTATAAAATAAAATAGAGTCTAGTGTTACTCCTTCTTCCAAATGTTTACTTTGTATCATCCTTTGCTCTAAATGCTTTAAATCTAAAGGGATCTGCTTCCTAACAAACCACACAAAGTCATACCAATCCCTACCCTTGATTCTATTTCCCCATTGTCTGCATAAAATGGCATGCATTTTCCCTGCAAAAAGGTATGGTGGCTCATAGATCCGCAAGGAAACTGGAAGCGGTTCATTTAAGAACTCTAGACTTGTTTTAAACAAGCCAGGGGGATTGGTATCTACTTCTAGCTTAATCTTCACCTTGGCATCTTTCGGGATACCGCTTAGCGTAAAGCTGCCAAGGCCAATATGGATAAGCTCTTTAGTAGTGTTGGCCTTGATTAAAGCAGATTCAATTTGAGTTTTTATGTTCTTTATTTTAGTTTCTACTTTTACATCAAATCCAAAAGATTTGAGCTCTTGCATCACAGCTGTATTATATACATTTAAATCAAAGTCCGAATCAGCGACTAAAAGTGAAAAATCTAAATCTTCCGAGAACCTATCTAGTCCATAGATAATTCTTAAAGCTGTGCCACCATAAAAAGCAGCCTTGTCAAAAAACTTAGAGCGCCATAAACCGACTAATGCAATTTCTTGTATAATTTCTCTGAGCGCTTGAATGGCTTGTGTGGAGCTGTTTGGAGAATATCTGTTCAACATTTGTTGGATGCTAGGATGCATTTTTAACTTCTTTTAAAACAAAAGGTAATTGGTCAATGGTTGGATGGTGATAATGCTGCGCTATTTCTAGCATCAACATGATGTCCATTAGTCTTAAATCTTCTTCTTGGATTCTATAGCTCTCAAGGAGTAGTTTCAACAGGTCATGTGCGCTCTGTGTTTTTACTCTCCTTAAAAAAAGAGTGTCTGCTAAAGCTTTTTCTTTTGTGGCTATTAGTGCGTGCATGTTATTTGCCATGGGAAGCCAAGCGACCCCTATCGGATACCTATTTTCATTAAGATGACGATAACTAAATCTAGCCAATGGTGTGTCGTAAGTCTTGTTGCGTTTAGTGGTGACACAAGTTACTTCGTGCACAGCTTCTGGGATTAAGCCATGGTATTGCAAAGCATACTCACAAGAAACATAAGAAGGGCCAAACAGTTGATTGGCTATGCCTTCTAAATGAACAAGATTCTTTCTGAATTGAGGCCCAAAGAGGTACAAACCCTTCTTGAGTTGAATAATATCACCACGCTTGAGCCACTTACTAATGACGTTCCTAGGAGAAGCATAGCTTTTGAGTGAATCTTTCAACAAGAGGCTGTCTATGATTTCACCCTTCACCTTGCTCCTTAACGCAAATAACACCTCGTAATCATTCATATGAGTAACATTTAACCTGTAATATTTAAGTATATAACACAACAATGCCATTTTATCAATATTTTTGACTTGAATGTGTATCAAAACAGTACATTCTGGTCTGATTCTAAGGTTATATCCTTACTATTTGGTGTTTGGATCAGATGAATCAAATTGTGAGTTTAACAGCTTGGTGGTTGCGTGTTGTTGTGTCTGTTTTTATTAGCCTAAGTGGCCTATCCATAATGAATACTTTAATGATCCGTGAATTGTTTTCAGAGCATTCGTGGAAATATTCAGGTGATCCATTGTCAAGGACTTGTCTAGCTTGGGTGCCTCTTTAAAACTGCAACCGCCTCTTCTTGTAAATAACTGCTAAAATATTTTAATAGTCAACCACGCTAATTTCTGGATACTCTTATTGAAAATACCTGCTAGTCAATTTAGGCATATGGGGCGATGGCTCGCCATGTGTCTTTGTGTGATGCTATGGTTTGTGGCAGTACCAGTCAAGGCAGTTGTGGATAGCCACAAGCTTATCTATTCAACGGCGACGTTAAGTAGCAGCCATATAGAAGTAGCCGCTGGCACCACTGTTTGGCTTAAACTAGCACTAGATTTAAAATCAGGCTGGCATGTTTATTGGCTAAATCCTGGAGAATCAGGGCTTGCTCCGACATTGGTTGTTAATCAGCCAAAAAATATAAAAATTGGGGAAATGCGGTTTCATCCTCCCCATAGAATTTTTGTAGCTCATTTAGTCAATTATGGGTATGAAGATAAGGCAAGCTTCTATGTCCCGATAGAGATACCTGAAGATTTTAATCTGTCAATTTTTGAAATGGAAGCCAAAGGTGATTGGCTGGTTTGTGAAGTAGACTGCATACCAGAGCAAGCAACATTCAGATTATCACTACCGATCAAAGACCATGCAACTATTTCGAAATATCATGACGATATCTTAAGTGCTGTCACTCAAATAGACTCTATCCCAACAATACAGGCAAATCTTGAAACGGGTGAGATGCTCAAGCTCAAGTTTACAAGCCCAATCAGTAAAACAGTCATGGATGCTTATGTTTTTCCTAAGACTGAGAATGTCATCGAATTAAGCCAAGCCCAGAAATACAACGTTGAAGGTGAACAGCTAGAGTTTGAATTAAGCCAGATATCTTCTTTGCAGGGGCAAAAGTTTGAAGGCCTGCTTGCTTTAGTCTCTAGTGATAATCAGGAGTATTTTTTTAATCTTCAGACAGGAAAAAATCAATCTTCTCAAACTTTGACCTTATGGATGGCTATGTTGTTTGCCATCATTGGCGGGGCCATTTTAAACCTTATGCCCTGTGTTTTTCCAATTTTATCCCTTAAAATATTGTCACTCCTCAAACAGCAAGATCTCTTGTTTTCACATAGAGTTAAACATGCCTTAGCTTATACTTTTGGGATCTTGTTATGTTTTCTAGCCATCGCGCTAGTCGTTGTGTTTCTTCGCTCAACAGGCATGGCCATTGGATGGGGATTTCAAATGCAATCCCCCTTATTCTTGCTAACTATGTTTTATATCATTGTGATGGTTTCATTGGTCCTAGCTGGGCTGATGCCCTTTAGAGGTTATGTCCCAGGTGTGGCCAGCTCAGTTCAAGTGAAACACCCCTTGATGGAAAGCTTTATGACAGGGTTGTTGATAACCCTTGTCTCAACCCCTTGCACGGCCCCCTTTATGGCGCCAGCTATAGGCTTTGCCTTTACACAAAGCAACGTGATCATTGTTAGTCTTATCGTCGCGATTGGTTTTGGCTTGGCATTGCCATTTGTGTTGTTGGCTTTGATCCCACAATTCAATAAGCTTTTGCCAAGACCTGGACCATGGTTAGAAACTTTTAAAGAATTTTTAGCTTTCCCAATGCTCTTGACGGCAGTTTGGCTACTTTGGATACTACAACGACATATCAGCCATGAAGCCCTTATGCTGGTTTTGATTAGCACGATTGGACTTTGTTTTTTATGCTGGGCTATAAAGATTAAAATCGCTAACCGCTTCCTTAGATATGGTATTTATGGTTTGGCGTTAGCGCCGATGGTACTTTCCTATTATGATGGCTCAGTTCCAAAGATGACCAACTTGCAAACAAAGAGCAGCCCCTTCAATCAAAGTGATATTGATACAGTTATGGCGAATGGTCAAAGTCTATTTGTGAATGTGACAGCTGATTGGTGTATTAATTGTAAGGTGAATGAGACGCTGGTGCTATCTAGAGATAATATTCAAAAGTTCTTTAAAAAAAATGATATTCAATATATGAAAATTGATTGGACTCAAAAAGATCCAAAGATAAGTGAGTATTTATCAAGTTTCAATCGATTCGGAGTTCCATTATATGTTTACTATCCTGTGAATGCTGATCCTGTGGTGCTACCACAGGTTCTGACTCAAGATATTGTTATGAAAACGATTCAACCAACCCTAGACAAGGAATAGTGATGATTAAAAATACGATTACAGCTCTAAGTTTATCTGTCTTGATGATGATTAGTTCGACAACTTGGGCTGATAAACATGCCCTAAAGATTGGTCATCCGGCCCCGAATTTTACTTCAATGGACACCAATGGCAATCCAGTTAGCTTATCAGATTTTAAAGATAAGATAGTGGTCTTAGAATGGACGAATCATGATTGCCCATTTGTTGTGAAGCATTATGGGTCGAATAATATGCAGACTTTGCAAAAGAAAATGACAGATGAAGGTGTGACTTGGTTGACAATTGTTTCATCGGCACAAGGTAAGCAAGGCTATGTGGATGGCAACATGGCTGACATGCTGACCAAATCACGCAAGGCCTCTCCAACCAAAGTTCTTTTAGATCCAAATGGGGACTTAGGACGTTTGTATAAAGCCAAAACGACCCCCCATATGTTTGTGATTGATAAGTCTGGCAATCTTGCTTATAAAGGGGCCATTGATAGTATTAAATCTGCAAACCCTAGTGATATTCCAAAAGCTGAAAACTACGTATTACAAGCAGTGAATGAATTGATGGACAATAAGAGTGTAAGTACGACCGAAACAAAATCTTATGGTTGCTCTGTTAAATATTAACTTTAGGATAATGCTTAGGACCTCTCAAGGCACATCTTCGATGTGCCTTTTTTAATTTAGCTAAGAGCGCACTTGAGATTCGACTGTAAGATGAATCTGCCACTATAAGGCTTCAGAGCTCCTAATTCTGTTAAGACTTATCAGGTAAGATGTTTTGATTCTGAAGTGTTCCTTGAGATATATAAATTAAGTTATCTCAAGGTTTTAAGGATTTTGATCTTTCTGTTTCTTTCTTCCCATCGTTGACAGCAATCAACACCCTGCTTGATGGACAGCTCTTTAACCGTGTTGTGTAGTGAAAACAGCAGTGCTTTATGATCTCTTAATGAGGGGGAGAGAGAGCGGTCTCTTTCAGACTCTAGCGCCTGGATGACCTTTTCGCTCTCTGTCTTAAGTTTGGCTGCTGATTCTAAGGGTAAAATGGTCTGATTTACCTGAGCTTGAAGAGGCTGTGAAATCCTTTTTTTCTGCCCGATAAGCCCGAGCAGATGAAGTGCTTCTTTTTGAAAATGAAAAACTGTTTGCAGCTTTTGGATTTTTCTTTCAACGTCTAGCGTGGTTCGCTCTATTTCATTTTTTAGTAAATGATGAATGTCATGATGCTCTAAGGTATGAAAGTCAATGACATTGTTATTAAGAAAAAGTATAAATAACTGAAGATAGACTGGATGCCTAAAATTTTTAGGGCTAGCTTGTTCGAGCAGAGACTTAAATAGACGGACTTTGTTATTAGCGATATGTCTTTTGTGATCTTCAAAGTCATTCAGTGTTTCCATAAATTTGGAAGCAGCAGCAAAAGAGCCTTTCTCTATCAGTCGAGCAAGAAGATGGGCGCCCTCATACTCAGAAATGGTATCGCAGATAAACAACACAGATTTGTAATAACCTTGTGACAAGAGCCAATGCATAGGACATATCGCTTGAGCATTTAAATAGTTGATAAATTGTATTTCGGATTGAAGCTGAGCTCGAAGCCCCATCAATTTCTGTTTGAAAAGCCTGTCTTGCTGGCTCGAGGTTTTCATTTGAGCAAACATTGGCTCATCGAGCCATAATTGGACATATTCTTGGAAAGATTTCATGGATCGGAAACTAGATAGTTGGAATAATGTAGTTATAACATTAGCTTTTTTTCGGTACAAGAGAGTTGGTTAGTTAACCTTTGTGTCGTGCGACTCCATTGTCGACTGTAATGACTCATTTCAGCAAACTTTTCAAAGATATCATAAACATGTATGCTGGTTTTGCCTTGCGCTATTAGGATTCTATAGCGGTTTTGGACCAAAGATTTCTATGATATTTAAGGAAAGCATATGCGGGTTGCTGTTTTTGGATCGGGCTATATAGGGCTAGTACTTGCTGCTTGCTTGGCAGAAGTGGGTCACCAAGTGCAATGTATCGACATTGATCAGAAAAAAATAGATCACTTAAATGCCGGTGGCGTTCCTATTTATGAGCCAGGTTTAGCTGAGCTTATCGCCACAAGTCGAAAAGCAGAGCTTATCCATTTCACAACCGATGCTGCTTTAGGCCTTCAAAGTGCCGATATCATATTCATTGCTGTAGGCACGCCACCGGATGAAGATGGCTCAGCAGACTTACAGTATGTTTTAAAAGTGGCTGAAACCATCGGACGTCACCTTGAAAAATATACCATTATCGTAAGTAAGTCGACCGTGCCAGTAGGCACTGCAGATCTCATTAAACAGAAAATATCTAGTGAACTGAATATTCTAGGTAAGCAAGTCGATTTTGACGTGGTTTCAAATCCTGAGTTTTTAAAAGAGGGTGCTGCGATTGAAGATTGCAGAAGGCCGGATAGAATCATCATTGGTATTGATAACCCTCGTCCTGAAAAAGGGATGAGAGAATTATACGCGCCTTATCTTCGAAACCACGACAGACTCATGGTGATGGATGTTCGCTCTGCAGAGCTGACTAAATACGCTGCCAATGCGATGCTAGCCACAAAGATTAGTTTTATGAATCAAATGGCTAATATGGCTGAAGAAATGGGTGCAGATATTGAGCAGGTTCGTTTAGGCATTGGCGCAGATCCACGCATTGGTTATCATTTCATTTATCCTGGCTGCGGCTATGGTGGATCTTGTTTTGGTAAAGATGTTCAGGCGCTTATTAAATCTTCCCAAGCATTAGGCTGTGATAATTCAATTTTAAAAGCAGTTGAGCATACCAATATTGAGCAAAAGAAAAGAATATTTGAAAAGCTTGCATATCATTTTGGAGCAGATTTACCTCACAAGACTATAGCCATATGGGGTTTAAGTTTTAAACCGGGTACAGATGACATGCGAGATGCACCATCAAGGGTGCTTATGGAGCAGCTTTGGGCGATTGGCGCCAAAATTCAAGCTTTTGATCCTCAAGCCCATGATGAAGTAAGAAGAATATTTGGGGATCGCGCAGATTTGCTCTTGGCTTCTTCGCCCAAAGAAGCGCTGAAACAGGCAGATGCTTTGGTTGTTTTAACCGAATGGCGTGAATTTAGATGCCCTAACTTTGAAGACATTAAAAGCACTTTAAACACTCCCGTGATCTTTGATGGTAGAAACATGTATTCTCCAAAAATTCTCATGGAAGCGGGTTTCTCTTATTACGGTATTGGCCGCGGTCAAAGAGTTGTGAAAGATAAGAAAGTGACAGCTCAGAAGAATAAACCTTTGATGAACGTCGAAGCAGTTTAAAAGTGAGAGTCGATCATAGCCCACCAACGATCAGCATTATCACGGCAAGTTACAATGCGGCTCAATCTTTAAGGGCAACTATTCAAAATGTGGCGATGCAAAGTTATCAGCATAAAGAGCACGTTGTGATTGATGGTGGCTCAAAGGATGATACGGTAGCTTTGCTAAAACAGCATGAGTCAGTGGTGTGGGTTAGCGAATCGGATAAAGGCATTTCAGATGCGTTTAATAAAGGGATCCAATTAGCGAAAGGTGAGTATTTATATTTTCTTGGTGCTGGAGATACCTTAGTCTCTCATGATATTTTTTCAAAGATCTTTGATAACCTTAAAACACGCCCTATGCTGATTTGTGGTCAAGTGATGCGCACGAGTGAAGATGGTCAGCCTTTATGGCTAGCCCCCAAAAGTTGGCCAAAACAATTTAATAAAAAGGGTTTACTTAAAAAATTAACATTGCCACATCAGGGCTTATTCATGCATCGCTCTTTTTTTGAGCAATTTGGTCTATTTGATTTAAATTGCAAGTTTGCGATGGATTATGAAATTTTACTTCGAGCTTACCATGATTTTCCAAAGATTAAGCTTGTATCTGAAAAGGTAGCTTATTGGCAAGCCGGTGGCGTTGGTCAGGGACGCATTTTCGAAATATATGATGAGTACCACCGAATCAAAAAACAGCATCAAGTAGCTTCTCCAGCTTTCTTGTGGGGGATCGATCGTTGGAATCGATTCAAATATCAAATTAAAACACTGGTTACAACATGATTGCCATTCAAGTTTCAAAATATATTGCTCAAAATAATGCCCCTTGGGCCTGGCCATATCACTTCATTCGCGGCTTATATTACCAAATCTATAAACGACTTCTAGTAAAGCCAATGATAAAAAAGTTGTTTAATGGCAAAAAAATTCGCTTATACTCGGATTGCCCAATCTCAAGCCAATTTTTTTATACCAAAATACCTGATAAAAAAGAGATCCACCAGTTAAGAAACGCTTGCTGGGCAAAAACAACATTCATCGACATTGGTGCCAACATTGGTGCATATAGTGTGATGCTGATGGATAAAGTGGATAATCTTATTGCCTTTGAGCCTGATCAAAAATCGTTTCAGCGATTGAAAGATAATATGCAGCTCAATAAAGATGCTAACACATGTATTGAGCAAATGGCTCTGTCTCATTATCAAGGTCAAGGTCAATTCTCTAAAACCAGTGCACAGCCTACGAATAGATTGCTGGCGCCAGATGACGATGGCATTTTGGTTCAAGTCACGACTTTAGATCACTATGCAAGTCAATATGAACTGCCGATGAGTCAAGAGTATGTCCTTAAAATCGATGTGGAAGGGGAAGAGCTGAATATGCTCAAGGGGGCTAATAGTTTTTTGAAAAACTATCAAGTCAAAGGGATCTTAATTGAGTCATTTCCAGATTGCTATCCGAAGGTGTCAAAATTTCTTGAGAACTTAGGATATGAGATGAAAGTCATCTCTCACCACAACTATTGGGCTCAAAAACGTGAAAACTAATAGGCATGTATTATCCGCAGACGAAGTGGTTATCATTGATTTCGAAACAACAGGTCTTTGTGCGCAGTATGAAAGAGTGATTGAAATTGGTGCAGCGGTCGTCAGGAATCGAAAGATCGTCGATACGTTTTCAGAGCTTTGTTATCCTGGGTGTTCGATCCCTTCCTTTATATCTGAGCTTACAGGTATTACCAACGGCATGCTTCGAGGGAAGCCGAGCCCTGAGGAAATAATGCCAAAATTTCATAGTTTTATTGGGGGTAGGCCGATTTTAGCGCACAATGCATCGTTCGATCGTCAATTTCTACATGCCGAAATGGAAAGAGTGGGCGTTGCGCTAGAAAATCCGATTTTATGCACCCTAATGTTATCGCGAAGGCTTATTCATGAAACCCCCAATCACAAACTTGGCACTTTGAAAAAATTTATTAATTTTCAAGAGAAAAAATCTCATCAAGATCACAGGGCACTTGATGATGTTGAAGTCACAGCAGCGCTTTGGGTGTATATGCAAGAATTAATAGAAACCCAAACGCAAAGAGCAGAGATAGGCTTTGATTTTATTCAGTCTTTAAGCCGAATGCCCAAAGCAAAAGTACAATCCTATTTAAGTTCAATAGCACGAGCTACGACAACAGCATCTTAAGTGGATGTAACATGATAAATATTATTTAATTTCATCATGTTATATGTAACCATGTTTATGTACAATTATTGAAGGATATGTTATAATTATGTTATAACATTTAATAGAGGTTCATTTTATGCATAGACAGACTGTGAGAAAAATAGGAAACTCTGAAGGGATTATTATCCCAAAGGCATTTTTGGAAGCGCTTGGCTTATTACCGGGCCAAGAGGTTAGCTTAGAAATTTTAGGCGGTCAACTTGTTTTAAAACCTGCCCAATCTAAATATAAGCTTGAGGACCTGGTTGCTTCTATGTCAGAAGAAAATGAACATCCTGAAATGTTGTCTGGTGCTTTGCTTGGCGAAGAGGTTGTTGAATATAAAGAAAACATAGCTGAGGAAGTAAAGACAAATGTCACCAAAAAATAAAGTTCTTGGTAGGGGAGATATCATTCTACTTAACTTTGATCCACAAGCCGGATCTGAAATAACGAAAAGGCGGCCCGCTCTAGTTGTATCACCAGACGCTTATAATCAAAAAAGTAGTTTAATTCTGTGTTGTCCTATTACTTCAACTATTAGAAATCATCCGTGGGAAGTTTTGCTTCTAGATACACATGAAGTGACAGGCGCTATTTTATCTAATCAAGTTTCATCTATGGATCAACATGCCAGAAAAGCAAAGTGGTTATGTAAAGTATCATCTCATATAGTCCATGAAGTTTTGTCTAAAATTCAAACTTTGGTTATATAGTGATCACGATTATATCTCAAAAGTTCGAATAAAAACGGTAGTTACAAGTTTAAGAAAGAATAGCTTTTGGTGTAACTAACAGGTGTAGAGTATATGTTGATATTGATCAAAGTAGTCATATCCATTACAATCACGAATTACTGTTAGAAAGATAGCTATAAAATATGTCAAATTTTAAATACAAAGGCCCAGTGCATTTGGTGCACCATGCCATCAGCAAGGTCAATGAACTTTATCGCGTGCACAACAAGGCCTTTTTTGATCTGGGTGAGCCAAGCTATCTTCAAATGGCTGAGGTATGTAAGAGTGCCAACTTTGTCCTTAGGGATATAGTCATCAAAGGGTGTATCGATGAAGCTCAGTATAAATATCTAAAAATCCTATCTTTGCAGACAGAGATCGTAGGAGATATTATTGGTTACTTCCGCTCATCGAGTAATAATTTAATCCTTCACGCAGCGGAAGTAAGATTTTCAAAAAAATCTTCTCAAGAAACTGACGCGACGAAAGGAGCATCCTTTGAAGCTCCTGAAAATAAAGAAAATGAACAGAATCTAAGAAGAAATAGATTTAAGTAATTTTTTTCTGGAATATAGAAGCATAGGCAAACTCTATGCTTCTAATAATGGCTTAATCCACAAGCCCCACTGTTGATGACCTTCTTTGGTTAAATGAATCTCATCATGAAAGAGTTTGTCAACATCGCCACCATAATCTTTAAAGTTATCTAACAAATAATGTGTTTTAATATCATATTTAGCGAGTGACTTTTGAATGATTGGATCGATGGTTGCTTGCTTCATCGCCTGTGTTCGCGATGGACTAATCATGAATATATGCTTGAAGCCTTGTGCTTCAAGATGATCATTCATTTCTTTAAGATGCTTGACTGCAATGTCAACCAAGATTTCTTGCTCATGAATAGGCAGTGCTGCAAAGCTAAACCCTGGTGATTTCTTGAGAGAAAGCTTATATAAACCATAGAAAAATAACTCTTCTAGAGCAAATCTTGCTTTCTTGCTCCAATAAGGTTGCCCACCAAAGCGATTTAATCCGCGATAAAAATCTCCTTCAGGCACAAGCGTCACGTAAGTAAGAGAAGGCATAAAGCATAACTCATTAACCAATCCGTGAATGTTAAGGATCCCCCAGCCATTCACGCCAGCATTGCCGGCCTGAAAATGGGTATCTCGCACGGCGACCTCTGAGAATAAGTCTTGATTATCAATATAGCTGCCACCGTAAGTGACTGAGTCGCCAAGGAATAAAATCTTATGGTTAGGAGAATGTAAGTCCCAATCTTGCGAGGCTCTTAACCCTAAGTTATTCATTTTGATATGAGCATTGCCAAAACGATGGATCGATTGGTTAGGTTGAACCCGATAGCCATAAATGGGATGTGACTCATAGAGCAACACATCACCAAGTCCAAATTGCCTAGCAGCTAATTCTAGCCCACTAACGCACAATATCCCAAAGACAACCATTAAGCAGCTAAGGGTTATCTTGGGATTGCGCTCAAAAAATGAGTGGCTCATGCTTTAAAACAGTGTATAGATAAACGGAGCCACTGCTGAGCCTTGAGTTAAGACAATTAAGGCACCAAGTAAAAGCATGATAGATAGAATAGGGGCAAGCCAAAACTTTTTACGAACTCGCATGAATTGCCATAGATCGCCGATTAATTCTAACATTAGAATGGTTTCTCCATATGTTTTATATCTTTAGGTTGAATGATTGTTCGATAACTTTTTGCTTCTCGATCAAAGGTTTTACCCATCACATCTTTAGAAAACATGCGTTTCAGAAGACCGATAGGCCAAATCAAAAAGAAAAACAAGATACCAAGGATGATGCGCGTATTAATATAACCTAACACATCGCCTATCTTCATCCATACTTTGTAAACATACGTTAAGGCTTTAGGGTATAGTGCTGCTGGCAACCATAAGACACCTGCAGCAATCCATGGCCAAAGCGGTATACTATTTTCTTTTAAAGCTGGTATGGCTAGTCCAAAAATAAGAGCAAATATAGCGCCTAAAATGAGACCAAATTTTCTTAGATCATTTGTTGTGTGGTTTTGATTTATCATCATATCATGGGTTCTTGCTTGTTAGTGGTTAAGTTAATCTAGCGCAAATTCTTCTTTCCAATCTTTCGTTTCTTCCCATAGAGGTTGATTGTTTTTTTTCAAAATGACATTCTCTAAAACTAAATAGTCCATCTCTGTGCGCATAAAGCATCGATAAGCATCTTCTGGCGTACAAACAATAGGCTCACCTCGAACATTAAAAGAGGTATTAATGAGCACGGGACATTGCGTTTTTTGCTCAAACTTTTCTAGAAGATCATAAAATCTGGGGTTGGTTTCAGCGTGGACAGTTTGGATCCTTGCGGAATAATCAACATGAGTGACAGCTGGAATAGTGGAGCGGGGCACATGAAGCTTATCAATGCCAAACAGTTGAGATTGAGCGTCATCCATCGCTAAATGTTTCTCTTTTTTAACATCAGCCACAATAAGCATATAAGGGCTGGTTTTCTCTGGTGCAAAGTCAAACCACTCATGGGCTTTGCCAGCTTTAACCACAGGGGCAAAGGGCCTAAAAGATTCTCTGTATTTGATCTTTAAATTCATGATCGATTGCATCTTAGGGCTTCTAGCATCACCAATGATCGAGCGACCACCTAAAGCTCTAGGCCCAAACTCCATTCGACCTTGAAACCACCCGACGACGTTTTCTGATGCCAAAATTTGTGCAAGCTGTGAGGACAGCTCAGAGTCTGCCAGAACATCATAAGGGGCATTGATGGAATCTAAATAACTTGTGATATTTGAGGTAGAAAATCTTGGCCCTAAATAAGAGCCTTGCATGTTATCAGCACCCTGGACTTTTTGTGTAGGATTGGCAAGGTATTCATGCCAAACACTAAGCGCCGCACCTAGCGCACCACCAGCATCACCGGCTGCAGGTTGGATCCAAATGTCCTTAAAGGGACTTTGTCTTAGAATTTTTCCATTGGCGACACAATTGAGAGCAACACCGCCAGCCAAGCATAAATAATCAACGCCAAGCTCAGTATGAGCGGTTTGCGCTAATCGCAAAACAATCTTTTCAGTGACAACCTGAATACTGGCAGCCAGATCCATTTCTCTTTGAGTGATCTCAGATTCAGCTTTGCGTGGCGGACCATTAAAAAGCTTGTCAAAAGCTTTATTAGTCATGGTCAAGCCGGTGGGATAGTTAAAATATTTCATATTTAACCGAAAAGTCCCATCCTCTTTTAAATCAATCAATTCATCTAAAATGAGTTTGACATATTGAGGCTCACCATAAGGGGCAAGACCCATCAGCTTATACTCTCCGGAGTTCACTTTAAATCCAGTATAATAAGTAAAAGCGCTATATAACAAGCCAAGAGAATGAGGAAAGTCTAGCTCCCATTGCGGTATAAGCTTGTGGCCATCGCCCAACCAAAGAGAGCTTGTCGCCCACTCTCCAACACCATCTAAGCAAAGAACAGCGGCGCGCTCAAAAGGGCTTGGGAAAAAAGCACTGGCTGCGTGAGATTGATGATGCTCAGTAAAAAGGAGTGGCGGTAAAGCTTTTTGTTTGATTTGGCCTAGCGCAGCTAGCTCCCTTCTTAGGTTAGCTTTCAAAAACAACTTATCTTTGAGCCAGATAGGCATCGCTGAGATAAACGATTGAAATCCACGAGGCGCATAACTAAGGTAAGTTTCTAATAACCTTTCAAACTTCACCAGCGGTTTGTCGTAAAAAACGATATAAGTGATATCTTTTAATTCAATCTTAGCCTCAGATAGGCAGTAAGCAATAGCCTTAGCGGGGAAGTTTGAATCTTGTTTGATTCGAGTGAAGCGCTCTTCTTGAGCGGCAGCAACAATATGGCCATCGGAGACAATAGCTGCAGCACTATCATGATAATAAGCTGATATCCCTAAAATGGTAGTCGCCACTTCTGATTCCTTAAGATTTTCAAACCACTAATTTTAAAGCAAAAAGCGCTTGGTCACCAGCATCTTGCATTCAAAGTTTATTTCTATAAAGTTGTTTCGCTTGATTAGGTTGCCGTTCTCGTTCAGTTATTTGCTGGCTAGGCGGTATTCTAGAGCGAGCGCTGTAGTATTGAAGGGCTTGGTTAAACACAATGGGGCCAGCATACGTGACCCCAAGCGCAAAGGCATTGTAAGAAGAGATGCTGATTAACGGCGCAATACTTCTTGGAATAACGTCGCGACAAGCGACATGAATGACATTGGCGAGGGCTGTTGAGGCAGGGAGACTAAAAGCAATCCATCCAGCATGAAGATATCGATAAATGTCTGAAGGCTCTTCAGAATTTGGTTGAGAAGCTCTGTGCCTTGAGCGTCGTTTGACTTGAGACATACCAGCAAACTCTGGATGTGTTTTAGCTAATTCCTTGGCTATGGTTTGAAGAGATGCCACCTCAATAGGTGGACGAACCATTGTTTCTAAGAGCTGTTTCCAATCTTGAGCAATCCTAGGCGCCAGTGAGGGGAATTTTTGAATGAGAGCTTTACTTAGTTGAAATCGATTGGGATGATGAGATAAATCTTCTAAGATATCTTTGGCACGTTGTGGTGTGCTAGCCAATCGTAACAATTGTTTGATGGGAAGCGTTTCAATGCTAGAGTAAATTCTCGCTATTTCTTCACTTGAATGCTCTTGGCCACATTGATCTAACAGGACATCTTGAATGATGGGTGGGTTCGCCTTGTTCGATAGTCGTAGTAGTCGATACAACGCCCAGCGAAACCAATCATCATCTTGAGCTAAATCTAGGAGCGCCGTTTGGCTTAATCGGTTAGCCCATCTATCATGATGTATTATTTCTTCGCATAAAAAATGGAGTTGCTCAACAGTCTCTGGATCTAAAAGAGCTTTGCGAGAAGGACTCATGTTTTGGATAGCATCAATCAGGGAGTCGAGTTGTGATATGGTGATTTCTTCGAGAATTTTATTCGAGAGAGCGTGACCAGAAGAGGTTTGGCTAGACTTAAAAATCTTAGACAGCAACATCGCCGCAGAAAAGGGCTTGCGATCGATAGCTTGAAAAAATTGACGATAAGATCTTAATGATAATTTATCTAGCATGCTGGATCCTACGTTTCGTGGCATGAGGCTCTGTGGTGTTGATATATTGAGAGATAACTCGATCTTCTATAAGACCATGCTCGGCAAAGCTATCTAGTCGTTTTGTGAGTGGATCATTTTTATGCTTAAAATTTGGGTGATTGACGATGAAATCTGTGAGATCGAAGCCCACCAAATATTGAGCGTGCAGTAATTCGATATCTTCATGATATAAAAGGGATTGCGGATGGCTTAACAGCCAGCCTACTCTTTTTTTAGCGAGCATGATGGCTGATTCCTTTTTCTCCTTTAGAGGCATAAAACGTAAAGCGTAAAATACCAAATGATTAGAGCCATCAGTCTTATGGAGCACTGCTTGAAGTCTTGATTTTGCGTGGAAAGTTTTATCTTGTAAATGGTAAGCAATCTTAGCACCATCAAGTAGGCTTATGAATGTTTTAACGCTAGACTCATTCATGATGGGAGCCGTTTGACTAGATGGGCTTTTAATAAAGGTGTCAATCGTTTGTTCCGCTTTTTGGATCTCTTTTCGGTTATCAACAAACCATTTTAGAATGATTGTTTTGTGTCTTGATGAAAGGTTATGAACTAAAGAAATAGGCAAAAAGTTGATACAATCAAAGAGGTACTGTTGGATTTCCATAAGATTCGATGGCCGATTGGCCGATAATCCATGGACTAAAGCTGTCCATGAGATTTCATCGAAGCTTTTCTCTCCCAGCATGATTTTTGTTAAAGTATGCAGATTTTGGTGATCGCCAGAAAATGATAAAAGTTGCTGCCAGCCTTTAAGCGCGGCTAAGTTGGGTTTGAATTGTCCCCAAGGTAAATTGACGTGAGCATGGCCATTGGCGTGATGAAATCGCTTGTTTTTTAAGTCTTGAAAAAATTGAGGGGCCAATGATGTCGCCTCCTCAAATTGTTTTAAGTCATCGAGTTGGCCATATCGACGAATAAACTCTTTGTACAGCAATAGTTGCTTTGAAGGCAATGTTTGAACCAGTTGTTGATTTAAATCAAGCTGCAGCTTGGGTAGATCTTGCTTAACACGTTTCACGATATGTTTTGCAAATTGTTGCCGCTGCTCTTTTAAAAAGAGAGATTGTCTGCTTAAGAGCTTTTGGGTATTTTTTTTGAGTGATAGGATTTTGGCGCTAGGCAGCCATTTCTCCCAGAAAGTTACTTTCTTTAAAGCTTGCACACTATGATCCAGACTTCTTAAATTATCTGAAATTTGCTCATCTAGTTTTTTTATGTTGTAAAAAGGGGTATCTAAGATCCCAGCTTGTAAACTGCATATCGTTTGCTGATTTAAGGTTATCGTTTGATAAGCATCATAACAGTGGATCATCATTTTTTTATGGATACGCTCAAATATTGAGTCTGTTGATTTTTTAACAGCTTTGTAAGCAAAAACCCAAATAGGGGATAAGGCAAGCCCATAAAAAAGAGTGTTGGAAATAATCATGGCCATCAAATTTGGCATGAAAGGTCGGATGATAAGCATCCATGGCCCTATGCTTGACATGTAAAGAGACATCGTACAAAAAAGGGCAATCAAATAAGAAAAATGCTTAAGAGATTTTAGCTTGTTATACATAGACTGGTGCAGCCATTGCTCAAGGACAAAAGCACTTGTTTTAACTGGGTGATAGCGAGAATGTAAAGGCGCTAAGGCTTGTAAGCCTAGTTGTTGCTCAAGGGTTTTGAGATGAGCTGTTATTTTTTTTACAAATGATTTTTTTGAGGGGGCTTCGTAAATCGCTTGTCGATTAACTTTAATCAGAGATTCTAGTTGTTTCTCATCAACCTGTTCATCTTGGAGTATATCGTATAGCTTGAGACGAGTATCATCGCTTAAT
>CAYGPI010000016.1:0-33367 GCA_964351745.1 uncultured Francisellaceae bacterium
ACATTGGTAGCGACAGGTCTTGGCTCAGATGACGATGATATTCAACTAGATAATAACAATAACCATCATCATCATCACCAAAATACACATGCTTCTCAACCAAGACGTGCTTCACCTATTCGCCAACCTCAAACTCAGTCTGCACCAACGAGAGCGAAAGAAGGCTCTACAGATGAGTTGGATTACTTAGATATACCTGCTTTTTTGCGACGCCAAGCAGATTAGAGTATTAACTTGTGATATCATTATTGACTGAGTCAGAGGAAGACCTTATGCTCAGTCAAAACTGCGCGAAACAGCTAATGTAATCTAGAGGAACATGCCTGTAATGGTTAAACAACAAACCTTAAAAAATGTCATACGAGCAACAGGAATAGGTGTTCATACAGGAGAAAAGGTATTTTTGACCTTAAATCCTGCGCCTATTAATACTGGTATCGTTTTTGTAAGGACGGATTGCAATCCGCCTGTTGAGATTCCAGCAAAAGAAAAATACGTTGGTGATACTACTTTTTGTACGGCATTGGTTAAGGATGGCGTTCGAGTTGGCACGGTTGAGCATCTTCTTTCTGCATTGTCAGGTCTAGGTGTTGATAATGCTAGAATTGAGGTTAGCGCCCCAGAAATCCCGATCATGGATGGCTCAGCAAGCTCATTTGTTTTTTTGATACAGTCTGCTGGCTTTGAGGAGCAATCTGCACCTCGACAGTATATTAAAATTCTTGAGCCAGTTGAGGTTAGAGAAGATGATAAATGGGCCCGTATTGAGCCTCATGACGGTTTTAAAATTAACTTCTCAATAGAATTTGATCATCCTGCTTTTAGAACAAGTACTCAAGAAGCTGAAATTGATTTTGGTATAACTTCGTATGTTAAAGAAGTCAGTCGTGCTAGAACGTTCGGATTTTTAGCGGACTTTGAATGGTTAAGAGCCAATAATTTAGCTTTAGGCGGTAGTTTAGATAATGCTATTGTTTTGGATGACTACAAAGTGATAAATGATGATGGTCTAAGGTATGATGATGAATTTGTTCGTCATAAGATTTTAGATGCCATCGGTGATTTATATCAGCTCGGTTATCCTATCCTTGGGGCTTTTAGTGGTCATAAGTCTGGACACAAGCTAAACAACAAGTTGAATAGAGCTCTTTTAGAGAATAAAGCCGCTTGGGAATTAGTGACGCTTGATAATAAAAAGTCAGCGCCTCTTGCTACCGCGATGCCTGATTTAGCATCAGCAGCCATCCCTGCAGTATAATATTTAAAGGCTCTAAGGCAGAATTTTCTTTCTTAGAGCTTTCAATCAGGCTATTTCTGGTTGGCCATACTTCTCATGAATATATGTTTCGACAATTTCTATAAACTCTCCACAAATATTATCACCCCGTAAAGTTTTATACTTCTTTCCATCTTTGAAAATAGGTGCCGCTGGAGTTTCGCCTGTTCCAGGTAAGCTAATACCTAAATCAGCATGCTTACTTTCACCAGGCCCATTAACGACACATCCCATCACAGCAAGGTTTAGCTCTTCAACGCCAGGATATTGTTTTTTCCATAGGGGCATTTTTTTGCGGATATGCTTTTGAATATCTTGTGCAAGATGTTGAAAGACCGTGCTTGTGGTGCGACCACACCCTGGGCAAGCTGTCACCATTGGCGCAAAGGCGCGTAAATTAAGTGATTGTAAGATCTCTTGGCATACTTGCACTTCTTTAGCTCTATCTCCACCAGGCTCAGGCGTCAGTGAAGCACGTATGGTGTCCCCAATCCCTTGTTGAAGAAGTAGGCTTAAGGCAGCGGTGGTGCCAACGACTCCTTTGGTGTCCATACCAGCTTCAGTTAAACCAAGATGAAGGGCGTAGTTACTCACAGAGGCTAAGCGAGTATAAACTTCTAAGAGCTCTTGGACCTTGCTAACCTTAATAGAAATAATAATTTTATTTTTGGGTAACCCTAGACTTTCTGCAAACTCAGCGCTGCTAAGGGCAGAAAAAATCAAGGCATCAATTGTCACTTGTGATGCAGGTTTAGGATTGGCTAGTTTGGCATTGTCATCCATCATCTGAATAACCAAGTCCTGATCTAGGCTGCCCCAATTAACACCAATACGAACAGGTTTGTTGTGCTTGATAGCGACTTCAATCATGGTTGCGAAATTTGTGTCATGTTTTTTCTTAAACCCAACATTGCCAGGGTTGATGCGGTATTTTGCAAGCGCGTCAGCACACTCAGGAAATTCTGTTAATAATTGATGGCCAATATAGTGAAAGTCGCCAACTAAGACAGGATTTTTCCAACCCATTTCAATCAATTTTTTTCGGATGGGGGCAACTGCTTGAGCACTTTCTTTATTATTGACAGTGATTCGAACGATCTCAGAGCCTGCTTCCCATAATTCAAAACATTGCTTCGCTGTGGCTTCTACATCAGCTGTGTCTGTATTGGTCATGGATTGGACAACAATAGGATGTTGCCCCCCAATCATAATGCCACCAACATTAACAGAAATCGATTGATGCCTTGGCTGAGGCAAAGTGGTTGAAAATTTATTGTGGGTGTTTAGCCAATCTTCTTGATGGTTGTGTTTTGTTTTTATGGTCAGATCACTCATTTGCTTTTCCAGCTTTAATCTTTGGTTTTTGTGAAAAATTCAGTATTAAACTGATGGCCATTTATATAAAACCCAGTTGTCGCCATCGTATGTCCAACAGAGTTATTGATTCGCCACGTTCATTCTTAAAGAAGTAAAAGGCAGCTGACACAAAATTACTCTTAAAATTTTGACAGCTATGTGTTGCTTTAAGGGCAATAAGAGGGCGAGGGGTTTCAGGCGACCTAAGCACCAATAATCCTACTACAAGCTAATCAATCAAGAACAAAAATATTACCATAATCTGTGCCTTCTATAACCATAAATCTTATAAATTTGGGGTTTTTCATCTTTTATCTTATAAATTCCATCATTCTTCATCTAGCTAATAGGTAAGTTGCCTATAATGAAAAGTAACGACTAAAGGTGTCAGTGAGCCATAAACATATTTATAGTTGATTAACTTCCTAATGTTGTGTTGTACTTTTATTCATAGCCAAAATATAGAGAAATCCAATGCGTTATTTATCACCAAGTAGGGCTGTTGTCGCTTTGCTATTGCTTCTAAGTGCAGGGTTGCTTTGGGGATCATATTACTTTTTTGACATCGTAAAGACACGTTTAGCTTATCAAGAGTTCAAGCAAGATGCTGTGAGGGATGTTGTCTTAGTTGAGCAGGCTTTTAGGATGACTCATGAAAGCTTGATGTCCATTCGATCTTTGTATAGCGCATCAGATTTTGTGTCTTTTAAGGAATTCGGTATTTTTTCTGAGCCCGTGATAAAGAGACATCCAAGTATACGATCTTTGGAATGGATACCGGCTATTAAGCAAAATGATATTTTAGCTTTTGAAGAGATAGCTCAACTTGATTTTCCAAACTATAGGATATTTAGTCAAAGTAACCCTGAAGCTCGCGCCCCTATCTCGAAATCTTGGTCTTATCCAGTACTTTATATTCATCCACTAAAGGGCAACGAAGCAGTTTTAGGTTTTGATTTAGGCTCAGATGAGGTTCGGCTATCTACCATAGAGCAGGCACGTGACACAGGCCAAGGCGTTGCCACGTCTAAAACTCATTTAATACAAGACACTAGTGCGACCGACACTAAGAGTGGCTTAATTTACATCTTGCCTTTTTATCAAGGTCCTTCTAACACGATTTATCAGCGCAGAGAAAATATTGTTGGTTTTGTGTTAGCTGTTATCAACCTTGATGCTTTGATCTTAGAAACTGGGATAGAGATGAGCAGTGCCTTTAAGGTCCAACTGCTTGAAGAAGGTGAGATTAGCGTAAGAGATAAAGAGCTCTATTACCTAAATAAAACGATTGAATTTGGAGGAAAAGATTGGATCGTTCAGGTGACCTATAGTCAAGATGTCTATACCACATATGATTGGTTTCCAATGATGGGGCTAGCTATCATGTTGCTGATATGTCTGTTGTTTTGGGGGATTGTACTATGGCATCGCTCAACGAATAAACGAGCGTCGAATCTTATAGAGCAAAAAACAAAAGAGTTATCATTTGCTAATAGTATGTTAACGTCTATCCATGTCGTAGCACAGCAATTTATTAATGATGAAAAGCCAGAAAGATATTTTGATAGAATGTTAAGGGATCTGCTTACCTATACAGAAAGCGAGTTTGGTTTAATTGCGCAGGTTCTTTACAAAGATGGTAAGAGTTATTTAAAGACACTTTCTTTTGCAAAATTAGCGTGGGACTATGATTCAAGAAAGTACTTTCGAGATCATGCACAAGAAGGCATTGTGATTGATGATCATCATAGTTTGTTTGGTTCAATTTTAGAGACGCAAGAGCTAGTCATTATCAATGATGTGACTTCTGATCCACGTCCACAGGGTTTAGTTCATGGTCGTCTTGATTTAGCACGGATGATAGGGATCCCTTTCTATTCCAGCAGTAAAATGGTAGGGGTGGCGTGCTTGGCGAATCGAGCAAGCGATTATGAGCCGAGCCTTGTCGATAAATTGAATCCTTTTATTAGCAATTGTGGTTACATTATTACAGAATACAAAATTAAACTTGAGCGCTTAGAGCAAGAAAATCAGAACTATAATCGAGCACGCAATGATATCCTTACACAATTGCCTAATCGATTTTTGTTTCAAGAGCAAGGTGAGAAGCTGTTGGATTTGGCGATCCGTAAAAAGCAACAGTTGGCAGTGATGTTTATTGATTTAGATGATTTCAAACCCGTGAATGATCTACATGGTCACGATGTGGGAGATCAGTTATTGGTTGCTATCACGACTATTTTTAGAAGCAACACACGAGGAAGTGACTTTATAGCAAGGCTTGGCGGTGATGAATTCGCTATTATTTTAAGCGCCATTAGTGGGCGTGAAGAGCCTGAAAATTTAGCTCAAAAACTGCTAACCATTTTTGAGAAGCCCATTGCCGTGGATAATTTGCAGCTGCAGGTTGGTTTAAGCATAGGATATGCCTTATACCCTGAGAATGGTTATAAACTTGATCATTTGTTAAGTTGTGCGGATGCTAGCATGTACCAAGCTAAACGAGCAGGGAAGCATCAGGTGCACGGTTCTCATGACAGTCGTGTGAAAGCAGTTGATGAGCCTCGTCATCAAGAGAAGCACCCGGATGACAAGACTTCCTAGTTATCTTTATTTCGACTCAGCTAGTTTAAGTAAGATTTTTTTTAAGGCAGCACTTTCTTTAGAATCTGATAGTAAATTAGCGGCTTGAATAAGGCTTTCTTGGCTTGCGGTAGAAATAGGAATGCACCTACTAGAGGTTGGTACCGCTTGTGACGCTTGTGTTTTGATTGCGATGTGAGGTGCCACTTTGATGGTAATATTTTTAAGGCCTGCCCAATGCTTATGCTGACGCAATTTTTCTCTTAGTTCGGGTATCATATAATTTAATTTTGTCGCCCAACTTCCAGAGTCGGCTAGCAAAATTAAGATGCCTTTTTGGTAAGCACCGAGCTGGACATGGCTAGCAACTTCTGGTGCAATAAAATCCTCCAGATTGAGCTCTAGCTGATTATACTGAAAAACCTTTTTTAAAAGCTCTCCAAGCGAAGAGCTTTGATGGTGTAGTATGTCAGTTATTTTTTTTGCAGATTGCTTTTTAGTCATGAATGATGAGGTTTAATGTTAAGTTTTTCGTATAAAAATGGGTTTAAAGATAGCATATTTTTTGTGGTTGGCCTATTGGTAGGTGGTTGTGTTGTTGGCGGTTTAGTCTATTTAAGCATGAAAGACAAGAGTGATCCTAATACCTCAATGATTCAGTCATTTAACCAGGATAAGGAGCAGCTTGATGATTTGAAGCATAAAGCCGAAAGAACTTTTGATGCGATTATTTTAAAGATAGCAGATCTTCAAGGTCAGGCTATCACGATGGATGTTAAAGTAAAAACTGTAGCTGAAAGTTTGAACGTAGCGTTATCAGATGAAGATAATCATCGTTTTATGGCAAGTTACCACCTCGGTATTGAGCAGTCAGATATGAATTTATATGCGGCATTAGCTTCTTTGGAGTATCGATTATTGCAAAGGGCGCAGCAGCTGCAAGCTTTAGAAGAGCTTTCAAAAATTAAAGTTTTGACTGAGAAAACAAAGCTTGCAGGGACTGCTCAAATTGTTAGAGGTTGGATTTCATCACGCTACGGCTCGAGAATAGATCCATTAACAGGGGCCCGTAAATGGCATTCTGGTGTTGACATAGGTAGTCATCACGGCACAGAAGTCCATGCTGTTGCTACAGGAATTATTACTTTTGCTGGAGAAAAGGGTGGGTATGGCAACACGCTTGAGATAAGTCACGGAGATGGATTATTAACAAGGTACGGTCATAATCAAAGCCTGTTAGTAAAAGAAGGCGACGTGGTGCATAAAGGGACAGCCATTGCCTTAGTTGGAAGTACTGGGCGTGCGACTGGGCCACACGTACACTTTGAGGTTAGGGAGCATGGTTTAGCTGTAGATCCAGCTAAATACTACCCACAATTTAGCAAGAAAACTTAAATGGTCTTTAATTTAAAAAATATGCCTCCATATACTTCAATTGGGATGTATTTTTTATGTTGTGCTATTTGTGTCCCATAATCTGTTAAAATGCTTCAAAATTAATTGAAATCTAAATATTAAAGTGAGTTCAGTGTGTTTACTAAGTTAGCAAATTCTCTTTTTGGAAGTCGCAACCAGCGCAATTTAAAAAACTATCGCAAGCAAGTGGAGCTGATTAACAGCCTTGAGCCTGGCATGCGTGACTTAAGTATGGAAAGTTTGAGTGCAAAAACTGAAGAGTTTAAGAAGCGTCATGTAGCAGGCGAAAGCCTTGATAAACTTTTGCCAGAGGCCTTTGCTGTTGTTCGAGAAGCCAGTCGCAGATTGCTAGGCATGCGTCATTTTGATGTGCAATTAATTGGCGGTATGGCACTTCACAATGGGAAAATTGCTGAAATGTCCACCGGAGAGGGTAAGACTTTAATGGCAACCCTTGCCGTTTATTTAAATGCGTTAACCGGCAAGCCTGTGCACGTCGTGACGGTGAATGACTATTTGGCAAGACGTGATGCTGGATGGATGGGGCCGATTTACGTTGCTTTAGGGTTAACCGTTGGTGTTGTGATTCCTCGCAGGAACTCGGACGTGAAACGTGAAAGCTACCAGGCTGATGTCATCTATGCCACCAATAACGAGTTAGGCTTTGATTATCTGCGCAACAAAATGGCTTTTAGTGCCGAAGAATGTTTGCAGACAGAGCTTCACTTTGCGATTGTCGATGAGGTTGACTCTATTCTTGTTGATGAAGCTAGAACGCCTTTGATTATTTCAGGGGCAGCAGATGATAGCTCTGAATTGTATATGAAAATGAATCTTGTGGCGCCTCTTCTAGTGAGGCAAGAGGTGAAAGATGGCCCTGGAGACTACCAGCTCGATGAAAAGACGAAACAGACTTTTCTGACGGAAGAAGGGCATGAAACCGCTGAAAAATTATTAGCGAAAGAAGGTCTGATTGAAGAAGGACAAAGTCTGTATGACTCTCAGAACTTGGTCTTGCTTCATCATTTGAATGCGGCCATAAGAGCTCATGCCATTTATAAGAAAGATGTCGATTATCTCATTCAAGATAATAAAGTTGTGATTGTTGATGAACATACAGGTCGAAGCTTGGCAGGAAGACGCTGGTCTGAAGGATTGCATCAAGCTGTCGAAGCTAAAGAAGGGGTTGAAATTCAACAAGAAAGCCAAACTCTAGCTTCTATTACTTTTCAAAATTTCTTCAAGCTGTATAGCAAGATTTCTGGCATGACCGGAACAGCCGATACTGAAGCTTTTGAGTTTCAAGAAATTTATGGTCTAGAAGTTGTTGTTTTACCAACAAATAAACCTTGTGTTCGCAAGGATTATCCTGATGTTATTTATTTGTCGCAGGAAGAAAAATTCACAGCCATTATCGAAGATATTAAAGACAATACCCATAAGAACAGACCCATCTTGGTGGGAACTGTGTCAATTGAAACTTCAGAATTTCTATCAGGTCTCCTAAAGAAAGCTAAAGTGCCTCACAAAGTTCTTAATGCCAAGTACCATGAACAAGAAGCTGAGATTATTTCAGAAGCTGGTCGTCCAGGTGCGGTCACGATTGCAACAAACATGGCTGGTCGAGGTACGGATATTGAATTAGGTGGATCTTTAAAAACACAGTTAGATGCTTTGGGTGAAGCAACCCCAGAGAAAATTGCGGAGCTGAAAGCGCAATGGCAGAAGAAACATGATCAAGTTGTTGAGGCCGGCGGGTTACATATCATAGGCACAGAGCGTCATGAGTCTCGTCGGATTGATAATCAATTACGGGGAAGAGCAGGGCGTCAAGGAGATCCTGGCTCAAGTCGGTTCTACTTATCTTTAGAAGACAATCTGATGCGTATTTTTGGCTCAGATAAAATGATCAATATGATGCGAAGACTTGGTGTTCAAAAAGGCGAAGCGATTACGCATTCGATAGTCTCAAGAGCGATAGAAAACTCTCAACGTAAGGTTGAGGGGCATAATTTTGATATTCGTAAGCAGTTACTTGATTATGACAACGTCGCTAATGATCAGCGCCAAGTGATTTACGCTCAACGTGATAATTTGATGGTACAAGAAGATCTGTCTACAAATATGACGAGTTTGATAGCTCAAGTGTCTGCTAGTGTTGTGAATGATTATATCCCACCAGAATCCATTGATGATTTGTGGGATATTGCTGGTCTTGAGCAATATTTGCAACATGAATTTAGAATTGACTTGCCACTTAAGCATTGGCTTGAGTCAGATGCTAATTTGAATGAAGAAGGTTTGCGAGAAAAAATCCTCACAGCTTTCAATGACGTATATAAAAGCAAAGAAGATCAAATTGGCACTGATCTCATGCGTCGATTTGAAAAATCAGTCATGCTTAATAGCTTAGATACACACTGGAAAGAGCATTTAGCACAGATGGATCATTTACGTCAAAGCGTTGGGCTCAGAGGTTATGCGCAAAAAGATCCCAAACAAGAGTATAAAAAGGAAGCTTTTAACCTTTTTAAAAGTATGCTGGAATCGATTAAGCGTGAAGTGGTGAGCGTCATTACGAAAGTTGAAGTTCGTGCGCAAGAGGATGTTGATGCGATTGATCAACAAAGAAGACAAAGCTCTGGTTTGCCTATGGATTTTCACCATGATGACATTCAAGGTTTAGAGCAAGAATCCATGATGAAAGCAAGTGAGGGAGTTTTGGCTGGTGACACGGTTAAGGTCGGTCGCAATGATGCTTGCCCATGTGGCTCTTCGAAAAAATATAAACAATGCCATGGTAAGCTTGCTTAATGGAGCAGGGGCGTGTTTTGGTCGTTGTGGGGGTTATTATTAATCCCCAAGGCCAGGTTCTCATGGCTGAGCGCAAGTCTCACCAGCATCAAGCTCACACTTGGGAGTTCCCAGGTGGTAAAGTTGAGACGAATGAATCTTCTTTAGATGCGCTCAAGCGTGAGTTACTCGAGGAAGTTGGTGTCATCGTTAAGTCTCATAGTCCCTTTTTAGAAATCCCCTATGATTACCCAGACAAGAAAGTTCATTTGTCCGTATACAAGGTTTTAGACTTTCAAGGCCAGGCTCAAGGTTTAGAAAGCCAACGGATTGCTTGGGTACCACTTAGTGAAATTGGACAACTTCGGGTGCCATTAGCGAATGAAATGATTATTAAACATTTAATATGAAATGCATTAGGTAAATATGAACGATCTTCTTCAAAAAGTTACCAACTACCTAATAAAGTCTATATCTTTCTCGAAATGATCATTCTTGGCTTATATCAATGGCTGATATCAAGAAACCTTGTGCTGGGATGTGAGAGTAAAAAGCTCTATATGCACGTGATGAGCCGCTGCTAAGTTTTAGGATTGGATATAGCAGAACAACTGACACCTTTTTAGCTGCTAATTCAATAAGCTTTGATGCATCTAATCGTGCTCATTTATCTGAGGCAAATTCCGTGATCAAGCTGGAAGTTAACGATTCAACTAACATTGTTTTGATTGCAAATTCAATAGATTATTTGTTTTTCTTTTACCGTTTATCTGAAAATTAATACCATATATCTGAGATAAGGAAATCCCTGTTGTCGGTGCGATCGCACATAACTATGATCATAGGAAATAATTTGTGGGGAGAGGTTTTCTAGCTTATGAAAAAGTTACGTGTGCCAAGACTTGAAAACACTCTTTATGCCCTAGGGTTATTTGGATTTATCTTGTTAATGCTTGGCATTATGACTCATATGCTTTGTAACGGAAGAGATCCATGCCCGCTTGGTGCTTTGGAGAAACTAGCTGGGTATTTTGGGCATGCTTGCTTAGTTTTATCTGCCTTGTGTTATTGCCTTATGCCTTTTTTAAAAAGGCACAAGAGATCCACCTAATCAAATATTGAGGTTCAGCTTATTCAAACTCATCGGAGCTTGGGCTTTCTTGGGTTGGGATCCGGTAAGACTCATCTGCCCAAGAGCCTAAGTCAATGAGTTTGCAGTGATGGCAGCAAAAGGGTCTGTAAGGGTTATCTCGAGACATGCGAACAGGTTTTTTGCAGGTAGGGCAGGGTACTCTTAGTATTTCAGGTTGAGTCATGCAAATCCTTATTTAGCCTTCTAATAATTGATGGTGAATGTGCTCTACTTGCTTTTTGGTGTTCGCCTTATCTTGGCTATTGTCAATGATGAAATCAGCAAAAGCTAGGCGAGCTTGTCTAGTCGCCTGTTTGCTTATAATTTTTTGAGCAAGCGCTTGGGTCATAGTGTCACGCTGGCAGGTACGCTCTACTTGTATTGCTTCTGGAAGATCAACGACTATGATTTTTTCTAGCCATTGATAGTTTTCCTTGTTTTCAAAAAGAAGCGGGATAACGATAAGGCAGTATCTTTCATGGATAGATTGAGCCTGATGATAAATCTCTTTTTGTATTAACGGGTGTAAGACGGCTTCCAGTTGGTTTTTTGCAGCTTGGTTTGAAAAAACAAGCTGTTTAACTTTCTGGCGATCAAGTTGTCCATCGCTTTTGATGATTTCATGACCAAAGAGCTTGATGAGTTGATTTAAGGCAGGTGAACCTGGGGAAACCAGTTCACGAGCAATGACGTCAGCATCTATAATAGGGACATTTAAATCTCTAAATTGCTCTGAAACAAGTGATTTCCCAGAGCCAATGCCGCCGGTTAACCCGACATACTTCATAACGTAACTTGTATGCCTATGTAATGGAAATACTTAGAAATAATGATATCACCCCAGAGCATTGCAATCCACCCAGCTAAGGCTATATAGGGGCCAAATGGGATGGGGTTAGATTTATCGTGACCTTTGAAGACAATGAGGGTGAGACCGATAATTGCGCCTAAGACCGATGACAGAATAATAATGAGTGGTATCGATTGCCAACCTAACCAGGCGCCAAGTAGAGCCATCAACTTAAAGTCTCCATAGCCCATACCTTCTTTACCAGTGATTAATTTAAAAAGCTGGTAAACAGACCAAAAACTTAAGTAACCTACGACAGCCCCTAAGATAGCATCAACTGGCGTTGTAAAAACAAAAAAACAATTAATAATAAGGCCAAGCCATAAAAAAGGTAGCGTGAGATCATCTGGTAAGATTTTATGATCTAGATCAATAAAACTTAAAGCAATAAGTGCCCAAGTTAAAAGCAAAGCCATCCAAGTGAGCCAGTTCAAACCGAGGGTTGCGACTGTGATTGTCGTTAAGATAGCCGTTAAGATTTCAACGAAGGGGTAACGATTTGCAATTTTTTTGTGGCAATGTTTGCATTGACCCTTTTGAAGGATATAACTTAGAACTGGGATATTCTCGAGAAACCCTAGTGCATGTTTGCAATCTGGGCAATGAGAGTTTGGCCAAGCTAAATTTATAAACGGCGTTGCTTCAGGTTTAAGCAGTGGAGAGCCCTGCTTTTCATGCATGAATTGAGAGCACTCCTGGAGCCACATATTATTAAGCATCATGGGCAATCTGTAAATCACGACATTGAGAAAGGATCCCATTAGTAACCCAACAATGGCAGCCATGCTAGCTACTAAGAATAAGTGCTGTTCAAATAAGCTCATCCACATTAGACAACAGATCCCATTTTAAATATTGGTAAGTACATGGCGACAACAAGGCCACCAACCAAAACACCAAGAACAACCATAATGAGTGGCTCTAGCAAGCTGCTTAAACCATCAACAGCTAAATCAACCTCTTCCTCATAGATGTCAGCAACTTTGCTTAGCATTTCATCTAAAGAGCCAGATTCTTCACCGATGGCTACCATTTGTACAACCATATTTGGAAATACTTCAGTTGATCTCATGGCCGCTTGAACTTGTACACCGACAGAGACATCATCTTTGATTTTATTAACAGCGTCAACAAAGACAACATTCCCTGTTGCACCAGCGACTGAGTCTAGGGCTTCAATCAAAGGTACACCTGCCGCAAAGGTTGTGGACAAAGTACGTGCAAATCGAGCAATCGCGGCTTTTTCTAAGATGTTGCCAATAATTGGCATTTTTAGAATAAGTCTGTCCAAGAAGTCTCTAAAAGGTTTTGAATGCTTTTTAGAATACCCAAAGACCCAGCCAGCACCAACGGTCGCTGCTAAAATGATATACCACCATGCTTGAACAAAATCTGATAAATGAATAACCATTTTGGTAAAGGCTGGTAAATCAGCACCAAAACCTTTAAAGAGCTCTTCAAACTGTGGTACAACAAAGATTAACAAGATGAACGTTACCAGCACAGCAACGACCATAACAGCACAGGGATAGAAAAGAGCTTTTTTTATTTTTCTTTTTAAAGATTCAGATTTTTCTTTGTAAGTCGCGATTCTGTCTAACATGGTTTCTAGGGAGCCAGATGCTTCACCAGCAGAAACTAAGTTGCAAAACAAATCATCAAAATAATCAGGAAATTTTTCTAAAGACTCATGAAAAGATCGGCCACCTTCAATTTCCGTTTTAACGTTAAGGATTAATTCTCTTAGCGATAGATTATCTGTCCCTTTGGCGACAATATCAAAAGATTGAACCAAGGGTACACCGGCGGTCATCATGGTCGCCATTTGTCGAGCATAAAAGCAAATATCATCTGGTCCAATTTTTTTCTTATGAGTTTTAGAAAATAAGGATTTTGTTTTTCTTTTCACTCGGATAGGTGTTAAACCTTGCTTCCTTAAATCCGCTTTAGCTAAGGCTATCGTTTTACCAGCGACCTCGCCTTTGATCGTACGGCCTTGTTGGTTCGTACATTCATAACTAAAGGTTGCTATTTTAGAGCTAGAAGTCTCTTTTTTTTGTTGAGCCATTGGTTAATCCTTGGTTACTCGATTAATTTCCTCAAGACTTGTTAAGCCTTCTCGGACTTTGTTTAGACCAGAGCGTCTTAAATTATTAATGCCATCTTTAGCCATTTGATCGGCAATATCCATCGCGTTGCCACCTTCCATAATAATGCGACCAATGGCTTCAGAAACAGGCATGACTTCGTAAAGTCCTAGTCGACCTTTATAGCCATTGTTACATTGCTCACATCCAGTTGGCTCTAGCACAGTATTCCAATCTTGGGTTTCTTCTTCAGTGAAACCCATTTCTAAAAGAGCTTCTTTGGGAATTTCTTTCTCTACCTTGCAATGCTTACAAAGACGACGAGCAAGTCTTTGTGCTATCACAAGCGAGACTGAGGTGGCCAAGTTAAAAGCTGGGATCCCCATATTAACGAGACGACTTAAGGTCTCAGGGGCACTGTTCGTATGTAAAGTGGATAATACCAAATGTCCAGTTTGTGCTGCTTTAACACCGATTTCAGCGGTTTCAAGATCTCTAATCTCACCAACCATGACAATATCCGGATCTTGTCTTAAGAAAGAGCGCAGAGCTGCAGAGAAAGTTAAACCCGCTCGGGGGTTGACGTTAACCTGGTTAATACCAGCTAAATTGATTTCAACAGGATCTTCTGCTGTAGATATGTTTCGCTCAGCTGTATTTAAGATATTAAGAGCCGTGTATAATGAAACGGTTTTACCACTACCAGTTGGACCTGTGACAAGCACCATGCCTTGAGGTCGGTGGATAGCCTCCATGAATAATTCTTTTTGGTCTGGCTCATAACCTAAAGCATCAATCCCCATTTTAGCACTAGAGGGATCTAAAATACGCATCACAACCTTTTCACCAAAAAGGGTAGGGCAAGTACTCACCCTAAAATCAATAGAGCGAGTTCTTGATATTTTCATCTTGAAGCGCCCATCTTGAGGAACACGTCTTTCTGAAATATCTAAACGAGACATGACTTTTAATCTTGCCGCCAATCGAGGAGCTAAATTAACAGGAGGATTTGCAAACTCGAATAAAATCCCATCTTGCCTGAATCGGACTCGGTAGTTTTTTTCATAAGGCTCAAAGTGAATGTCTGAAGCCCCTTTGTTGATAGCATCCAGTAACACTTTGTTAACGAAGCGAACAATCGGAGCATCATCAATGTCAGAGTCACCATCGTCTTTGTTTGCAGCATCGTCGTCATCAATGCTTGTAATATCTAAATCATCTAAGTTAGCGTCTTCAAGATCGTCTAAGGCTGAGCTTTCTGAGGACGATAAGACTTTCTCAATCGCATCACAAAGCAGATCTTCTTCAACCATGATAGCGTCAGTGCTAACGCCAGCATGAAACTTGAACTCATCTAAGGCCAGAAGATTGGTTGGATCAGAAACCGCGACATATAGACGATTACCTCTTTTAAGTAAGGGTAAGGCATGATGTTGGCGAATCAATTTTTCACTGATCAAATCTCTTGGTATTAACTCTAGATCAACGCAGGACAAGTCAAGTAAAGGCACCCCAAAATCATGAGAAGCGGTTACGGCAATGTCTGCAGCTTTAGCGAGTTTATTTTCAACCAAGTGTTGGACCAGAGGTATTTTTTGCTTAGCCGAGTGCTCAAGCGCTTGAGTAGCGGTAGATTCATCAATGACGTTTGCCTGCATAAGTTTACGTGCAAGCCCGCCAATAGGATTATTTTGCTGTGATGCCATATACGCTATTCTCAAATTTGTGCGACACAAGAGGGCATAGAGTATGCCTATTAAAAATAAGTTTAGTCGACCGACAAAATCATTGCTGTAAAGAAAGAGCTTTTTTTGAGGTTGGGATGTGCCCAAGTAGTAAAACACAGAATAAACTACCGAATGTCAGGCCCACAAGTAGTTGTGCGGCGCGATATAGAAGTATGGCGCTAAACCCTAAACTAAATTGGCCATAGAGCGCTTCTGTGATGCCTCCTAGTAATATTTCTAGCAGACCTATGTTGCCAGGCGTCACAGGGAAAAGCATGCCCAAGGTAAAAATGCCAACGAAGATGACAGTATGGCTTAATTCTATGGGTATCCCTAAGGCTTGGAATATGACATGAAAATTTAAAATACTGAGACCTTGAATGACAAGAAAACAGAAAATAGTCGGCAGCATTGTTTTAGGATGACGTATCATGGCACTAATATGGAGTCTCATGTGGGACCAAGATGCCTCTGATTGCTTCGCTTTTTCATATTTAGACAATAGGGTTATCGCTAGCCCTAAAATGAGCATTGAGCAAATAACGAGGGTTATCATGATAACAATTTGATGATTAAAAAAGGGAGGTAGCTCTATAAACCATTGAGGTAATAAGACCATGATGAAAGCTGTACTCATCAGTATAAAAAAGTAAAAAAGTGTGATGAAGCTGTAGTGTTTTAAAAGAATCTTGTAATGCTTCTTCAAATAAATAAACCTAAAAGCTAAACCTGGTCGGTAAGGTAATAGTTGATTGAGTAAATTAGCTATAAAGCTAAGACCAATCCAATCTTTGACTCGAATGTCGTAGCCAAACATCTTCATAAGTATATAAAAAGGAAAACCAGATATAGCTATGATAGATGCTTGTATTAAATAGATGACAATGGAAAGAGATGGGTTGAGTTGCTTGAAAAGGAAAATGAAATCATCTTGATGAGTGAATATGATGATACCCATAAAAGGCAACATAAGCACGGAAACGATCCATTTAAAACTCCTAGATAGTTTCATGCCGCCAAAGGATCCATCATGAGTCTTTTTTGCTCTGATAAATGAGAGTTGTCACTTGCTCTGAGACTAAGCCAATGAGCACAATGATGATAGCTGTAGAAAGCATGACGGCACTCATGTTCGTGAAGCGGCCATATGTCGCGAAGGTATACGCGTAATTTAAGAGGCCTAGCACAAGGTGTAACAAGCCTAGAGGTAAGAAGACCTTGAGTGGAGAGTAAAGCGTGGTAATCTTATAGATAATAATAAAAAAGCGTAATCCATCAGAAAGTGGGCGCAAATGACTTTTTCCAATCCTTTGAGCCACATTAATATCTAAGTATTTAACCGTATACCCCGTTCTAAAAAAGGCAATGGTAATGGTCGAAGGATAAGAAAATCCATTTGGTAATAAGTGTAAGAATTCCTTGAATTTTTTTGCTTGTACCACTCGGAATCCAGACGTTAAATCAAGTACCTTTTGATTCACGATGCGACTAGCAATACGATTATAGGTTTGATTGCCAATCTTTCGAATCCAACTGGCATGTTGATCGGAAGGTCTTGCGCCTACAACCATATCGTAACCACGTCCGTAGGTTTCTAATAATCTATCTATATCTTGAATATCGTGCTGGCCATCACCATCCATAAAAACAAAAATGTCACCTTTGGCGTGGCGTGCACCTGTTTTAATAGCCGCGCCGTTACCAATACGATACGGATGAGAGATGACGGTAGCACCGAGTGATTTGGCATATTGGGCTGTTTCATCGGTGGAGCCGTCATCAACAACGAGAACTTCCATGTGATTGTATCGTTTCATGAGGTGTGGCAAAAATTTTTCAAGCCCTAATCGCTCATTACATGCAGGGATGATAATACTAACTTGCCAACTTTGTTTGTTAACGTGCATATTTTTTAAACCATAGCGTATCTTACTATTTAGCTTAAACCAAAATTAGACATGTGGCATAGCTTCTCTAAAGGTAAGCTTAGAGCTCATCAAGATTTAATTGGTTTTGAAGCTCAGATAACTTTTTTTGATTATCTGTTCGAGCGCTCAGTGGATGAAGGTAGGTAGCTTTAATATGGGTTTGGGCTTCGTGTTGCTTATTAAGTAAAATAAGCAATTGAATTTTCTTTAAATGAGGCTCTATTTTATTTGGAAAATACTCGCTAGATTTCTCAAGAGCGGATATGGCTAATTCGTATTGTGAATCTTTGGCGTAGATTCCAGCTAGTAAGTGGAAGAGGATCCCTTTGTTTTTGGGAGAAGTAAAAGGGTTGGAAATAGCCGTTTGGAGCCACTGAGTGGACTCTATGGATGAAATACTAGGGCAGTTGTCATTAAACTGTTGATTGACGATACCATCCAAAACAAGCAGCGTATAAGGAGTTATGTTTTGTGTCGCTAAGCGCTGCGTCGCTTCTGTATACAGAGAAGGCTGAGCTCTTCCAATAGTGCAATGAGCAAGAATTTGATGTAAAACTGGCCCGCTGTTTCTATGATCAAGCTCAGCCGCCTTTTGCAATGACAGGATACCTTCATCGAAATAACCAGCTTGAAACAGGTATTGACCATATTCAATATGGGCTCTTGGTGAAGCTGGGTGAGTTTGAATAGCCATTTTTATAAATTTTTCTTGTGTCGACCATCCATCTACCCTTAGAGCTGTCAGTAAAGAGAAAAGACCAATCCAAATGAAAGCTATGATGGGCATATAAAAGGGCTTAAGCTTCATTTTTTCGAAAGCTAAGGTGAACAACCATACCAAAATGAGTAACAGGCCGATGCTGGCTAGGTAATTACGATGCTCGAAAACAGGCTCTAGGGGTAGAATGCTTGACTCTAGGAGGTGTCCTGAAAAAAACCACATGAGCCCAAAACTTAAAATAGGGGCTTTTTTTCTTGTAAAAAGAATAGTGATAAACAGTCCTAAAAGAATGAAGAGACTTAGCCATAGATTAGGCGATAAGGTTGCTTGGAAATCATCATGATAAAGTCCCATGGCATTGATTTGTGGCAGAGCAATCAGTTTTATATAAAAAATTAAAGCTTTAGCTTCTACTAAGGTGTAGCTAAGTAGGCTAAATCCCTTTTGGTAAAATGCAGCCTGAAAAGAAGCAAAGTGATGAGCATAGTAAAGTCCTCCTCCAAGGAGAATGATGATGCAAGATCCTAGGGTTAGTTTAAGCCAGATTTTTGATGATTTCGATGTTGGTGTCGTTAACTCAATTGCAGCCAAAAAGAAAGGTAATAGAAGCCCATTTTCTTTGCTTAAAGTGGCACATACGAACAGTAAAAGCATACAAGCTAGGGATAATTTCTTTGGTAATGGCTTTAAATCTCCAAACCGAATTTTAAGATATAAAATTAAATTTAAGAGGGTAAACAGGGTTGATAAGATAGCCATACGTTGAACAACATATAAGGTTGTACTAACGTTGAGAGGGTGCAAAATCCAAAGGATGCTGATAAGGCTCGCGAGGATCCAAGGTTTATGATTATTAGTAGGAAAAAAAAGGCAAAGCCAATGCTTCATAAAGATGAAACATAATGTCGCGCAGAGTATGTGCAATCCTAAGTTGGTTATTTTATAGCCAAATGGTGCGTTTCCAAATAGTTGATCGGTGACGATAAAACTAAAAACACTGAGGGGGCGGCTTAAAGGACCTGTCTGATTGGCGAAACTAGTTGCCAAAATTTCACGAAAAGACCATGAGCTGATGCGAGCACTGTCGAGCGTTTGGAGGTCGTCTAACAAAAAAGGGCCGTGAAGGCCTTGCCAATATATTAACCCAGCGAAGCTGAAGCATAGAATAAGTATTGTTTTGAGAATAAAAGGCGTGCTAACTGAGTTGTTTATCTGAAACATCAAGGTGGTTTCCACAATAAAAAAAGGAGGCAATAGCCTCCTTTTTAAAGCACTTAAAGGTTAACGGCAAGAGGCTGGCGCATATTGCGTTGCACCTGTTGCAGTACATGCCCAAGTGACAGCTCCGGTCGCAAACGTTGGTGTTAGGACAATACCAAAAGCACCGCCTGTTCCTAAGTTTGTTGCATTACCTGTGATGGTGATAACTCCACCAGCACCAACCGCAACACCTGTGACCATATCAGATACAACAGTAGTAACTCCTGCAGCTGCGTTAGTCGTTGGCATTGAGCCATTGGAAATTCTATATTCCGAAACAGCTGTTTTCGCATTCGAGCCGATGTTGATAACTTCAGATACTCGAGCTCTAACAATGTAATCACTATAAGCTGGTATAGCTATAGCAGCCAAGATACCGATAATCGCAACGACGATCATCAATTCTATTAAGGTAAAACCGCTTTGCTTGTTCATGGTAAGACTCCTGGGTCGTTTCTATCATCCACCTATCATGGTGCAGAATTTATGCCAAATCACGCACCTAACAAAAAAAGTATAGACATTCAAGTGGTTGGCCGCTACCTCATGTTATATAGCCAGCTGTGGAAAGATAGTTACATGATATTAACTGACCTTTATTGCATCAATGTGACCTAAAAGGTCACTGAGGATAAAATCAGCTCGATGAGAGCATCTACTTCGTACTTCATCTTTAAATTCTAGGTTGTCTCGATTATAATTTACCCGTTGCCGAAATAGCTCAGTTGGTAGAGCAACTGATTCGTAATCAGTAGGTCCGCGGTTCGACTCCGCGTTTTGGCACCACTCCATTTATATTCAGAAGTCGACTGTACGATCAGTATGTTATTTCCATGAGAGATAATCTCTTAAAATATACAAGTCATGCTCACACAATCTTTAAAGCTTCTGGTTTATATCCATCTCTGTTAGCCTGGCGGCTAGGTCTTCCTTAAATAAAATTTAAGGAAGATATAGGTCATCCTTGATCTGTAGAAGAGAAAAACTTTAATGCTCCGTAACTTGAATTTAATTTTCCTATCCCCATATTTATGTATGAAGACAGAGAAAACCTTAATAGGAGACTTTAAAATGAAACGAGGATATAACACGGCCAATATTTTTGATGAACTACACCATGAGCTATTAGGGGGGCTATCTAAAATGCGCCAGCAAGATAAATCGATGGTGGAAACAGGGCAATGGATCCCATCCATTGATATCATTGAAGATGTTGATAAATTTATTGTTTTAGCAGATGTGCCAGGCGTGGCGACAGATGCCATTGATATCTCAATGGAAGATAATGTTTTAACTGTAAAAGGTCACAAAGTAAACACGTTTGATGAGAAAAGGGCGCAATTTACCCGCACAGAGCGTAGTAGTGGATCCTTCTATCGACAGTTTACATTGCCCGATACGATTGCTTCGGATAAAATTTCTGCCAAATCTAAACATGGCGTTCTAGAAATTTGGATCCCTAAGCAAGAAAAAGCTAAGCCAAGAACTATTTCAATTGGCGTTGAAGATTAAAGGATAGTATTTTTATGAAGCTATGTATCACGCCTCAACACAGTAAAAGCTATGTTTTATGTTTTTTGTGACGAGTACTGGTTGAAGATAAAGTTTCATTAAAAGCCTGATATGCCTGAATTTTGTCATCCTTGATTAAATCATGACTAAATTCGGGCATATAGTCTCTTATCACGACCAAAGTTTCATCTTTGTGCTGTGATTTGGCTATGAAATCTTGAGTCGCTCCTACTAAAACAGCTATCCTTTGCGCAGCTGTATAATCAGTATTATCGTTCAATGCCTTGATAGTCTGTATATAGGTTGTTAAGGGCTGAGTGACTTTATTTTTATGAGAGAAAGCAGCTATCAAGGCATTTTTCTTTGTTCTTGTTGGTATATGGACACTTAACTCAGAAGCAATAGCACTTTCACGTTGGATGATATACTCTAATTTAGGCTTTATGAACTTATCATTCATTTCAATATCCATACTATTTTCATTAGCTCCTTTAGATTTTAAGAAGTCATACATGGCATTAAATTCTGTTTTACCAAGCAGGCCTTGAATTTTTGTGTAAAGCAAAGGGGAATATCTATCTTGATATGACAGGTTGACATCAGCATTTTGTTTTTCGACAAGAAATCTGACAAGCTCAAATTGGCCAGATATTAAGCATGCGCCTAGCAGAGTATCTCCTCTATGGTTGATCGGACTATTGATGTCAAAGTCTTTATCTTGCTTACTCATTTGTTCGAGAATGGATTTTAAAAAATCCAGATCGCCATGCTTGGCACAATGCTCTAGTAAAGCATGGCAATCTACAAGGCTGAGGATCGCATCCTGCTTAAGCAGGGCTCGAGCAATGGTTATTTGATTTGATTCAATGGCTATCGTCAAGGGTGTCTTGCCGGCTTGATTTTTTGCATTGACGGATGCGCCATGCTCTATTAATAAAAAAGCAGACAATGGCGTTTTTTGAGTCATGGCCAGGGTTAAAGGTGTCTCTCCTTGAGGATCAAGTCCCTCAACATCGAACCCTTGCTCTATGAGTATCTGAAGAATTTCGATAGAGTCTACTTGAATGGCCTTATGAATAAAATGACTCTTGGCCGATGGTTTGTCTAAAACAGCAACCTCCATGTCAAAAAGAAATTTTATGAAAAGAATATTCTCAGAGTGTATGGCAAGTAAAAGAGCTCGGTTGAATTGTTCTTGTGGTTTTTTTAAGTCCAAACCACTTTCATGAATGAAGTGCTTGGCTTCAGCAACATTGCCAGAAGCCGCGATAATAATAAGTGGCGTTATATGACTATGACTTTTAGCTTGCGCGTTTGCTCCTAAAGCCATTAAATGTCTAGCTGTGATGTATTCTTTATGTTTGTATGCAATTAAAAGAGGGGTAAATCCTTGAGCATCACGTTGCTCTAAATCTAATCCTTCATTTGTATAGTAATGCTCAACAAGTTCAGGCATACCAAGTCGAGCATACCAGTATAAACTATCTGTCCCTTCAAAATTTTCGACAAAGGGATCAAGCTCATCGTGGATCTCTTTAGCTGTAGGATACAAGGTGGGGTCTGGTTTGTCGTCTTCAAAGACTTGTATTTTAAAGGGAAAGGGATCCTCAATCGATTCGCTAGTATGGGTTGCATCAACCTTCTTATAGATTAACTTAAAAAAATCAACTTGCGTTTGAGAAGGGTCATTTGGATTTGGCCATGTTAATGGCTCTTGGCTATTGGGATCAAAAAAAGTAATCACACCCTGATCGTACCTTAGGCTCGTCGCATGGTTGAGTCCTGAAAGCATGATGATTTGACCTTCAGCCTGTTTCTTAATGCTATCAAAAATATGACTTAATTCAGATGCGCAAACTAAAAAACCAGCATTAAATGGGCAATGTAAGCGTCTGGGATTTTCGCTAGATTCCATCAGTTGGTTATAAACTTCCATAAAATGGCTTTGCGAATATAATTTAAATACCTCGTTTGGGTTAAAAAATATTAATATATTATTGAAATAATGTTGAAGCTCCATATATTCCGCATTCTTTTGTTCAAGAATTTTTAGAGCCTCTCTGCTTAAAGTATTTATATTGGAAGGGCTATTTGAATGAATGCTCGATTTTTGGTGTTTTTTAAATGCAAGATATTGAATGTGCGCTTGGTGAAGATCTTTGAGTTTTGCTTTATCATAAGTTGCTATTTTTTTAGACAAGGTCTCATATGCGTCACGTGCCTCTTGACCCTTTGCAGCCTCATGAGCCCACATAAAGGCATCACCATTACAGAATCCTTCTTCAAATTGAATGCCAAGTTGACTATCGACACCTTGAATGGCTTTTAATTGCTTTAAGACCTCCATGCGTTTACTTTGAATTAAACTCACACATTAGCCTTTTAAGTTAGATATAAGCATTCGACAGTCTTGTGGCCATTTAGGTTCATTGAGACTTCTCCTTATGGGGGATATGCACTTGTTTCTTCGAAGCATGGTTATCCGGGCTGAGACAACCCTTGAAAAACCAGGTATATACTCATGCTACTTAGGTCAATGAATAGTAAAAAAAATATTGTTGAGCGACTAAACACTCATTGTGTCGTTAATCACTTTTATTTGTTTGCCTTTGAGATTGCAGATTCCTATAATAAAAGTCCTGTGTTTTGTAACACATTTAACAAGGAAGTTAACTATGGGCCTAAGTTTAATTATAAAAAGAGATCATGGAGACGAAAAATATGAGTTTGCTCATCTCGATCTCCCAAACCTTATTTGTGCCCTCTATAACCATCAAGTGGTTAAAAAGGAAAAGAGAACATTGAGTCTTCCCGAGGCGCAAAGGCTCATTCAAAGTTATGATGGAAGTAAGCAAATTCGATTAGATCGAGTAAGAAATGAGCATAGGCATGCTCGCTCCTTAGGCCTTATGTTAGAAGGGACATGGTCCGAGGATGGGTTTAACCCATCTAAAATAATCATTCAAGAAGAAGATTTCTTGAAGGGTGGGATCCGTGGGAAAGTTAGAGTTAGAGATAAATTTAAGAAAGATGTGAAGTCTTTGGATGATTTCTTTGAGACCCTCAAACTAATGAATGAGGCTTTAGCTCCTGTTCCTCAAGCAACACCTTACGAAAAGAGACATGCAGAGTTGGATCGCTTATCATCCCAATCATTGAGTGAAGTGCCAATTCAAGTAAGTTCAAGCGCGCCATCTTCAAGTGTTGCTACTGAGGAAAGAAAAAGTCTCTCTCATCTTTCAGATTCTGAAGTGGCTGTCGCTCATAGCTCTGAGACTGGAGAGTTTCGTTTTTCTGAGCTTGATGCGGTTTCTGAAGCCAGTGAAAATTCTCAGGCAAAAGAATCATCGAGGGCCAGTCGTGAGCAGTTGTTAAAACAATTACCACCATCGATTAATCATTCTGATGAACCAGAACACCTCACACCAGTTTTGAAAAAAGGGACGTCATCTTTAAGTGATTCATTGTGGTCTTCGAGTGAAGATCAAGCTGCCTCATGGCCACCAAAAAATGGCACCGCGGCTCTACTTAAACAGGTAGGTCATAAGCCCTCAAGCCAGGCCTCAGTGAAGCTGCAAAATGATAAATCAAAGGGGTTGCTGCATCACCTCGTTTTGCCCTCAGTCATGGCGGTATTAACTTATGGTGCCGTTAGAATGGCAACAGCGGCAAGATGGTTAGCTGTCGCTTCTGTGGGTAGCGCAGCGATGATGTGGGCAGCTGGCGCATTTGTTGCCACGGGGCTTTTTCAGTTTATGAGAGATCGGTATAAAAAATCTAGTTTTGAAAACGTGCATGCTCATGGTAACACGGTGAGCGAGTTGCAAGATAAACTAGCTAGCCTAGGTGATGTTGAGTGGGCAAGTATTAAAGATGGTTTTCAGGCCCAAAATAGCATTGTTAGCCAGTTTAAATCTTGTTTTTGTAGAAGAGATTATCAGCAAGGATATTATGCAGGTATGCACTTGGCTGAGCATCAGCCAGGTTTTGATTTGAACGAAGTGGATGTTAAGCGTGCTGTGAAACCAGTCCAATAAAGATAACGATCCTTCCTGTCGCTTATGCTGCTGGAAGGGTCGCTTTTCAAAGAGCGATGAAATTAGTCATAGTTAGGATAAGATTCGCCTAAATAATTGCCCCAAGAGTCGTAGACAGGGTGCGAATAATAAACAACGGGTTGAGGATAGTTATAATACTCTTCGCCATCGTTGTAGGAGCTGTCTGATAAAACGCTAAAGATAGCGCCAGCAATGATGATTGATAGCGGATCAAATCCGCCAGAAATCGCTGCTAAATCTTGAGATTTCAGTTGGCGCATGGCTTTTTTCCCATAAATTCTATTTGTCCAATTATATAGAATTTCTCTGAAATAATCACATTTATTGATTTTTAGGCATAAACCAAGAGCTACACAAGTTTGTTAACTTAAGCAGAGGACGCATATAAGCCCACAACACCGATGATGATAAGGCTAAGAGAAATGATTCTAAGTGGAGTAACTAAGTCATTAAAGGCAAAGATACCTATAACAGCAACAAGGGCGGTGCCCAGTCCAGACCAAATAGCATAAACCAATCCAAGATCTAATTTTTTAAGGGCAATCGTCATCAAAAAAAGACCCAACCCATAAAAAAGTAAAGAAGTGACTGTTGGGGTAATTTTTGTAAAACCATCTGATAACTTTAGGGCAGTGGTACCACAAACTTCAAAGACGATAGCGACAAATAGAATAAACCATATATTCATAATATAATCATTTGATTAAGTACTGTAGGTACCTTTATACACATTTTTTTGACGAGTAGGTAGTTTTGCTGCGGGTATCGTCAAGATTGCTATAAAGCTTAAATATCATTTTTTAAATTGGATTTGGTTTGATTTGTCGTTATGATGACGGCAATTTAAAATAGATAAGTTAGTTGGTATGTTAAGTTTTATAGAAGCAAAGGGTCGTGATAAAGAAGCCCTTGAATTATTGTTAGCCAAATATTGCCCTTTAGTTTCCTCAGTGTATGGTCAGCTGCCAGTTCAGCAAGGCACCATTAATCATTTAACCTTTGCTGCTCCGACTTTGGCTGAATTATTCCAAACCCATATCGTTGCCCGAAGGTCAGAAGGGCTCCTTAATGTTGGTGTGCGCTCTCCTTTGGCGGGCGATCTGTTAGCTTTGCCACGATTTACAAATGCTGCGACAACGATGACTTTAATGCTCGGTGCTTTTAGGCAGCGTACCTTAGAACTCAGTGAGCAGCAAGCAGAAGTTAGTTTGGATGTTTTGGAAAACGAAGCTTTTTGGGCGATAGCAGCAGCCCAGCTTCACCACAACTTAGCTTACATTTTACAGCGCAATCAAGGTGGGATATATATCCCTATTCCTCCAGAGCAGATGGTAGGGATGAGTCACCGCCAACATATTCCTTTAGCGGATTTTGAGGCAAGGCGATCACGTATTTTACTCAATGCAAAAAACCAAATGACAGCGGCAGAAGTGTTATTAGGTCATCTCAAAGCTGAAGATCACCCTGAGCTGTTCGCTTACCAAGCTCGAGTTGCACGTGAGCATTATGCTTCGTTAGTAGCTTTGCGTGAACCAAGCTATATTCGCGCAAAACAACTTAAAGATTGGGTTGAGGTTAGAAATGGAAAAAGTGAAACTTTGGAATTGACGAGCTGTCACAAAGTTATTTTTAACCCAGATGCTTCGGCAACTTTAACGATGGATCATGATGCCTTTCGCATGCTGCTTACGACGATTCATGAAGTCTATAGTGGTTTGAGAAAGCGCAGGCAGATAACTTATTTTATAAATTATGCAGATGCTGGAGAATCTCATGCTTTAGATGTCTCTTTATATCAAGGGGGCTTGCGGATTGTCTATGTGGATCCAGCAAACCAAATTTCGCAACACAGTATTTTGTCGATACTGAAACAATGGCTCACAGAGCTAGGTATTGAGCATCAGATTTTAGCCTGTGCTGCTGATTTATTTCCTGCACAAGAGAACAATAATTTGTATGGTTATGCTATCGCAGGTCAATTATCTAATGTGTCGTTTGATAAGCTAAAAGCAAAAGCTACTTTAGAGCAGCCAACCTTTAAAGATAGTCTTTGGCCAGAAAGACTAGGCAGCTCTGAAGAAAAGATCCCTGGTGTGCAATGGTTCCCTGTGACGGCTTTAGGTTATAAAACTGTGATTATGGGGCGAGATAAAGCCCAAGCTTTATCTAGACTGGAAGTCCTATACCCAGGAAAGTCTGAGTCGCATTTAAAGTCATTATCTAAATGGTATGATTTAGATTATGAGAGTGTGCCAGCTAGAACCTATATCGATAGTCGTCGTGAGCGATTGGCAGCACGGATTCAAGGTAGTGCTTTTGAAGGGCTTTCCTTGGCAGTCATTAGGCAACGCCTAGGATTAGAAGCAGGTGAGCCTGATGCTAAAGCCATGCGTATGCTTGGCAATGGCCAAGGACCACGTATGTACTTAGAATATCTGCTTGAAATACACCCATCGCTCATGAATGAACAAAGCCCAACCTCCGGGAAAACTGCTTTACATTTTGCTTTAGAAAATGCGCCCGCTAGAGCTGCTTTATTGCTTTCTAAAGGTGCTAAGACCGATCTCCCTAATGCACAGGGGCAGACAGTGGCCGATCTTGCAAAAGACAAACAGAGTGAGGAGCTCAGTGGTCTCTTCTCTAAGCTTTCTTGTGGACAGTAGTTATTAGCCTTTAACGAAATACACGACCCTACGTTGTGTGAGGTTTTTGGGAGCCTATGAGAATTGGGTGGCGCAAATAAACTGCACAACGTAGAAACCACGAAGGCATAACTGCGTCAACTTTATGATTTTTGAAAGACTGAAAGTTAACACGAAGGAATGATCGTTTAGTCGTTTACATGACGTTTATAGATAGTAGCCTTCTAACTATTCCCAAGTATCAAACTAATTATCATTTAGATTAGTCACTCATAAGTCAAAAAAATAAAGTTAGAAAAATTTCGATATTTAGCTTTCACAAATGGCAAAAACCATGGCATAGTAAGTAAAAATAAGAAATAGAAAAAACAAGCTTTTTGACTTGTTTATATGATCCCTTGAAGTTTAAGGAATGAACCCCAAAATATAATCATAAGAAATGGTGATCATAAATGATAAAGCTCCACCGGTTGTTTGAGGTATGTATGAAGAAATTATCAGATAAAGTTTGTAAGTTATCTGGCCCGTCTGAATTAAAAGAGCCAACCATAGAGTTAAGAATAGATAACAAAGGTTTTATTTACTCGAAGCATCGTCAGGACAAACTCCCCATCGACGATGAAGAGTTTGCTCAATTTTGCCAAATGCTAGGTTGCATTGCCTTAATGGAAATGAAGGACAATGCTCGTATCTTGCATTAAGCTTAACGTTTAGGGGCTGGGCGTTGGTATAAAGCTGATTCCATATGATTTTTTTCTTGGGTATATCCTAGGTAACCAGGTGTTGTCCAAGCTTTATATGTAAACCACGGCGCCCAAGCTTTAGCAGATTCACGTCCGCTAGTATAAGCTTCTTGATGGGAAGCATCGTCCCAATAGTTAAGCTCTTTCGTTTGCTTTAAGCCGCGATGGAACCAAGCATTTGATGCTACTCTTAACCAACCAACAATACCACCTCCAAAAGCGCCGCCCATGAAAGCAGAGGAAGGTGCTATCGCTGCTATGAATGATTGGAAGAAGTTAAATGCCATAAAGGTATACATCATAGCGCTGCGAGCAAATAGTGGATTGCCGCGACCAAATATTTTTTTGATACTACGATTGATATTAATTTGACGATCTAATTTGTGTGTTAATTTTGGATCTAAACCATTTTGGTTATATACCAATCTTACAATATTAATGTTTTTTCTAGAGGCTTCTAACCAATCTTTGACAATCGCTTGGCTTGGAGATGCTCGTGGAATTTCAATCTTTTGGTAACGCTCATCTCTAATTAGGCTTGTGATAGCATGAAGTTTCCACGCACTCATAGCTTCGCTGTTTAGCCTTAAAGTTTCATGAGGATGTTGCTCTTGGATTTGCTCTAACCATCGATTGCGTTGCATCGTGATGTTAAGCCTTGCTTGTTGTGTTTTTGAGAGACAATTATCATCTAATTTCACCTCTTGAATAGATGAACTTTCTTCAAGAGCCGATACAACTTTTTTAAGAGTCGTTTGATCATTGAATTGCACATGGCGTAGATCTAAGATTTTGACGGCTAATGTTTTATCTTCAATGGCTTTAAGCAATGATTTCCCGTCCATATGGCAATTTTTAAAACTTAAATGTTGGATTGGGGCATTTTTAAGTTGCTGCATAATGGCCGAAACCGTTGCATCATTTAAAGTAAATCGTTCGAATCTTAAATGCGATTGAATACTTGGATCAATAGCTTGCACGATGGGAAGAAGATTTTCTTCTTGGTCCAATTTACCCCTCATGGCAACTTTAGTAATCCCATGCATATGGCTCCACTGACCATGATAATATTTAAGTTTAAACATGCCTGTAGGGGAGTAGGTATGAGCTTTAAAATGATGGTGCAAACTGTTTTGGCTGTTTAAGAAGGCTTTGATCGCCTCTGCGTGGACTGATGGAGATTGAATAAGAAGTTGAGTTATCTGGAGGTTTGCGAGATTAGAATTGAGCTGCTCAGCACCTTTTAGATGTTCTGTAATTTTGAGAGTTTCGTTAGGAGAGCTAGAAGATGCCATGATTGGAGACCTCTTATTATAGTTGGTTTACTAAAGTGGGTCTGATTCTGTCACAAAAGTTATAGTTAAACAACTAAAATGCTGGGTTGGCTTGGGAATTAAGTTAAATGGATTAAGTTAAATAACTTTTGAGGCTTTATGAAAATATTGCAGTGTTGCCTAGTTATCATTTTGCTAGGTATGAGTGGGGCTCTTTTTGCTGATCGTTATCAGGCTAAAGTGATAGCTGTCAGCGATGGAGACACCATCAAGGTATTAAACCGCCAACAAGTGGTCAAAATAAGATTAGCTTATATTGATGCTCCAGAAATGGGACAGCCATACGGCATGCAGTCAAAAATGGCTTTATCTGATCTTATTTATAAAAAAGTCATAGAAGTAGAGCAGGTTGATACAGATCAATATAAAAGAGCCGTTTGCATCTTGCATCGTTCTGGAAAAAACATTAATTATGAGATGATCCGATCTGGTCATGCTTGGGTTTATAGTCGATATAATAAAGATCCGACCTTGGTGCAGGCTCAACGAGAAGCAAAGCAACAGAGCTTAGGATTATGGCGTTTGTCAGCAAATCAACGAATTGAGCCTTGGATTTGGCGTAGAGATCATCGAGGTGGAAGGTAGTTTTGTTTTGAGTTTGGCTTTATTTCCAGCTGTGGCTGAGCCTGTAACCTGCGCCACTAAGCATTTGCAGCTTGGTGCCTTACATACTTTATATGCCTTTTGAGTGGCTGCGTGGCATTGAAGTGAGAGGGGCTCTTGTGCGAAAATTAGTGTTTTCATAATGCCTTATCAAGGATCATTGCATGGGATTTGAGTATATTCGAACGTCAAGGGTTTTGATTCGTCTTGTGACGGTTAGAGATGCCAAATTGATGCATGATGCTTTAAAGCAAAGTATTAAGGATTTAAAGCCGTGGATGCCTTGGGCTCAAGAGCTAGCCTCCTTAGAAGATACTAAGTATTTCTTACGCCAAGCTGAAAGCACTTGGAGTAAAGCGCCTGAAGAAAATGTTGAGCGCTCATTGATTATTATGGACTTAGAAAATAAAAAATACCTTGGCTCTACTGGTATTAAGCCACTTAATTTAATGGTGCCAAGTTTTGAAGTAGGTTATTGGGTTCATAGTGATCATGCTGGCAAGGGATATATTACAGAGGCATTGAATGCTCTTGTTCAATATGTATTCGGTGAGCTGCGAGCTAACCGTGTCGAAATTCAATGTGAGGATAGAAACATCAAGAGTTGGCAAGTCGCTGAGCGCTTAAACTTTAACCTTGACGGGACTTTGATGAATCATCGCATGACTGCTGATAACTTGAAATTGACAAACACTAAACTATATTCTCTGACGGATGCCAGTGCTTTACCTGAGCTCGAAGTCGTTTGGAAATAATGCCGGCTAAAACATTCTGTTTTAGTAGTTATGAGCCAGCGATCCGTTTTCATCTTTCTTCGAAGCTAACTAAACTTGGCTGGCAAGTTCAACCGAATCAAGCGTTAGCTCATTTAACAGATAAACACTTAACGATTAACGATGATATTTCTATCTTGCTTGAATATAAACATTTGTGCGCCTTATTAATCCAGAGATTTTGCCCTCACATTTGTTTAGAAACTTTTGCGCTTAATGATATCAATTACCGGCAAGTGATTGAAAATCTTTGGTATCACAAAGATGCTAAGAAACCGTGGATACTAAAACCATCGCTTTTAAATAATGGCGATCATATTCATTTGTTTGAGAATATGAAGTCGGTCGTTGCCCATTATACGCAGACAAAACGTTTATCTGGAGATCATGTTCTTCAGCGCTATCTTGATAAGCCGAAATTATGGGGGGACAGGAAATTCACTTTGCGGATCCCCGGTGTTTTAACAAGCGATAAAGGGGTATTTTTGTATAAACATGGTTATATGAATATTAGTGCGCTTCCCTTTGAAACTAAATTTAATACTCAAGATCGGCGCACCCACATTACGAACTATATTTTAGATGGTCAATTGGCGAACATCACTCAACTATCGACACATGATTATCCAGATTTTGATATCATTTATCCAAAAATATGTAAAATTTTGATGCGTTTAATGAAAGCTGTTACGGCTGTTTTTCCGGAATATTTAGCAAAAAAACAGCACAAAGCCTTTGAGATTTTTGGATTTGATTTCATTGTAGATAGCCGTAATACACCCTATTTACTTGAGGTGAATCAAGGGCCAGACTTTCCGATGATAAAAAATCACCCTTTAAATCAAGTCTTATGGGATCCCTTCTGGCAAGCGATGATAGATAGCTTTGTAGAGCCTATTGTTTCGAATATCGAAAAAAATAAGTTAGATGACTTTTGTTGTCTATTAGATTATCACCAAGCGACTTCACGTCATTGGCTTGCAAAGATTAAAGGCGAACGCTTTTTGAAGCGCTTTGGCAACTTGATAACCATTCAAAAGTAGCTCCAATAAATAGCAAGTCAACTTTCCAATCGGTGAGGCTTTGGAGGGTTTTTCCGAAGCTATGATGTCTTATCTACTTATTTCAGCTCGATGACTTGCATGTGAGTCATAGTTCTATATACTGCACTGATTCAAACCATTCCTTGAGAATTTTATACCATGTTAGATCAAGTTTTTAGTTTTTTTTCAGCGACAAAAAGGTTTTTGTTTGCTCCAATCTTGTTTTTCATGGATGCTATTTTGGGTTATGGGGGAGTCGTTATAGATTTTGTGGGCAAAGCTATTTTTTCGCTGTTAAGTTTTGTAGGGCGCCAGTTATGGAATGCTGCAACGGTGATACCCTCAATTGTATCTAGATCTTTAGTGAGCCTATTCCCTTCAAGCATGCAAAGCACTGCAGCCTTTTTTCTTCACCCAGTTGTCTTAGCTATCGTGGCTCCTGCTATCATTATAACGGCGATATCTCCGCGTACGGCTAAGAATTTATTATTAGGTCTTGTGGAAGTTGCGACAAGAGCATTTACCGTTGTTAGCTCAATGTTTACCTCACCTCCAGTACATAGAGCGCCACCATATGCCCCACCGCCATTTGTTCCGCCGCCATTTAGACCGTATAGAGCGCCGGCAAGACCAATCATATTTGGGGCTGGTGCAAGATTTTCTCAAGTAGACTTTAATGATATGATGGATTTCTTCCCGAGGAGAGGTCCTGCCGTTTTGAATCCAGTAAATCCTAGCTTGGAACTTAGAGAGTATTTAAGAAGCTTTGAAGGTAAGATCTCTTTCTCTGAGCAATTTGCAATAAGCAATCAGAAGTTTGAGTCTGGTCATCGTTTTCTTTGCCCGATAACACTTGATGTGATGAATCAGCCAGTGAAGATAGTTGAAAAACGCCTTGGGGCAGATGGGGCAACCATTGAAAGTTCTTTTTATTTTAATCACGATGATTTAAAAGCTTGGTATAGAAATGTGAAAAAGAATCCACTGACAAATAAAAGCTTCAATTGGAAAGATGTACTGCCAGCACATGATTTAGTGGCTGAAATGAACGAAGCTTTAGAGGTATTAGCAGTTGCACCGACATCTGAGAGCGCAGAGTCACTATCTGCCTCGCGTAGCGGCGAGTCGCCAGCTGTACGTCGCTCTCGTTAGTTTGAATCTTGGCGACCGGCTCGGTCGCCTTGTCCTTCTTTAGATCCGTCAAGGCTATTTACGTCCTCGTTGTTGATAATCCACTTTTGCTATAAAATAGCTGTTTTCAGAGTCTTCATAAGTCTTGATGGATAGCTAAGAAGAGGTTACAAGTGCATGAGTTGAAGAGCCTAACTGAGCTTGATGAATACCGCCAAAGCATTCATGAGCATCAAAAAATTGGTTTTGTGCCAACGATGGGTCATTTGCATGAGGGACATATGGCTTTGGTAGCCAAAGCCCAAGAGTCCTGCGATGTGGTTGTCTTAAGTATTTTTGTAAATCCTGCCCAGTTCAATAATCAACAAGATTTAGAGTAATAACAAGCAAATTTAGATA
>CAYGPI010000017.1:0-32996 GCA_964351745.1 uncultured Francisellaceae bacterium
AAAGAGCCACGACAACCACCTTCTGCCGGCGCAATCCCATCAAAAAACTCGCTATTGTCTATCCCCTTATCGGAAAGAAACAAGATAAGAGCATTTTTTGTCAGGCCTTGAATGTGATCTAAGCATTCAACGCCGCCGATTGGTATCGTGAAACTAGCTTCTTCAAACTGCTCTAAATACGTTTTTAAAACGTTGTTAAGTTTTTTATGAGTCTTATAGTATTCATGGCTAATTTTGTTATATGTAAAATCAAACTTGGCATTCTCAAAATAGTTCTTAATGCCTTCAGCTGCTTCCTTCTCTAAGTCCGCTTTTAAGTTGAGCTGAACCTCATACAGTTCGCCCTTTTCAATTTGAAAAGCATCGTGTGGAAGCGAATCAAAAAGGTAATTAGCTATGACAAAAATTGGTCGCTCCAAAGACTGACGTTTAACAACCTCTTTGGCATTTAAAAGAACTAACTCTTCTTCATCTAGGGCATTAAACAACGCAAAGTCCAAAATCCCTTGATCAATGTAAGGCTTGAATGCAACGTTATTACGCCAACCATCAATATTCTTCATACTGATATCTGTCATGACATACTTGATAGTATTGGCTGGAATATCATAGATTTTGAGAGCTTGGACCAGTTTCTTCATCAGGTAAAAGCTAAACTTGCCATGCCCCACACCTAACTCTAGAATATAAAAAGGCTCGTTTAGCTCTTTTTCTTGTGAAGAAAAATGGTCACAAATAGCGGCAACAATTAAGCGTGCGTATAAAGTTGCCAAAAAGACATTGCTTGTAATATCTAGAGGAACAACCTCATCCTCCCAGACCTCCAACCCTAACTGCTCATAATAATTTTTCATATGAAGCCATAGCTCAGACTGGGACAAAGATGTCATATTTGTAACCTAATAAGTAAGTAAAATAAAATGAAGCCCTAGATAAATCTAAGGCTCAGATGGCTTGAAAGTCAACGCTAATGAATTTATGCAATATCTCAAACCTGTCGGTTTCGGTCCATCATCAAAGACATGACCTAAATGGCTTTGGCAGCGAGCGCAAACTATCTCAGTGCGCGGAGAAAAGAATAAGGAGCGATCTGCTTTCTCATCCACACTTTGAGTGGAAGATGGCTCATAAAAACTAGGCCAACCAGTTCCTGAGTCAAATTTTGCCTCATGTTCAAAAAGAGGATTACCACAGGCAGCACAAATGTAAGTCCCTGCCTCATTATGCTTGTCATATGCCCCTGTAAAAGCTCTTTCTGTACCCTTTTGTCTAAGTATTTTAAATCTATCTGCTGGAAGAAGTTCTTTCCACTGAGCATCTGTTAAATCTACAGACTCTACCGTCGAATCATAGGGGACAGCAGGGATATCGTGGCTCATAGTATGCTCACTTGCTTGCAAGGCGCTAAAGATAAAAAAAGTTACCAGAAAAAAAACAATCTTACTCTCTGACAACCGTTTGAATTTTATGACTTTTATCATTATATTCTCCGAGTCTCATTATAGTAGCAACTTTAATGAGACCGGCCTTAAAGGATCTTTATGACAATATTAGGATTTTCCTAACGCTTCAAGTAGAGCGTCACCAAACCCGGTCGCCTTGACTGGCGCTGGCTTTCTAGCTTTTGGCGCTGTTGCATGTTTTGGTTTTTGGAAAGTATTCTTCTCTTGTGGTCTTTTTTGGTCAGTAGCTTTCGCTAAAACCAAGGTCAACTGTATCCGTTTTCTAGCAGCATCAACATCTAAAACTTTCACTTTTAGAATATCACCCACTTTAACAATCTCGTGAGGATCTTTAATGAATTTTGTCGACATTTCAGAAATATGAACCAAACCATCTTGATGAACCCCTATATCAATAAAGGCACCAAAATTAGTCACGTTAGTCACAACGCCTTCTAAAAGCATTTCCGGTTTTAAGTCTTTAATTTCATGAACACCTTCCATGAATTCAGCAGTCTTGAATTGCGGCCTTGGATCACGACCTGGTTTCTTGAGCTCTGCTAAGACATCTTTGATGGTTGGCAGTCCAAACTTATCCGTTACAAAGTCTTGGCAACTCACTTTGGCTAGCAAATCCTCATTCCCAATGAGATTACTGATATCTAGAGACATTTTTTCTAGGATTGCTGTAACCAAATCGTATGATTCAGGATGAACGCTAGAAGCATCTAGCGGATTGTCTCCACCAACAACTCTTAAAAAACCAGCAGCTTGTTCAAAGGTTTTATCGCCAAACCTAGGCACTTCTTTTAACTGCTCTCTTGTTTTAAAGCGGCCGTGCTCTTCTCTAAATTTTATAATATTTTGAGCGACTGTTTCATTAAGACCAGCAATACTCTTCATGAGAGGCACTGACGCTGTATTCACATCAGCGCCAACCGCATTAACGCAATCTTCGATGGTTGAGCTTAAACTTCTGTCTAGTTTGACTTGATTAACGTCATGTTGATATTGGCCAACGCCAATCGCTTTGGGCTCAATTTTAACTAGCTCTGCTAAGGGATCTTGCAATCTTCTAGCTATCGAAACGGCTCCGCGATAAGATACATCCAAGTCAGGAAATTCTTGAGACGCTAATTTAGAAGCGGAGTAAACAGAAGCGCCAGCTTCAGAGACGACCACTTTTGTAAGTTTCAAATCCGCATGTTGTTTGGTTAGATCTAAAACCAGCTTATCTGTTTCTCGAGAAGCTGTACCATTACCAATGCTCACTAGTTTGACATTATGTTTACGTGAAAGTTCATTCAGAGCGTGAATGGAGCCATCCCATTGATTTTTAGGTTGATGAGGGAAGATAGTAACCTTATCAAGTAGTTTGCCGGTCTCATCAATAACAACGACTTTAACGCCTGTTCGCAAACCGGGATCAAGCCCCATCACGACAAAATTACCTGCTGGAGCTGCCATTAATAGGTTCTTAAGATTGTCTTTAAAAACATCAATCGCAACCAGCTCAGAAGCTTCTTTTAATTTGATCATTAAATCAACGTCTAATTTAAGTTTTAACTTGTACTTCCAAGTCCACTCAACGACCTCTTTTAACCATAGATCAGCTGGGCGACCTAGGTCTTCAATTTGGCTAATTTTTGCGATATCTAGATATATGCTATCAACATCCTGCTCTTCAAGCTCTAGACTTGCTTTCAAGACGCCTTCTTTGCGACCGCGCAAAACTGCCAACGCTCTATGCGAAGGTACCTTTGCTAGCGCTTCTTTGTATTCGAAATAATCTTTAAATTTTTGGCCTTCGTTCTTTTTGGCTTCAACAACTTCACTCACTAAGTTTATTCTTTGCCAAATAAAGCCTCTCAGTTTTTCTAAGAGATCTGCATCTTCAGAAAAGCGCTCCATTAAAATCTGCTTAGCGCCATCTAAAGCATCTTTTATGGTTTTAATCTCTTTCTTTTCGTCAATATATTTAGCAGCCTCTTCTTCAGGCACTTTTGTTGGATCGGATACTAAACATTGCGCTAATGGCTCTAGACCTGCTTCAATCGCAATTTGCGCTTTGGTGCGTCTTTTAGGTTTGTAGGGTAAATATAAATCTTCAAGTCTTGCTTTGTTATCTGCGCTGAGAATATTCTTTTTCAGATCTTCTGTTAGCTTACCTTGCTCATCAATACTCTTAAGAATACTGACTCTTCTATCTTCTAGCTCATGTAAATAATGTAATCTCTCTTCGAGTGTACGTAAATGATCATCAGATAAAGTGCCAGTAACCTCTTTGCGATATCTTGCAATAAAAGGGACAGTTGCTCCCTCAGAGAGTAATTTAACGGCGGCATCTACTTGCCAAACTTCGACACTTAGTTCTGAAGCAATCTTTTCATTTATATTCATGTAAGCTATCTCAATAATAAAAGAAACGTATTCTGCGCAAGAGCATACCATACTGATTACGTTTTTGGATGGCTTGAAGCTCTTCTTTCAACAGTTATCTAGCGCACGTAGCATAATGAGTTGGAGAGCAGAGTTAAATTTTCGGCTTCTCTGGTTCTTTATCTTTGAGGCCACCGTTCAACTGTATGTAGGGATTCAATGGAGAGGCACCATTTCATTTTTAACGAGTACTATTGTACTGTAGTGACCTGAAACAATGATTATTATAACTAAGGACTGAATTTTGAGCAAAAATGTACCTTCTCTCTCTTTGTACGTGACTATGACTTGCCCTTTCTGTATTAAAGTTTTGCGTTTTATGACAGAAAACCAAATAAATATTACTGTTTTGGATGTGCAAAAAGATCCTGATGCTTTGGCAGAGCTAAGAAGCCTCACTGGCAAAAGACAAGTTCCTTGTCTAAGAATTGATGATTCTGGCATGCTTGAGTCTGATGATATCATTGAAAAACTAAAGGAGCTTTACCGTTAAAACTTAAAGTGTAAAGCGCGAAACAAGCTTCACATTCAAACTAACAAATGGAATTGTTATATTGTGTTAAGACATTTCACTAATAGAGCTAGTAGTGCCATCTTGCTAGAAAGGTTACATTCAGCATTGGATGCTGCCAATATTCATGCCTCACCATTAGTGCATGAGCGAGCCTCACAGCCTCTCATCTTTCGACGCTATTATTCATCAAGCCCTCATGAAGACCATAAGAATGACCATGGGCTCATTAAAAGATCGATTATAAAGACCAGAAAGAGATTCTTAAACAATCAGGGCATGCTGCGAAATGTAGATGAATTTGAAGGGAAAAAAGTATATCAAAACAAGCACTTGTATAAACTGACTCGAGAGAATAGGCGACGACTTGCTCAAGGTAAAGCCCCTTTATGTGATAAAGGGGAGCCGATTACACTACACCATTTAGATCAAACTCATGCTAGTGATTGGGTAGCTCTACGACTTAAGTTTCATCAGAAGCATCATCATGAACTGCACAGCCAAACCACTGTAGATGGAGCAGTCCATCGCAAAATATTTGCAAGAGAACGTCAAAGGTATTGGAAAAGTAGACTGGCCAATAGACACTAAACAAGCTCGCCTATATAAATCTTGCAGCTCACAAGCACACGCGTGCACATACTCTTAATTATTTTGCCAAATTTGAAAGTTTCAAACGTAGTACTTTATGAGACATTCACTTGGAGAGATATCATGAGAACATCCACACTAGCTTGCAGCTTACTATCGTTAGCTCTTATATCGCCTGTATGGGCAGATAGTAGTCAGACTAGCTACCCACAAGCAATCTACACCGCTTCAGATAGTGACAGCTCATCAGCAGGCCGAGATGGGAAAAGACACAAAAAAGGGGCTATCCATGAAAAGCTTAAAAACATGAGTGACGAGGAGCGCAAGGCTTTTCACAAGGAAGTTAAAGAAAAATGGAATGCTCTTTCTGATGAAGAAAAAGATGCTTTCAAAGCTAAAGTTAGAAAGCATGAAGAAAAAAGGGAAGAAAAACGACTCATGAGACAGTACGGTGCTCATTTGCTCATGCAGCAAGATAAACCGTAGTAACCAGTGTAAACTAGTGGGGCTCTTGGATATAAGGATTATAGAGTCCCCACATGGAAAACGAAACAAATGAAGAGCTTATTTGTCAGATTGCAGGTCAAGATAAGCAGGCTTTCGAAAGGTTGGTCAAGAATACACATACTGATGCGTATCGATATCTTCTACGATTATTGTCTAACTCAAAAGATGTAGATGATGTCATGCAGGAGGGATATATGGCTATTTGGTTAAAAGCCAACACGTTCAAACCAGGTTTAGCATTTAGTCCCTGGTTTTATCGCGTCTTCTATCACTGCTTTGTTGATCACGTTCGCAAGCATAAGCATGATGCAGGCCCATTAATCCATGAGCCAATATCTAGTATCGATCCACAGGCCCATTTAGAGACAGAGCAATATTATATTTTAATTGATGCCTTTCTTAGGCAGCTACCAACTAAAGAGCGATCTATTTTTATTTTATTTTACTACCAGAGACAAAAAACAAAAGATATAGCTCAAATCATGACGAGCACAGAGCAGTCCATACAATCCATTTTATATCGAATACGAAAGCAGTTAAAGCAGTGGCTAGAGAGTCATGAGTGATGAACATGATAACGTTTAAAAAAATTCTAGAAACATATGGTGGCAACCAAGATCAATGGCCCGAATCGCTTCGAGAGGCTTGTGGCACATTGATTAAAACAAGTGCTGAAGCTAGAGCACTATTATCTAAAGAGCAATTAATTGATATAAAAATCATGAAACATACTATTCAAGTGCCACCAAGTCACCTATGTCAATTGCAAAAAAACCTATCGCAAAGGATAGACAATTTAGGGATCTCTCTTTTAAGTCTATTTCAGCCTCTTCAGCCTAAACTTGCGATGATGGCTATAGCTTTAGTGATAGGATTATACCTCGGGCTGAGCCTACCTAGCGAGGACAACGAAACTCTATATTTAGATACTTTCTTACTTTATGAGGATGATGAGATTTAACAATGCCTACAAATACCAAAAAAATCATGATTGTACTAACCATATCCTTAACTTTAAATCTTTTTCTACTAGGTATGGCTGCTGGTTTTCTTGCATCTAAACCTAATCATGAGTTTCATTCTATGCGAGGCTCTTTCAAATACCCACCTCATGATATGAGTCCTCAAATGCGACAAGCGATGAAGTCTAAACATAAGCAACTTCAAGAGAATAGACGATCTGTTAATCAGCTTAAGCGCAAGCTGTACGACCTGTTGCAACAAGAAATATTAGACATTGGTGAGGTTAGACAAGCATTAAAAGAGATTAAGCAACTGCGAGAAGCAAGTGCCACCCTGTCACAAGAGGCAACTATTTCAGCGATTGAAAACATGAGCCTTGAGGAGCGAGTTGATTTTTCTCAAAACCTTTTCAAGAAAAAACGACGTGGCCCCCAAGACTAAAGATGTGAGGTGCTAGTTAATTTCCTTCTGACTTGAGCAGAATTTTTTGCAACAAGCGCAACAACACTTGTAGCTGCAACGATATATGAGTGCGATGAGAACACCACAAACAAAGCCGTCAAGAAACCCCCAAGCTCCTCCAATCAAACTGCCAATGACAGTTGCTTCATATCCGATATACATCGAAGAAAGTAGGGTTAACACTGGAAGGCCCCATGAACAGCATATATTGATGAGACCTAGGAAAACTAGACCTAGTCCCCAAACTGAACCTAAAGCAACTCCAAGTGGCACTGCGCTTAAATGTTGACCATTACATTTATCACAACTCATATTAACCTCCAAGCAACCGCTCATCATCTAAAAATTTCGACTCATCAGTCATAAGACCTGATCTATTGACAAAAGTTCACAGAAACGTATATTTGTGGCAATTATTACGACATCTGGAAGTTTTTATGTCATACATCACTCAACGCACTGCTGCGAAACTACTGCACATTGGGGCAGAGCTTAGCTGTGACTTATATAATGCTCAAGACCAAAGGGACGTTGCAAAAGCTGCTCTAGAAGCAACCACAAAAATACTAACTTATGCAATAAAACCTACGCCAAGCGCTAACCTTCACGTTGCAGAGCCTAGCGTTAGCTCAGCCCCTAAAAAGCTATTTGGGGCCTTTTAAATAAAAATTTGACAAAACAGAGGTTGATCCAGAGAATAATACGCTCATTATCTCTGGGGCCATTCTATGTCATATCAGCTAAGTATTATTGGGCCTGGTCGAGTCGGTACTTCAATGGGTACTGCCTTAGCGAAAAGCGGTGCATGCATTATCAATCAAATTGTTGTGCGAGATCTGGTTCGAGGTAAAATCAAGCAGCAATTTTTGGGTGCACGGCAATGTATAGATGATATGACTAAACTTGAGCCCTGTGATATTATCCTTGTCACCACACCTGACGATGCTATTGAATCTGTTGCGGCACAATTATCGAAGATAACCCTAAGACATAAAACTATTATCCTTCACTGTAGTGGCCTGTTATCTTCTGAAATCTTAACCCCTTTGAGTAAAAAAAATGCTTTGATTGCAAGTGTTCACCCGCTCTTCAGCTTCTCTCAAGAGCACGATCCTACATCCTGCTTTAAAGACATACCTTGTGCTATAGAGGGAGATGCCATGGCTGTAGAGGTGCTCAAGAAATTATTTTCAGGTATCCAGGCTAACGTCATTCCAATTGATATCCAAGATAAAGGTAAATGGCATTTGGCAGCTGTCATGGCTTGTAATGGTCTTAATGCCCTTCTCTCTAGCGCTCTATCACTATATAAGGATATTGGAGTAAGTGAGGCTGAAGCTCTTAAATTGATGTCTCCGATTCTCACACAAACTATCAATCAAATTTTAAAATGTGGGCCTACTGAAAGTTTAACAGGCCCTATTGAGCGAGGAGACAAAGAGACCATTGCCAAGCATTTAAAGATAATGCCCAAGCTAGCCCCTGAGCAAAAGGACTTGTATTGCACGTTAAGTAGAGTATTAATCAAAATAAGCAACAGTAAGGGGAATGCCTCTAAAGAAAGCCTCGCTCAGATTGAATCACTATTGTTATAGTCAAAGGTTGATAATAACCATCCAGAAAGCATAAGATGCTCCCTTTTCAGCCAAATCATGCCATTCATCAGCTTTTTTATACCTAGCATAGATTGTCACGTGAAAATGTTAGTGAAATACCTTACAATTAACCATAATTTAAGACATTAGCTTCATTTGAGTCATATTTAGCCATGAGGTTTTAGGGGGAGAATGCGTTTAGATAACCAACGTGCCTATCGGCTTGCTCAAGAAAGCACAGAAAAAATCAATGATATATGTCATCCACTATTAACGCATTTCGATATCAGCCTGTTCAGATACACAAAATCCTTTAAGAATAATACTAAGTTAACTCTATGCAATCGCAAAGAGTTTAACCAGGCATACTTTGAAGAGGAGTTTTATGAGGTTGAGTTGGCAGATATTCGAAAGTTTCCTAAAAGCACTTTTGGGTTTAACGTGCACAAATTATGTGCCGGTGCTCACCCTGCCTGTAAATTTTGGTATAAGCTAGGCCAAAAGCTAGAGTTTAGTCATGTTCTTTGTTTCTATTTTGTTCATGATGATCATCTTGAACTTTTTAACTTTGCTATTAATATCTCTGAGCATGACCACGGCTCAATAGCCATCTTTTTAAATAGTATTGATGCTTTTAAGGCTTTTACTCAATACTTCAAAAATCAAGCTCAAGCTATCATTGAAAAAGCTAGCGTGACGAGAATAAACATCAACAAACCTATAGATAAAAGCGTTAAAAATTGGCTAACATCATCCGATAGTAAGGTTTCTAAGTTCTTAGAGGATATTACATACGAAAAAGTATATTTAACCGGAGCTTTCGACGGCGAATATCTAACAAGAAAGGAAGCTGTATGCCTAAAGGAAACTCTCGAAGGTAAAAAGTATAATGATACAGCGAGTGCTTTGAATTGCTCCGTTCGTACTATTGAGGCTATTATGAAGCAGGTTAAAACCAAACTTCGAGTAAATTTAAGGCTAGAGTTGTTTGACGTTTGCAAAGAAAACAAAATCTACGAATTACTTTGCTTAAACTTGATGGGCACAGCTTAAATGTTACATAGGCCAACTTAGAGATAATCACTGCATTTTTATTGCCTAACGACCTCATTAAACCTCTACAAAGCCTTAAAATACTCATGCTGCGGGAATTTATTAAAACCCCGATTTACATTCCTCAACTAGTTAATTAGGGTTCTAGTCAAGAAATTCAATTAATCAAAACCTAAAAGTGTCGTATGCAGCAATCCCCACAGAAGCTTGATTCAAATCATATCAAAATACGTCAACTAATTATCGATATTGAGCGCAGCTCCATGCCACACGATGAGATAATGGATATCTCAGCATACCATGAATTGAAAAAATTACTATCAACTGAAATGAGTATTAATATTGAGAGCTTAAATCTCAGTCATGAGCAAGAATGCATGCTGTTAGAGTGTTTGAAATCAGTTGAAAGCGAGCAAAACCAGGCCAACTCTCTCGAAATACTTCCCAAGGAGCTTTTGTTAGCTATCACCGGGGCGGCTTTCGTAATGACGTAAGACCACGGCCGCCAATAAAGGAATCAGCTTCGGCCTGAAGAGCTCTCAGTTTATCTTGAGCTGTTTTGCGGGGAAGCTTCGCACTATGGTTTTTAGAAAAAAGGACAGGCTGCTTTTCGGTTAAACGATGTTGCTCCCTCATTTTTTCAGCTGCCTGATTGTCGTCTAACCACTCATGATGTTTAGTTAAATAATCATACTGAAAAAGTCCTAATGCCTTGTCAAATTTTTCATTTCTTAACAGCTCATCATCAAAATGAATACCATGAAACTCAATCGCTCTTTCCTTTAGCTCTGTTTCTACACTTTGCACATTGAATAAGCTGTCATCAATAAATAACACCTTGTCAGGCTCAAATCCTACCTCATCAATGAGCATGCCTAGAATTTTACCTTTACGTAATGGCCGAGCATATAGTATCCCCTTCTCAAAAAGTGGATTTCTTGTGCATGCTCTAGTGTTTGGAACATCCCATGTGATAGGAGCATGCTCTTTAAAGGTGTCACTAAAATCAATACCTAACTCAAATAGTTCATTAAAGCGAAGATCTTCCATTCGCTCTACAACTCCACACTTTCCAGGCCCAGGGAACATAGACGTCAACGCCATCACAGTAGCCCTTTGTTGAAGCGCTCGAATATGCTGAGGAATGCAAGCATCTAATGCCTCGACTTTAGCGGTAGAAATCATATGGCCATAGTTGCATTGTTTATCGCTGTCTTCTTCAGGAAAAAATGCTTTGTAAAATGGATTTTCAAAATTTCTATCAAGCTCTACACTAGGCCTAAGAATTTGATCTTTAAAAGTGATTAAAACGCCATCCACATCAAAAACAACTAATGTTTTCTTCGTTATTTCAATGGTTTGTATATGGTCCATGACTGCTGAAAAGTGATTGGCATTATATTTTGGCATCGTGAGCTCTCTATAAGCCTGCAACGACATATTGCAAGTATTAAGTGAAATTGGAAGTAGACAACCTAATTTTATTCGATCTAACGATAAGTTGCTATCATAAGCTCAGACAAGTTGTACAACTAGTTAAGTTGCAGGCCTATCCCATCAGTGACTCGGCCCCATCGTACTAAAATGAACAACTCATTAAGATGCCATCAAAGCCATAGCTAAAACAGCCATTCCCATCCCCGCTGCCTGCTTAAAGTTTAAAGTTTCATTTAAAAATAGGCATGAAAGCAAAATGGTCACGAGAGGATAGAGCGAAGTCATGGTAACAACGACTGAAACCTTACCCTGCTGTTTTGTTGCAAGAAAAAATAATATAGAGCCTAAAGTGAAAAACACACCTGTTAAAAGTGCATAAATGCCACCTGAAAAGCTAGCTTGAGATCTCTCAAAAAACGGCTTTAACAAGAAGAGAGTGACAACAAAAATGCCCATTGTCTGAAAAACCAAGGTTGAGCTTGCAGGAATTCTATCTAAGGCTAACTTACTAAAAAAACCCCATAGTCCAAAGCAAATCAAACAGCTAGCAGTATAGGCTATCCAAGTTGGCATAACGATTGTCGCCCCATATGGCTTAGCCTTTGGGAGCTTTGCCAGTCTGGCGCCTCAAAAAATGAGACAGCATTTCTTTCAAGAAGGTTGCCCATCATATGAGCTGCCCCTTTTTCAGCAATCATAATGGTTGGGGCATTCAAATTGCCCGTCGTAATTTGTGGCATGATTGAGGAATCAATCACTCGAAGGTTTTTGACGCCATGAACCCGACATTGTGAATCTACGACACTTAATGCATCATCACCCATTTTACAAGTGCCACATGGATGATAAGCACTTTCTACTTTTTCACGGATAAACTCATCAAGCTCATTATCAGTCTGCAAGTGCTCGCCTGGGGCTAATTCTTTACCCCTGAAAGGATCGAAGGCAGGCTGATTGAAAATTTCACGGGTTAAGCGTATACCCGCCCTCATTTCAAGCCAGTCTTGCTCATGGCTCATATAGTTAAAATGTACTTTAGGTTTATCCAATGGGTCTGGGCTATTTAACATGACTTTACCTCGGCTCTTAGATCTCATTGGCCCAACATGAGCTTGAAAACCATGTGCATTTGCTTTCACTTGACCATCATACGAGATAGCAACCGGTAAGAAGTGATATTGTAAATTTGGCCATTGAACGCCTGCGTCGCTTCTAATGAAGCCTCCAGATTCAAAGTGATTTGTGCTGCCAAGACCTGGCGATTTCATGAGCCATTTAGCGCCAATGATCGCTTTGGCAAAAGGGCTCATGGCTGAATACAAACTAATTGGTTTCAAACATTCATGCTGAATATATAGCTCTAGGTGATCCATAAGATTCTCACCAACTCCTGGGAGATGATGCTTAGTATTAATACCCATATCAGTAAGTTGATTGCTTGGCCCAATGCCAGACAACATAAGCAGATGAGGACTGTTAATCGGCCCTGCCGATAAGATAATTTCTTTATGGGCTTTGGCTTGAATCGTTTTGCCATACTTAACAAAACTTACACTTTTTGCCACTTTATCTTTAATCAGCACTTTTTTAACGTGAGCCTTGGTTACGACTCTGAGATTGCTTCGTTTTAATGCAGGTTGTAAATAGGCTTTTGAGGCGCTCCATCTTTGATGGTTATAAACAGTCATGTCCATCGCACCAAAGCCCTCTTGAGAGAACCCATTCATATCCTCTGTTGCTCCATATCCGGCCTGAATGCCTGCTTTTATAAAAGCATGGTATAGGGGATTGTTTAGCTGGCCTCTTGAAGTTTTTAATGGGCCAGTTTGACCTCGATAGACAGAATTAATGTTACTGTTCTCAGCTTTCTTAAAATAAGGTAAAACATCAGCATAGCTCCAACCTTTAGCACCACTTTGTACCCAACTCTCAAAATCTAAAGGGTTTCCTCTGACGTAAACCATGCCATTGATAGAAGATGAGCCGCCTAGCACCTTACCTCGTGGGCAATGCATCGCTCTACCATTTAAATATCGCTCTGGCTCTGAATAATAGAACCAATTATATTTTGACATATTCATAGGTATAGATAATGCTGATGGCATCTTAATGAACATGCTCTTATCAGAACCACCAGCTTCTATAAGCAGCACCCTATTTCTATGGTTCTCGCTAAGCCGATTCGCGAGAACACATCCAGCAGAGCCTGCACCAATAATGATATAGTCGTAAGTATCCATACTTATTACGTCCTTTATACTATTTATCTAGCTAAGAAATTCTAATCCTAATTAAGTCAAGTGCCTATAATAGTTGTGATAGCTTGTTGAAAGAATCAATTCTTAACAATCCATAGTCATGTCAACCCAGATAGTCTTCGTTTGAAGATATTGATCAAAAGCACTTAGCGAATTATCTTTACCGCCAAATCCGGAAGCTTTTAATCCTCCAAAAGGCGTCGTAGAGTCACCCTCTCCATAACAATTAATTGAAATGGTCCCTGCTTTTATTTTTTTAGATTGGATGATAGCTTTCCCTAAATGGCTGCTATAAAGGGATGCCTGCAAGCCATACGGTGTTTGATTAGCTAAAGTAATAGCGTCATTGTCTGACTCAACACTCATGACGCATAAGATTGGCCCGAACATTTCCTCTTGCGCAATCACCATATCAGGCGTTACGTCATCAAAGATGGTTGGCTCTATGTAAAAGCCCTGTGTATTTTGAATAGCTTGTCCGCCTCTTACAAGCTTGGCCCCCTCTTGGATGCCCTGGTTGATATATCCCAGGACTTTGTCGTAGTGAGACGCCGAAACCATCGCGCCTAATTTATTATTGGGATCGAGTGGAGCACCTACTTTCCAAGCTTGTGCATGCTTTTGAATTCTTTCCAGAAGCTCTTCTTTTAGAGAGTGATGAACAATTAAGCGAGAATTAGCACAACAATTTTGGCCCATATTAGTGAATGCAGCATGGGTTACATGCCCTGCAATAGCATCTAAATTTTGAGCATCTGACAAAATAATAGATGGGCTTTTCCCTCCGCATTCTAGCGTTATTTCTTTTAGATTGCTCGCGGCTGAATACTCTAAGAACTTTCGGCCAACCACCGTTGAGCCTGTAAAGGAAACCACATCTATATCCATATGCATACCGATCGATTTTCCCAAAGTCTCACCATAGCCAGGTAAAACGTTGAACACACCATCCGGTAGCCCTGCTTCACTTGCAAGTTCAGCCAATCTTAATGCCGTCATGCTTGTTAGCTCTGAGGGTTTAGCAATAACACTATTCCCAGCGGCCAGGGCCGGTGCAATTTTCCAAGCTAACATCATTAATGGATAGTTCCACGGCAAGACTGTCGCAACAACACCTATTGGCTCTTTAACGATCATGCCCATATGATCTGCGCCACTGGGTGACAAGTTATCGTAAATTTTATCGCAAGCCTCTGCAAACCAGCTTATACATTTAGCTGTTTCAGGAACATCGACTTCTAAACAGTCAGTAATGGGCTTTCCACTTTCTAGACTTTCTAAAACGGCGAGCTCTTCTTTATTGTCTAAAATTAGTTTAGCTAGTTTCAGTAAACTAGCCTTTCTCATGGATGGGTGAAGGCTAGACCAAGAGCCTTGCTCGAAGACTTGCTTCGCAGCATGAACGGTGCGATCTAAATCAGATTGCTCACAGGCATGTATGCTACTTATCACTTGGCTGGTAGCAGGGTTTATGGAATGAATCGTCTCATTCGATTCTGAGTCTTGAAAGGATCCATTGATATAAGGCCGCGTTGGAAAAACTAATTGTGCAGCGATCTTTTCAAAATATTCAATATTCACGTTCATATCTTTATCTCTTAAAATGGAAGTGATCTTTATGATCATATGACGCAGGCGTCGTGATTCAGTGTATTTATTAAAACGAACTGAAATAATGAATGAAATTTATAACACTTATCATAAAGGCTGGCTAAAATTGATGCAACTCAATTAATTAGCGCTCAAACTGACATAAGTTTTTCATTTAGCTCTGCAATAGATATTTTTATGATTGATACTTCAAATATTGCAGATTTTAATATTATATCATTCTATGTATTGCGGCGAAGAATTTAGCTCTCTGAAAACTAGTCATGGTTCATCCAATGCTTTATCAGAGTCTGATGTTATACGCTCAAATAAATAGAAAAGCCTCAAAAAGCAATATTAGTGGCTTATTCATTGACAGTATTTGAGAAACATATGATATGCCAGGTCAGATGTTAGACCTAGCATGATGATAAGTGAATGCACGAATAGACTTGTCTACTAAAATAATCAGACACAAAAAAATTAAGGTTATCTAAAATTAACTACGAAATCTGGAGCAAAAGCACGCTGTTAAAATTCTTAACTAACGATGATTCTATAGAGATACAGCCTAAGAAAACCAAAGTCTGACTTGCAAGCTCCCCCATTATTCCCTGCTAATTCTGGGTATTATCAAACTACAGTTTGTTTCTAGCTGGTGCTGGTTGATCTGCTTTCTCAAGTTGTTGCTTTATCTCAGCAACGACATGTACTGCCTGATTTGAGTCTGATTTGATCGTCGCATTTAATTGACCGTTTTCATTTAAAAGAGTAACAGTTGCATTGTAATTTACTCCATTATCGTCCGTAATCACAACACCGAATTCATCCATATTTGTAGTGTCTCTGACGATCATACTTATATTTGTGGTTTGCTCTCTTAGCCTCTCCATTATATCGCCAGGATCACCGCTTGATTTTAATGCTACTACTTGTGATTGTAATCTAGCATTAATACTATTTCGAGCTCTACTTTCGAGTGGTGGTGTAGGTAGTGGCCGGCCTGAAGACACTGCAGGCAAGGGCCGGTGCAAAGGATTCACCGTCGGTTGAGTCTCTAACGAACGTGCAGGCGCTGCTGCATATTGATCATTTGGGCCACTCCTGTTTAGATTAGCAGGCGCCGCTGCATATTGAGCTGTTACTGGCTGTGGCCGGCTTTGCCCTTGCCTTGGAGGAACTGCTGGTGGGGCTGGCGCTGGTGCATATTGCTCTGCTGCTACAGGCTGTGATTGGGGTCTTGGAGGAACTGCTGGTGCGGGCCCTGGACGTGCTGGCGCTGGTGCATATTGCTCTGCTACAGGCTGAGTAACTGCTGGTGGGGGCCCTGGTGTACGTGCAGACTCATTAATTTTAACTGTCGTATAGTTATGGTCATCCGCCGCCTCTGCTTCTAGCGAAGGCGCTGCTCCATAAATCCCTTCACTCTTGTCCTCACCCCCATGTTGGCCTTGCTGCTGCCGTAAACTGGAAGCTCGTTGGCCATTGTTTTGATTGGGGGGCGCTGCTTCATAGTTTATTTTTTCTTTCTCAACTTGAAGCATTTTTGTAAACATTTCATCATTAATATATTTATTCTTTAACCCTAATGATCTTAACTCCTGCCTAAACTTTTTATATGTCTTTTCTGGCGAAACTTTACCGTCAGAATATTTACGAATTAAATCAGCCACAGCTTTGAGATCAACTTTGCTCCGAATAACTGAGTTTGCTTTAGTAATCTTTAAGCCCTGTTGACTGGCCACTTCAAAAGCATCTGCTAGCTCGCTTAGATTGCTTGCACTTTCAATTTCTGATAGAAGACCTATTTTATTCCTGGGTAATGATCCATCGTAATTAATTTCAACAACAGAAGCTGCCCCATAGGGAACAGTTACAGGTCCGCTCGCCAGGATAGGTGGATAAGTACCGTATTCTGAAGAATTCCCATAGGTACCTGACGTCAAAGGCACAGCTCGCGCAAGGTCCGTTTCGGACCACGGTTCGTATACAATTTGACCAGAGGCAACGCTAGCTGGTGATTGATAGGGCGCAGCAGCAGCTGGTGCTGATTGCGGCACTCCATAGTGACTTGAAGGTGCCCCCCCAACTGGAGAGGCGGGCTTAGCAGCACCTGGTATTGCAAAAGTTCCATAATTGGTTCTTGGTTGAGGAGCAACCGGCGCTGATTGCGACGCTCCTTGAGCTGTTCTAGCTGGGCTGCCCTCCGGCCTTGGTGGCAAAGAACTATAATTAGTTTCTGGAGCTTTTTTCTCTGTTAATGTTCTAGTCTTGATTCTACTTCGTCTTTCGGGAGGCATACCTACACGCACCTAAAGTGAATACTACTTAGTTACTAATGTACCATAAACAATAGTTAGTTTGCTATATTTTATATATTTTTTGGAGCTAATCAAATTTATACGATGATACGCACATCATTATTAGCTGGAAGGCAAATTTGCTCGTTCAATTGAGCAGTTTGCTGAGTTCTCTGCATAAGTCTGACGGTGCAATCATGCCCATTTTATGGGGTAATTACGCCTGATTGGCTGCAAATGGCTTGCTTCTTGCGACAGTATGTTGACGTAGATAAGTCTCTTTGATGTTTATTAATGCTGATAGCAGTCTAAAAAGTGCTTCTTATGGAGGGCAGACAAAATTGTCATCCTTATGCCTTTTTGATAATTTTTATAGGACTTTGGTTCTTAGGATGTCGACCTTCTACACCCTGGTAAAATTTCTTAATCACTTGCATGGTTAAGTCTAAATCTTCCAAATTATCAATAATTTCACCAACACCCATGACGCGTTTTGTATAGTCCGCAAATCCTAGACCAATTGGAATGTTTGCTTCTTTCGCAATGTAATAAAAGCCGCTTTTCCACCCTTCTCTTTTGCTCCGAGTGCCTTCAGGAGCTATCACTAAACACTCACGATTGGGACTCTTAATAAGTGCTTGAGCAATACTAGCTACTGCTTGATCTGGTTTTTGTCTATCAACTTTGATACCACCTGACAGTGTTGCAAAAAATCTCACTATAAAATTTGAAAAAATTGCTTCTTTTCCAAGCCATTTTACATTTAACTCATAATACCAAGCACAACCAACCATGACAAAGAAGTCCCAGTTAGAAGTATGAGGCGCACCTAACATCACCATTTTTTTCACATCCTGAGGGACATTACCAACAATTTTCCAACCGATGCACTTAAGTAGCATGAGAGCAAAATATTTCTTAATTTTCTTGGAAATCACATTAACTGCCATTATTATTGCCCTTGGGATTGTATGCGAAAAATGCTAAGCATTGGTTTGTTTGTCAAAGTCACTCTATGGGGAGATAACTATACTATTATTCAGTTGAACTAATAGCAAGTAATTACACGTTATTAGTTGTTATGCCAATATTCTACCATAAGTCCGCCTCGCCTCAGCGCTTGACACAACACATAAGCAATAAAATTGATGAATAATTATACGCTCGTTTTGCGCAATTTGCGCCTGACTTCATCTATTTACAACTTTAGTCACTAAATAAACTATATTTATCCATAAAGTTCACTGTCAAATGAGTAAGGGCGGAACCAATATATATGGGAGAGGAAAAAATTCGAACTAAGGTACAAGTCATATGGGCTCTGTGTTTAGCGGTATCTTTAGTGATCATAAGCGCTATTGTTGTCCTATTTTATCTTGTACATACATCTTACATTCCCAACCCTAATCAATTGACTAGCAAGGTAGAGTTGGATCAATATTTTGACCAATTCAGTGCCAGTGAACAACAAATCACTGAAGCCTTTAAAATACCAACAGGTATCTTTTTACAGTCTTTCTATTTTCAAGATGCAAACACAGTCCATATATCCGGCTATGTTTGGCAAAAATATACGAAAGGTAAGCATGATCGTTTAGAGCGCGGTTTTATTCTGCCAGAGTCTATTGACTCTAAAATCACTGAAGTATATCGACACCAGACAAATGACCATGAACTTGTTGGCTGGTATTTTGAGTCTAAAATCTTAGAAAATTTCGACTATTCAAAATATCCTTTAGACAACAAAACAATTTGGCTAAGATTGTGGCACAAAGAGAGAACGAAAAATATTATACTGGTTCCTGATTTTGAGTCTTTCGTATCCACAAAGCGAGAAGATAAATTTGGGATCGATAATGATATTGTTCTTTCTGGATTTGGTATCCATGAGACATTTTTCAGTTACAGCAGACATCCTTATGATAGTAACTTTGGCAAAAAGATTACTGAAAAAAGAGATGGAAATCCAGAGCTTTACTTTAATGTTTCTCTTAAACGAAACTTTACAAGCGCATTTTTTATGCACTTGTTTCCAATCATGTTGGTTGCCCTCGTTACTTTTGCATTGTGTTTAAACATGCACAATGGCGCCGGAGAAAAAAACAATGCACAGTTTACTCTTTCAGGGATGATCTCAGGGTGCACAGGACTTATTTTTATAACAGTGCTTATTCATATGAATCTAAGGAGCTCAACCATTACTGGTGATTTTGTATTTATTGAGTCACTTTATTTGCTAATCATATGCTTTCTGACCTTTCTCGTCTACAATGCTGTGGCTGTTGCACATCCAGAGAGTAGAATGGCAAGGTTACTCGGAGTTAATTACAGGAACAACCTAGTGATTAGAGTTCTGTACTGGCCAACTCTGCTAACCATTAGCTTAGTATTCTCGATATTGTGGCTAGTATAAGTTTGAGTGTATTAAGCACGACTCTACCAATCAAAGATTGATCGTCGTGCCCTTTTACACTGATATAGCTAACGCTATTTTTTATGAAACTAGGTCTTTGTTTTCCTTAATTCCAAATTTTACTGCGCTTACCACTATAATTAAATTCAACTTCAAATTCGCAAGTCGATAAATCATTTAGATCAGAGCATTCATACCACATCGTTGTACCAGCGTCTGTGTAATCACTGACGCCACCCAGACGAGTACTCCACTGCCAAGACCAAGCTTTTGAATTTGGACCAGGTTGCCAATCAAGCACCTCGTAACCACCTGAAACACTTGCGCATTGTGTATCTTTTATAACAAACATAACTTTCTCCTAAGTTGCTCGCAGTTCGAATTCTCAATGTAAAATAAGTGATTAGTGTCTCACTTTACAATATGAGAATGTCACGACATATTGGCAAGTATCATCATTATTAGGATCTGAACACTCATACCAAGCAGTACTTCCACAGTCGTTTAGAGTTCCATTGCGCTCTGTCTCGGTCCATGTTCTTACAATTGATTTAGAGTTTTCACTAGGAGTCCATTCAAGAACTTGATACCCACCTGAAACTTCAAGCCACTGGTCATCATGTATAACAAACATTTGCACCTCCATATATCTATCAATGATTGCAAGGTCGCCGTGTAACAAACTTAGTTGTCCGTTACCAACGAATTCCATAATTATCATAAGTCAGTTTAGACCTCTGGACAAGCGACTGCGCGGCATGCTCCCCTGGTTATTTTTGGCATAAATGAACATGATCAGGAGTTATAAATAATATTTACTTAATGTCGGATTTGAAATATAAGAATGCTCTGAAAAAAACTAAAACTTTAAGTGAATAAGAATAACGTCTAAATATATCAGAATAGTTCAGATTGTTTATCGACAACTTTGTGTTATAACAAAGAGCATGGATTTCGACCGCACCAAAATACCACACTAGAAAGCCAACAAAATATAATAAAGCTCTAGCTTTAAAACAAATATTTGCTGGCTTATTGTTAACAGGAGGCGCTAACTGAATCTAACACATATTCTAAGAGATGATTTCCTTAAAAAAATTCAACGCAGTGGTCCATGAGCGAGCGTTCGCTATGGCGTTAAATTTTAAACCAATCACAGGATCGTTGGCTTGTGGATGGGTGAATGCATGCTCCGTACGACCATAAATATGAACCTGCCAATCAACATCTTTGCGAGTCATTTCTTCAGTAAACTCTATCATTTGGTGAGGTTTCACTAGAGAGTCATCATAGCCATGTAAGACAAGCACTTTACTTTTAATTCTAACATCTTGCTCTTGTGGTGGAGCTTCAAGTATTCCATGAAAACTTACAACCCCTTTAACTTCAGCTCCTGAACGTGCCAAATCTAGAACACACATACCACCAAAACAATAGCCAATTGCAATGATTTGTGACGAGTCTACATTCTCTTGTGTTGATATATAATCAAATGCAGACTGTACGCGTCTTAAAAGCTCTCCACGATCTGTCTTCAGAGGTGTTAATAGCGCTACTTTCTCTTCAGTCGTTTCTACGACTGTAGCATCGCCATACATATCAACAGCAAAGCCAATATATCCAAGCTCTGCAACCTCTCTTGCCTTATTGCAGTAAAGCTCACTTCTGCCACCCCAATCATGAAAAATCATAATAGCAGGCTTCGGTTTAGTGCTCTTTTCCTCTTTATAGGCAATATAGCCGCAAGATGAAACTTCCGATGATCGATAATTAACTTCTCTTATTTGAATCATTTAAACTCCCTATTGCTATTTTCCTTTAGGCTCTACTAACCATGGTTGCTCATAATGATGAGATTGCCTGGCTTCTTTCAAGCTTATGCCCTGGCTAATTTTATTCATAATACATTTTTCATTGGCAACAATATTTTTTGACATGGTCAGGACTTTAGAAAGCAGCTTTCTGGGGATGATAAGCACACCATGTTTATCAGCAAAAACAATGTCTTGAAACTCTATATTGACGGAGCCAATAGATAGCGGACATTTTTTATCAATCATTCTTGAGCGCCCTTTCCCAGTGCGCGGCGTTACGCCAGATGCGAATACTGAATAACCGGATTGGCTAACAGCCTCAACATCTCGGATAGCACCATGGACAATGGTTCCTATCAATTCACTATGTTTAGCATAATGAGTTAGGATGCCACCCCAGACAGAGCAAGATAAGTCGCCATGATTATCAATGAGCACCACCATCCCTTTAGGGACTTCGTCAATGTAATTACTTGCCTGCTCAAAAGATGACCCAGGCCGATCATACGGCTCATATAGAATAGTGTAAACTGGCCCAATAACCTTACCTGCTGGCACGATAGGGTAAATGTCTTTAATAAGCCCATCAAAACCACACCCATCCAAAGCATCAGAAATGACTGGTGTGGAAAATATGCTCAAGCTATTAAGTAGATCTGACTCAGAGCTTTTAGACATGTCTCAACTCCGATACATATAAATTTCTAGCCTTATCAATAATAGCATCAGCCATCTCTTGCGTGTTTGCTATGCCTCCCAAATCTGGCGTCACCCACTTTTGGTGCTCAATGACCTCAATGACAGCCTCTTTAATAGCTTTGGCGGCCTTATCCATCCCTAACGAAGATAACATCAAACTTGTAGATAGAAACATGGCGCTAGGATTGACTCTGGCATCATCCATCCGTATCCCGCTGCCATGCACAGGCTCAAAATACTGATAGTTTTCACCTATATTTGCGCTTGGTGCGACACCCAACCCACCCATGACTCCAGCAGCAACATCTGACAAAATATCACCAAACATATTCTCGGCAACGATGACTCCAAATTGCTCAGGCTTTTTGACTAAGTGCATGCCAATGGCATCGACATTCATGATATCGGCTTGAATATCTGAGTACTGTTTTGCAATACTTTCAAATATTGCGCGACTCATCATACTGCTTTTTCGCAGCACATTTGGTTTATCTGCAAAGGTTACTCGCAAGTGCTGATTCTTGACGGCGTATTTGAAAGCAAATTCGAAAATTCTTTTTAACCCTGACTCAGTCTGCAATCTTAACGTACAATTAAAACGCTCGTTCATCTTTGATGACCAGTTTGGGTGTTTTGAAACTATTTGCCTGAAATCATCAGGCAAGCAATCAAAATCCAACCCTGAATATAGGCCTTCAATATTTTCTCTAATAATACATAAATTGAAGCAATGCCTTTTATCCAGTGAAAAGCATGGCCTAACACTTGCAAACAAATCGAGTTTTTGACGCAATTGAACTAATGGCGAAACATATGATGGGCTGCACTTAATTAGCTCATCTGTCAGAGCCGCCATCGCTTCTCTCTCTGGATAGCTGGTCGTCGCACCTAGCAAGGTTGAATCAGATTCTTTAATCAACTTCCATGTTCTATCAGGGACAGTGCTAGCACTCTCTAACCAACAAGACCAACCTATCTCGCCTAAAGTATACTCGATAGGTAGCTCTAAGGCTTTAAAAATTGGGAGAATAGCTTCTGTCACAATTTGACCAATGCCATCACCAGGTAAGATTGCTATGCTTTGTATTTTAGTCATCAAGATATTCTCTTATAATCGGATGAACCATGGCAGGATTATCATCGAGGACTCGCATACCTGAGTGGACTACAACGTTTAAATTGGTGCCCGCAGTTAACAAAATATTACGCTCTTTAACTAGTTGCGAATCTTGTCCAACTAACTGTAATATTTTTCCACGAGACTCTTTAACGGATTCTGGAAATTTATTATTTAAGATATAAGAAAGCCCAAAGAATAACCTGCTCTGTATCATTTTTTCATCGTCTGGTGAGACTGTCTGTAAATTATCAGGTAAATCACAAGGCACATAACGATACATTTGTGCAACTGCCTCTTGGGAGCCTTTCGTTTTAAGTAAATCTAATATGCCATAAAGTTTTTTTGATAGGTCTTCATCCAAGAGACTTGGCGCCGAAAAAAGAACAATTTTTTTTCCCTTTAATGAGTTGCCAGCAAGGCAGTGTAGCAAAAGCAGAGCACCAAATGAGAATCCCATGAACACATCAAATGAACTTGATAGTTTGCTAATTTTTTCAACCCAATCATCTGTAAAATTTTCTTGAGATACCTGAAGCCTGTGCCCCAAAGGATCATACCATGTCACGTTGTACTGCTCGTGAAGAAAACTTAAACTTGGCATTAATCTGTTAAGATCATGGCTAGCTGGTAGCATTGGCGCCAACACGAGAATGGATTTCATGTAAAATTCTCTTTGGTTTTCAAATGCTCTACCAGTTCTTTAGACGACAAGTCTAAAAGGCCTCTAATAAACTCTTGCGTAGGAATTGGACGATTGTGCTGCAGCTTGGTTCTAACATAATTGCTTAGTGTGGCAATAGACTTTAAGTCATACTTTTGAATATGTATACTTTTTAAAAATGCCACAAAAAATTCTAATTTTAGATTCCCAAGCCCTTTTCCTAAACCTGCAAGAGAAGCGTCTATCAATCTAACACCAGCATCATATGCGGCAAGCGCATTAGCCTGAGCTAACCCTAAATTATTATGAGGATGAAAACCAAAAGGAACGTTAAAGCGCTCCATACAAGATTGATAGATCGCCAAAACTTCTTTTGGACGCAAGCAACCATTTGAATCTGCAAAATATATCATCTCAGGTTGGTAGGCACACATTGTGTCAAGAGAACTTAGTAATTCATCGTGGCTGTACTGAGTGATATACATATAATTGACAGAAACTTGCAACCCATATTCATTGGCCAGTTCAATGACGTTATACACCTTATCATGCTCACCCTTTTTGGCACATAACCGGAGCAAATGAACGCTGCACTGTGAAAGTTCCTTTAGATCATCTTTTGTGATGTAATCACAATGAGCCATGACTGCTAACTTTGAAGTCTGTACTCGATCATAACAATACTCTAAATAAGGTCTTTTACAAAACCCTGCAGGCCCAATTGAGTCAGTATAGTTAAGACATCCATTTCGGTATCCTAACTCAATATAGTCGATACCAGAGCTATCTAAGACAGATAAAATCTCAGCCAAGTCAGCCTCATTAAAATCAAAATTATTCTGATAACCACCGTCTCTTAGAGTAACATCAAGTAATTTTAATTCATCCATATGCCATCCAAAAGCCTACTGCCATAGCTACGCATACTGAAAGAAAACACAAAGTGAAGGCTTTAAATCGGAATAGACTCAAAAAATAACTGATAGGATGCTTATAGATAAAGGAGCGCATAATTGGCATGGTCACCAATGCAACTTTTCCGCCAAGCCCTTCTTCATGGATACGAATACTAGGATTATGGTTAACTTCAATAATGACGCCTCCACTGTCTTGGATTGGCTCCATAAGAGATTTGCACTCGACGTCAATACCGGTTAAATCCATATTCAGTGTTTTTCTTATTTTCATAAATAATTTTTTGTTTTCATTGCACATTTCATTAGGAACAGATCTGATTGTCCCTCCTCTTGAGGCATTTGAGGTATGACCAATAAAAACAACTTGCCCCTTTTTGGGGATAGAGTGTTTTGTAAGCTTTTGGTCCTGCAAACAATACGACGACTCTGTGTCAAAATTTATTTGCCCGATGAAGGTTGCCTTTTTAGCTCTCCTTGCATTCTCGTCTGCCACCAATCTCTCAATTGTTTTTTTTCCATCCCCTGTGACATTTGCTGGATCACGAGCAATTATGTCAAGAATCTTGTTTTTAAAAACCAAAACTCTGTACGACTGCAAATTACTATAAAATTCCTCTATATATAACCATTCGTGATGCTGAATTAAACGTTCAGACTCTTCAAAAAGCTTTTGAATATTTGGGATATTGCAAATCACATCTTTGCCCCAGAAGGACCACATCAAAGGTTTGACCACGACTGGAAATTTTAAATGTTTAGTGACGGTTATTAATTTATCGAGAGAAAAAGTCTTGTAATCTAGCATTGCAGCTTTAGGGACCGGGATACCCTCGCTCCTCAATAAATTATTACACATCCCTTTATTCAAAGAAATCATGGCGCTAACACCAGAGTTAATTGGTGTGTTGCAGTAACTGAAATGATAGTTTTGTTTTCCCAGGGTTAATTTAAACCCAAAAACCACATCCATCCTCGATACTGGAAGCTTCAATTTTAAAGCACTTTTATAGTACCCATAAGCATTCGGTTCCATATGAAATCGCACCCAACCAAGTTAGTTTTACACCAAAATCATTCTATTATAATCTTAAATATTATACAGCAACTAAATCATTGATTGATATTAAGTTATGCCCTTTAGAAAGATTAGAATGGATCGGTTGCAACTAAGAGTAAAAGAACTCACTTAATCTGAGATTACATCAGGAATATTTTTTTTGTATCCCTAATTATGACTGCTATGCTAAATCAACAGTTTAGTAAACAAGGACTCAGTTGAATATGATTGTAAATAGGCTTCCTGTACAAAATATAAATTTACCTCTGTACTTTGACGTTAAAAATTTTTCTGCAATGCAGGTAGCATTAGGTCATGAGCTTAAAATGTTTAATCCTTGGGCTCTCTCGATGGATTTCAAAAAGAGATTTAACTTACATGAAGCTCAGCATCTAATGTCACTAAGCATGCAAAATTTTGAAACCCTTTCTTCTCATCAAAAGATGATCTGTATGAGTAGATTGATAAGATTATGTGAAATTTTTGCAGTTCTACCAAATAAAACATTTAAAGATCTTAAAAATGTATTACAAGGTGCCCTACGAGATTATAGCTCCAAATCATATGAGATATTTAGAGATCAATTTAAAATATTAACTACTTTTGAACAATTCAATTTTATCCAAAGATTTCATGGTTCCGGGAGATCAATTTCCTCTTTAGTCAAAAGAGATCCTCTATTATTTGAACAGCTTATTGGATCGCTTAACCAAACACAGATTATTAAGATTAATCTATTGAAAGATATGTACGGTAGAACACCTTTAATGACTTATCTTACTGAAACACAACCAGCTCACCACTGTCTCCCTATTCAAACATTCTTAGGCGATAGCAGGGCACAAGGGAAATTTAAAGTCATACAGTCAAAAGACAATGCTGACGACTCAGCATTAAGCTTAGCGATAGAGCATGAGCACTACGAACTTATACGTCATGAGTTTATCAATGGTTTATCCTCAGCGCAGCTTTATACACTTTACAGCCCACTAAGCTTTTATAGCGCTACCCCCTTACTACTAGCTGTTATTTGCCCAGATAAAAGATTAGCTTACGACATAGCCCATCCTCTGAAGCAAAGTCATTTATTTAAGCTTGCGATCGGTCATAGAGGGCACGACTCTCTCATGATATGGGCAGTTTCACAACAGAATCCTTTATTTCTACAGCTTTTAATCGAGCGCTTAGATGGCTCCCAACTTTTTAAGCTTTCATCGCGCCATGGTTTAAACGGTTGTACTCCTTTAGAGTATATATGCTCATCACAAATAACTTCGCTTCACGCATTGCTCCCTTCGCTTCTATATGCCATGAAAGGTTGCGACGCCATTAAAATTTTATCGAAAAAGCATCATCATAAGACCCTTGCTATGATTGCTAGAGATGCTGGAAACGATAATTTGGCTACAGCACTCAACAATATTTTTCAGCAATTACCGAGTCAAAAACCTTTAACATTTTCATTTAAACGAGAAGTTGAAAAAGTGATAAACGATTTATCACAACCGTCATTATCAAACCGTAGGAAGTCTGAGAAACTTAGTTATAGATAACGCTGCACTCTCCAAAATATTACTTAGCCGATGGCTTCTTAAAACATTGGGTATTATCAAGGAGAATAGAATCGATATTAGCACCTAAATATATAGAGCTGAATATTTACTCTCCAGTGCTTCACTAAATTGATGCTAACCTTATAGGGTTACCAATAATAATAGGACTCATTATGGCCATTCTAAAAGTTATCGAAGTTCTTGCGCAATCAGATAAAAGTTGGGAAGATGCGGCGCAGCAAGCTGTAAGCAAAGCTGCCAGCACAGTGAAAGGTATAAAGTCTGTTTACATCAAAGAGATGGAAGCTGTTGTTAAAAATGACAAGATATCCCAATTTAGAATAAATGCCAAGATTAGTTTCGAAATTGATTAGTAGGCAAATTACTTAAAAGGCTGTCGTAAATTGCACCAAGAATACCAAGGCAGCCTACGGATCTAGATAAGCTATATTCCTGTAGTTTTATAATCACAGGAATGTAGCCTAGTAAACCAAATAATCAGGTTGGGCCATATTTTTAGCATGTTCCCGTTAGGCGCTTAGAATTCAACCAAAGACATAACTCGGGATTGAATTCTTTTGCCTAGGTACAAACCAAAAAGCAAACCAATGAGCATCATAAATAAACTCTCAAAGGGAAGAAAAATAAGCAATCTAGTGCCAGCATGAATAGCACTCCTCAGACTATTTATAGTGTAAATCAAATAAGTTGAGTACGTGCAGTAGCCGAAACTTGAAGATATTAAGCCTAAAAATGCTTCTGAACAAAGATACTCCTTGAATCTTTTGCTCTCAATCTGCCGAGTAGATTTAATTTTAGATTCCTTTGATGTCCGGTTAAATATAATACGCATTTTATAAAAGTAATCGAAATAAAATAGCGACGGCACGGCATAGCCTATTGTTAGGATAAAAATGTGATCAGGAAACAAGGGTTCAACAAATACTGAGCTATAAATATAGGTATATATAAGTAGAAGCAAGTATAGTAGCCATTTGAACATCACTAGACATCCTCACAATTTTACAGAAAGCAACAAAATTGAAGAATGGGAAGTTCCTTCAAACATGAATGAGTAAACTATGTTAGCACATAGCTATTGAAAGTGAATTAAAAACCGACAAGCCTACCTGCCCGCAGGATAAAGTGCATCCTTTAGATACCATCGCAGCTCTAAGCTGCCCACAGTAATGTTAGGGTTTCTCAGTAAGAAAAGAATCTTTTATCTCATGCCAAATTCACCGCCATACGACTGACAAGCATCCATGGCTATCAATAGGCTTAGTTGGCAGAAGACTCTTAGATAAAATGATTCTTTGACTCTATAAGGCGCAATAACGATTCGGTTAGAAGAAAATAAGCTTAAGTAGTACCTTTTGAGGTACTGTGGGCATAAAGACGCACTCTTGTCTTTGGATATTTCAACTCTTCTACCAACAACCAACCCCAGTCTCTTTTCAAGACAGGTCTCTTATGTGGCGTTACAACGATCAAATAAGGAGCGCATTTTAACAGTTGGTAGCAAAGTGCTGGCAACCAACTTTCGTCGACAAGGTGCATAGCGTATGAGCAGACAATGAGCCCTTTTCCGAAAAGAGTTCCTGGGAACTTTCCTTTTGAAATGTCTTCAAAACTAATCCTTAAACAACTTAGACCAGTTCTTTTTTGGTAGGCTTCCCATGTATAAGGATCAATGCCTATCGTGTCATGGTTTGTAAAGTGCTCATTAAGCGCAATAGTCACCTCTCCCGAGCCTGCCGCTAAATCAATAACGCCCTGTTGAAGATCAATCTGCCATGCTTTCATGGAATGAATAAGAGCCTTCCTCACCTCAGCTTCATGGGGGTTGCAATAGATAGCTCCCTTATCCTTGTAGAAGCTTTCAACGCCCATTTGCTGATATTCACATGTAATCTTCAAAACATTCTCAAGATTTATAAAGATGAACCCTATTGGTAAGGCATCATAACGCGATTAAGGAATATATCAAAACTAGAAATTTCAAAGCCAAATATGTGGATAAAAACACTCAGTTTAGGCACTCTGATACGATTCGATACCTGCCATATTAGAGTGCTTTGAAAAGTTTAAAGTTTTGGATTTAGCTCTTGCAACGCTGATATCATTGGCATGACTCATGATATAGCCGCAGGTACTTGCTCGCATCCTGACATGGCCATGGCTCGGCCCCAGAATTAGATATTAAAGCATCCTACTTACAATGCCAGCAGCCACACCGGCTCCAAATGTCGCCACATAAGATGCAGGTATGTTAAAATCTGAAAAACCCACAGAGGTTGGTGGTTTTGGCTTGCCATATTGCGCGGCCTGCTGGACAGTATAATACGTACCCGCAACCACCTGCTTGCCTACCTCCATCAAATAAGCTTTTCCTACATACTCAAGAACTGTCGTAATAAAAGCACCACCGTGAATGCTAGAAATTTGAGTATTATCAAGCTGTTTCATATATATTAACCTCTTACAAGACCGAATTTGTCAGCATGTTAACTAAAAGGGTTACGCTTGTCAAGTGTTAGCTACCGTTCATATGGCATATAAGATGCTAAACCTACCTTAACCATCTTGTTTACAGTATCATTACAAGGCCTGAAAACCGACCGGAGCCTTACGTGAAACTCGATGAACCATTCAAACCCTTAACAAGATTTAAGGTTGGAAGCCTCAAAGAGATAAGCTACTTATCGGTTCCACTTATGCTATCAGCGCTATCAAGCGCCTTAATGATGTTCTTTGATAGACTCATCTTAGCGAAATACTCCCTAACGGCGCTTAATACCGCAGCAACCGCTGGCATCTCTGTCATGGTTTTCCACTTAGGTGGCATGGGGATCGCGGGTATTTGTGAAATCTATGTTGGGCAATCATATGGCGCAAAAGATTATAAGAAAATTGGCTCTCATGTGTGGCAGATGCTTTGGCTAGCTCTATTTAGCATCGCTATCTTTGTGCCATTAAGCTTTATGCAAGATATGTTTTTACCGGAACGTTACACCTTAGAGGGTCGAGGTTACTTCCAATGGCTCATGCTTGCCGGCCCTATTGTAACAGCCAATGCTGCATTAAGTGGTTTCTATGTTGGGCGGGGAGATGTACAAAGACTGACCATTGTTGTCATAGCTAGCAATGTCATTAATGTGGTCTTGGATGTTCTTTTTATCTTTGGGCATGGATGGATCCCTTCAATGGGGATTAATGGTGCGGCATATGCTACTTTTATAGCTCATTCATTTCAATTCGCAGCGCTTTTCTATGGTTTTTTCTCGTACAAGAATCGCATTACTTACCTGACCAACCATTACCACTTTAAATTTAAAGCCTTTATGAAATCTTTTAAGGTTGGGTTCCCATCTGCCGCAGGGCATATGATTGAAATTGCTGCTTGGAGTATGCAATTTCATCTTGTCTCGTTGGTATCAGAACTACATGTTGCAGTTCTTGCTATTGGTCAAACTATTTTTGGGTTAGTAGCCTTTACAACGCAAGGGCTAAGTGGCGGTGTGGTTGCCTGCGCTTCAAACCTAGTAGGCGCAAAATATATTCAAAAAGCTAAATCTACTTTTAATTCAGCGACTATGCTGCATCTACTCATTGGGGCTGCTTTTATTTTGCCAATGCTAGTGAAACCTGAGTGGCTAATTAATGAGTTTATAAAGACTCAAGGAAATGAAGTAAACCATGAAGCACTCTTACTTTACACCAAAATCGCCTGCTGGTACTTTCTTGCTTATTATGTGGTCGATGGTATGGTATGGATTTGCGCTGGATTTTTAACTGCCATTGAGGACACTTTGTTTATCATGATTGTTAACGCGATAAATGCATGGCTATTCGGTCTTATTCCAATGTATTATATTATTAATGTTCATGGCGGCACGCCAGACAAGGCCTGGATGGTAATATGCCTCTACGGCATAGTGAACATGATCTGTTTTTACTCAAGATACCGCGTAAAATACTCTAGACTACAAAGAAACTAAGCCTCGGACAATTTGTTTGAAGTTTAAAATAACAGCTAAGCCGACGCATCTATGCCAAACATGCATGTTGTCGGCTCTTATGTTAGTGGGATGATAAATGCTATCTACAACAAAACCATGGCTCACTTTACTAGTTTGCGTCATTTTCGCAACACCTAGTTATAGCGCTGAAATGAGAAGAGCAACAGATAAGCCGCCCAAACGCAGTGAATGCAAATTTAAGGAATGCACCGAAAAGGAAAAACTTAAAAACCAATTGCTTCGTGAAGGAAAAATCGGAAAAGAAAGAAAACCATCAATTATCAGAGATCGCCACTAATTATACCATTACTATACTTTGTATTAATAATTCAGCCAAACGAAAAGCTACTTAACCAACCTTAAATTCTAATCAACAACAACAATCTAAGCATGGTATAATTTTGCAAAAATAACGTTAAAATTATAAGGCTAACTAGTGTTATATTCTATCAAAAAACTACTATCCGGGGCTGCAGACATTGACTCTCAAGTCATCATACAAGGTTGGGTTAAGACCCGTAGAGACTCCAAAGCAGGCATTTCCTTTATTAATGTTGGAGATGGATCTTGCTTTGATCCCATTCAAAGTGTTGTGCCAAACACATTAGATAACTACGAGCAAGAAATTCTCAAGCTCACCGCAGGCTGCTCCGTTAAAATTTCAGGAAAACTTGTAGAGTCGCAAGGTAAAGGCCAAAAGTTTGAAATTCAAGCCAGTCATGTTGAAGTTGTTGGCTTTGTTGATGATCCTGAAACATACCCTATCCAGCCCAAACATCACAGCCTAGAGTTTTTAAGAGAAGTTGCTCATTTAAGGCCTCGCACCAATGTCATAGGCGCCGTCACACGTGTCAGGCACGCCGCGGCTAAAGCCATTCATCAGTTTCTGGACGATGAAGGATTTTATTGGATTAATACGCCAATCTTAACCTCAAGCGATTGCGAAGGCGCTGGCGAGTTATTTAAAGTCAGCACTTTAGATCTTAATAATCTGCCCAGAAATGACAAAAATCAAATTGATTACAACCAAGACTTTTTTGAGCAAGAATCTTTTTTAACTGTTTCTGGCCAACTTAATGTTGAGACGCATTGTTTAGCCATGAGTAAAGTTTATACTTTTGGCCCAACGTTTAGAGCTGAAAACTCCAATACAGCACGCCATCTTGCTGAGTTTTGGATGATTGAGCCTGAAATAGCTTTCGCGAACCTTCAGGATAATATTGATCTGGCTGAAAAAATGCTTAAGTACGTTTTTAAAACAGTACTAGAAAAATGTAGCGATGATATGAATTTCTTTGCACAACGAATCGATAAAACTTGCATTGAGCGCTTAGACGTCATGCTTAACAATGATATTGAACGTATGGATTATGCTCAGGCCATTAAAATTTTAGAAAAATCAGGTAAAAAATTTGAATTCCCAGTCAAGTTCGGCTCCGATCTTCAATCAGAGCACGAACGTTTTCTCTGTGAAACTTATGTCAAAAAACCCGTGGCTCTCATGAATTACCCAAAGGGTATCAAAGCTTTCTATATGCGCATGAACGATGACAATGAAACTGTGGCGGCTATGGATGTTTTAGCACCTGGTA